>JBPPMN010000032.1:0-15465 GCA_051306055.1 Acidimicrobiales bacterium
ACGCCACGGCGTCCTACGACGAGCCCGACGCTCCTGCGGAGGAGCCCCCCGAGGAGCTGGCGATCGACGACCTCGCCGCCGCCTTCCCGGGGTTGGCCAACCGGCTGACCCCCGGCCAAGGCCCGGAGGTCGACGAGGAGCTGTCGCGGCAGCTGGCCACCCTGTCGCCCCGAGCCGCCGACGCGGTGCGGGCCGCCGCCGAAGCCGAGACCGACGAGGAGCGCGAGGCCGCCCTCGACGGCGTCGACGAGGGCGACGAGACGCTCAACCGTGGTCTCCTCCTCAAGTTCCTGTCGTCGGTGAAGAGCTGACCGAGGGTCCCTCCGGGCGGTCGCCGTGCGCGACCATGCTCTGACCATGCGCATCTCCTCCCGCCGGCTCGGTGAGTTCCTGGTCTCCCGTCGTGTGCTGTCACGCGACGTCCTCGACGAGCTGCTGGCACGCGAGGTCACGGAGGGCACCCACCTGAGCCAGCTCGTGCTCGACGGCAACCTGGTGAGCGAGCAAGACC
The DNA here is from genome assembly GCA_051306055.1 of Acidimicrobiales bacterium. Classification (GTDB taxonomy): domain Bacteria; phylum Actinomycetota; class Acidimicrobiia; order Acidimicrobiales; family VFJN01; genus VFJN01. The sequence continues at coordinate 512 of JBPPMN010000032.1, forward strand.
TCATGGCCGCCGTGGCGAGCGAGCTCGGTGTGCCCTACGTCGACCTGGCCGAGGCGTCGATCCTGCCCGACGTGTGGGGCCTCGTGGCCGAGGACCTGGCTCGCGGCTACCTGGCCGTGGCCCTCGAGCGCCGCGCCGATGGCCTCGTGGTGGTGATGGAAGACCCGGGCGACGAGGCGGTGCTGGTGGCCCTGGCCGAGGACCTCGGCGTCCCTGTGGTGCCGGCCGTGGCCAGCCGCGACGAGCTGCTGCGCCTCGTGGAGCAGATGTACGGCCCCGCGCCCGAGAGCGACGACGACTGGGCCGAGTCGTCGGGTGAGGCGGCCCCGCCCGCCGCCCGACCCCGGGCCGACAAGGGCGTCGACCTGGCCACGCTGCTCGACACGGTGGTGAACATGGGGGGCTCCGACCTCCACCTCACTGTGGGCGCCCCTCCCGTCGTGCGCATCCAGGGCGAGCTGCACCCCCTCGAGGGGTTCCCCGTGCTGAACGGCTCCGAGGTGCGGCGCCTGGTGCTCACCATGCTCACCCAGCGCCAGCGTGACCGCTTCCTGGCCGAGGGCGAGCTGTCCACGTCTCACGCCATCCCCGGCCAGGGCCGGTTCCGGGTGTCGGCCTTCGTGCAGCGCGACTCCGTCGGCGCCGTGCTCCGGCTCGTGCCGGCGGAGATCCCCGCCGGGGAGGACCTCGGGCTGCCGGATGAGGTCATCGACTGGGTGGAGCACAAGAAGGGTCTGATCCTCGTCTGCGGGCCCCACGGCTCCGGCACCTCCACCACGCTGGCCGCCCTCGTCGACCGCATCAACCGCCAACGGGCCTGTCACATCCTCACCTTCGAGCAGCCCATCGAGTTCCTGCACAAGCACCGGCGCAGCCTCGTGAACCAACGCGAGGTGGGGGAGGACACGGCCACCTTCGCCTCCGGGCTGCGCTACGCCCGCCGCCAGGACCCCGACGTGCTGGTGGTGGGGGAGCTGCCCGACCTCGAGACCATCCGCCTGGCCCTGGCCGCGGCCGAGACCGGGCAGCTGGTGCTGGCCACCTTGCGCACGGTCGATGCCGTGAAGACCATCGAGCGCATCGTCGACGTGTTCCCCACCGAGCAGCAGCCCCAGGCCAGGGTGCAGCTGGCCACCACGCTCCGCGGCCTCGTCGTGCAGCAGCTGGTGCCCGCCATCGACGGTGGTCTGGCCCTGGCCGCCGAGGTGCTGCTGCCCACGCCGGTCGTCACCGAGTGCATCCGCACCGGCGACAGCCCCAACCTGGCCAAGGCCATCGTGGGCGGGGTGTCGAGCGGCATGGGCACCATGGACCAGTCGCTCGCCGAGCTGGTACAGGAGGGCCTGGTCGACATCGAGGCCGCCGCCGACCGCGCCGTCGACCCCGACGAGCTCCGCTACCTCTGCTCGGGGACCGGCTGAGGTCGTCGGGCCAATAGCCTGCCGCTGTGCACACCGCCGTCGTCGTGGGCCTGGTCCTGCTCGGCCCGTTCGTGGGCTCGTTCCTCAACGTGCTGGTGGAGCGCGTCCCCGACCGGCTGCCCCTGCGTGGCGTACGTGAGGAGGAGCCGCTGGCGCCCGTCGAGGTGCTGGGCCTCCCGCTCCAGCCCTGGATCCTGCGCGCCGGCCGCAGCCACGGCGCCCCGCTCCCGTGGCGCTGGCTCTGGGTGGAGCTGGCCACCATGGCCGCCTTCGCCCAGCTCGGCGTGCGCTACGGCGACACCTGGCAGATCGTGCCGCTCCTCCTTCTCGCTGCGTCGCTGATCGCGGTGTCGGCCATCGACCTGCAGCACCTCCGCATCCCCGATCGCATCACCTTCCCCACGCTGGCGATCGCCGTTCCCCTGGTCGCCGCGGTGTCGCTGCGGATCGACGAGGCCGGCTCCCTGCGCGCCGCGCTGGTGGGCGCCTTCGGCTACTTCCTGCTCCTGCTGGTGCCCCACCTCGTGTACCCGGCCGGCATGGGCTTCGGCGACGTGAAGCTGGCTCTGGTGATGGGCCTCTACCTCGGCTGGCTGGGCTGGACCCCCGACTACCCCGTGGCCGGCCCGCTCCGGCTCGTCCTCTACGGCCTGATGCTCGGCTGCCTGCTGGGGGTCGTGTTCGGCCTCGTGGTGAACGCCCTGGCCCGTCGGCGCGGCGCCTTCCCCTTCGGTCCGGCGCTGGCGCTGGGGTGCTTCGTGGTGGTGCTCTTCGCCGCCGACCTGCGCTACTGAGCCCGCGTCGGTCCGTCACCTGCTACAACTCAGAACTAGAACGCGTTCCAGTTCACACCCCGGGGGGATCGAGTGGCCGTATCGACCGAGCGCGACCCAGCCGCCACCCGCGCTGCACTGGCCGGCTGGCTGGCGGCCCGCACCGGTGCCGACGAGGTCGAGGTGGGCGAGGTCGCCATCCCCGGTCTGTCCGGCTTCTCCAACGAGACGCTGCTGTTCGAGGCCACGTGGGGCGGCGAGGTCCACCCGCTCGTGATCCGGGTGGAGCCCACCGGCCACACCGTGTTCCCCAGCACCGCCTTCGACGAGCAGGTGCGGGTGCTGCGGGCGCTGCACGCCGAGGGCACCGTGCCCGTCCCCGATGTGCTGTGGTTCGAGGAGGGCACCGACGTGCTCGGCGCCCGCTTCCTGTGCATGCCCCGCGTCGACGGCGAGGTCCCGGCCGACAACCCCTGCTACCACGCCGAAGGCTGGATGCCGGCCCTGCCGCCGGAGGCCCAGCGCCGCGTGTGGTGCAACGGGATCGACACCATGGGTGCCATCCACCGCATCGACAGGAGCGCCGCGGGGCTCGACTGGGTAGAGCCCGTCAGCCCCGAGCGCCAGCTCGAGCTCGACCGCGAGTACCGCACGTTCGCAGCCGGCGAGGTGCCCTACCCCCCGGTCGACCGCGCCTTCGAGGTGCTGGCCGCCTCGGTGCCCCCGGCCGACCCCGAGCCGGCGCTGTGCTGGGGCGACTCCCGGATCGGCAACATGATCTTCGCCGCCGACCAGTCGGTGGCCGCCGTGCTCGACTGGGAGATGGTGACCGCCGGCGACCCCGTGCAGGACCTGGCCTGGTACCTCCTGATCGACCGCCACCACGTCGACGCCTTCGGCGTCCCCCGGCTCCCCGGCCTGCCCGACCGCGCCGAGTCCATCGCCCGCTGGGAGGCGGCCAGCGGCCGATCGGCCCAGCACCTCGAGTGGTACGAGCTCCTCGGCGCCACTCGCTACGCCGCGGTCATGACCCGCGTCATGCAGCTCCTCGACGCCAGCGGCGTGTTCCCCGGCGCCACCGAGATGGCCTACGACCAGACCGGCAGCCAGCTGCTCACCCGCATGCTCGACGAGCGCACCTGACCACCCCGACGACGCACCAGCAGGAGACCCTCACCACCATGCTCTCGCCCCTCGACGACCTCCCGATCCACCAGGTGGCCCAGCCCATCCGGCAGCCGGGGACCAGCGACCGCAACTTCTACGACCGCTACTACTTCAACTGCCATCCGTGCTCCGACGAGCTGTTCCTGATCATCGGCCAGGGCCAGTACCCCAACCTCGGCGTGCAGGACGCCTTCGCCCTCGTGCGCACGGGCGACGAGCACCGCGTGGTGAGAGCGTCGCGGGAGCTGGGCCTCGACCGTCTCGACACCACCGTGGGGCCGTTCAAGGTGGAGGTGATCGAGGGGCTCAAGACGCTGCGCTGCACGCTCGACGCTCCTGAGCACGGCCTGTCCTACGACCTCACGTGGGAGGGCTACGTCCCGGCGATGCAGGAGCCGCCCCACGTCGACCGCAACGCCAACGGCCGGGCCTTCCTCGACGCCTGCCGCCTGGCCCAGCTCGGCTCGTGGGCCGGCTGGATCGACGTCGACGGCAAGCGCTTCGACGTCACGCCCGACCACTGGTGGGGGAGCCGGGACCGCTCCTGGGGCATCCGCCCCGTCGGCGAGGCCGAGGATCCCGGCGTGCTGGCCACCAAGGAGGCGCAGCCGTTCCGCTGGCTCTACGCCCCCTTCCGGATGGAGGACCACGCCATGGTCTTCATCTGCCAGGAGCGCGGCGACGGCAGCCGGGTGCTGGAGGAGGCCGTGCGCCTCTGGCCCGACGGCCGGGTCGACTTCCTCGGCCGCCCGGAGCACGACCTCACCTGGAACGCCGGCGGCGCCGGTCTCTTCGGTCTGGTGGAGAAGGGCACCATCCGCTTCGGCGACGTGGCGGTGGAGGTGGAGCCCGTGCTCCCCGTGCACGTCGGTGTGGGCACCGGCTACGGCTTCGACGGCGACGGCTGGAAGCACGGCGCCTACCAGGGGGAGCTGGAGGTGCAGGGCAAGGTGTGGGACCTCTCGACCGACGAGGGCCGCAGCGCCATGTTCGGCATCGTCGACAACGTCGCCAAGTTCACCTACGACGGCCAAACAGGCTGGGGCCTCTTCGAGCACCTCTACCTCTAGTCGTCACAGGTCCTCGATCCGGTGAAGGCCATGACCTTCGACGATCACCCCGCGGCGTTGCGGCTGGGCCGTCACACCCCACGAGGCTTGCGTAGGTCGGACGGCCTATAGTCCGGAAGTTCCGAGCCACGGAAGACAACAGGGGGCAGTGCTGTGAGCGTCACTGGTACGTGTTCGCGCTCCTCGACGCGGACCGACGCAGGTGGAGTGCCTCGTCGGATCGAACGGAGCTGGGTATGCGAGGGGGGGCCGTGTACACGTCCGCAGCTCTCCTAGTGCCCGCCAGCGGGGTCGCGCTGGGGGGCGTCGCCCTCGCCACGATGGGCCCGCCTGGCGGTGGATTGCTTGCTGGCGTGGGCACAGTGCTCACGGTGCTGCTCAGCTATCGGGCGCTGCGCGTCCGGCGAGCCTCCGACTCCGAGTCGGGCTGAGCCGTGGCCGAGATTGCGGGCGCCGTGGTTCTGCTCCTGGTGCTGTGGGGCATCGTCCAGTTCTCGCTCCTCATCGTCTGCGGGTACCTCGCCCCCTCCCGGGTGGAGCCCGGCCCGCAGGAGGAGATCGAGCTCGCACCCTCAGGTCTCCTCAGGATGGGGGTGGCCGAGCGGTTCGACGTCTTCTTCCTGATCGCCTGCCTCGAGGAGGAGGCCGTCATCGGTGACACGGTGGCGGCCGTTCTGCGGGAGGACCCGAGGTCCACCGTCGTCGTCGTCGACGACGGGAGCGACGACGACACCGCCGGCGAGGCGAGGCGTGCGGGAGGCGATCGGCTGATTGTGTGCCGCCGAGCCCTGCCCGAGGCCCGGCAGGGCAAGGGGGCTGCGCTCAACACCGGGTACCGCGCTCTGGTCGCCGAGGTCGATCGACGAGGTCTGGACCCGGACCGCGTGCTGGTGGTCGTGATGGACGCCGACGGCCGCCTATCGGACGGCGCCGTCGGGCGCGCGATCACGAGGTTCCAGGATCCGACCGTTGGCGGTGTGCAGCTTCCCGTGCGCATCCGCAACAGAGAGACCCTGATCGGTCAGCTCCAGGACTTCGAGTTCTGGGGGGTCTCCGCTCTCGCCCAGGTCGCCCGCATCCGCTCCCACTCGGTGAGCCTGGGCGGCAACGGGCAGTTCACCCGGCTCTCGGCGCTGCTGCCCCTCGGCGCACCGTGGTCCGACGCGCTCACCGAGGACCTCGACCTGTCGGTCACGCTGCTCGCCGCGGGTTGGCGGCTGTCGTCGACCCCGGACGCGCACGTCACGCAGCAGGGGGTCGAGGACCTCGCGGCGCTCGTCCGCCAGCGGACACGGTGGTACCAGGGCCACATCGTCTGCGCCGGTCGCATCCCGGAGCTCTGGCGATCGAACCGGCTTCCGGGGCTGGGCTTCGTCGAGGTGACGGCGTACCTGGTGGGCCCCCTGGCCCTCGTGATCCCCTGGAGCGTGCTCTTCACGTGGGGGATGGTGGAGCAGGTTCGCCCCGCGCTTGAGGGGGGCGGACTGCTCGGCGACGGCACGCCCGCGATGCGGATCGTGGTGCTGGTCGGGTGGTACCTGCTGTCGTTCGCTCCGATGCACTTCGCTGCGTTCGCGTACCACCGGCGCAGCGACTCGGGTGTGGTCCGCAGTGTTGCGATGGCGCACCTGGCGGTGCTGAGCAGCTACGTGACGTTCGTTGCGACGTGGCGGGCCGTCGGTCGGATCCTCCTCAAGAGGAACGGCTGGGTGAAGACGGTGCGTCACGTGGAGGCGGTCCCCGGGCCTGCGCTCGCCGAAGTTGGGACGACGTGAGGAGCGCGCCGGCACGCGTTGCGCTCGTGGTCGGTACGCGGCCGGAGGCGACGAAGGTGGCACCGGTGCACCTCGCCCTGGCCGCCCACCGCTGGGCCGAGCCGACCTTGATCACCACTGGGCAGCACGGCGCAGCCGTGCGGGAGGCCCTCGAGCCGTTCGACCTCGAGCCCGACGTCTCGCTGACGATAGAACGGTCCACCGCCGATCTCGTGGACCTCTGCACCGATGTCCAGCGAGCTCTCTCGGTGCAGCTGGCCGCTGACCGATTCGACGCGGTCGTCGTGCAGGGCGACACGGCATCCACCCTTTCAGGTGCCCTGGTCTCCTACTGGCGACGGATGCCCCTGGTGCACCTCGAGGCCGGATTGCGCACCGGCGACCTCTACGCCCCCTTCCCGGAGGAGGGCAACCGCAGGCTCGTGAGCGCCCTGGCCGCCCTCCACCTCGCTCCCACGATGGAGGCTGCCTCGAACCTCCATCGCGAGGGCATCGATCCCTCGACCGTGCGAGTGATCGGCAACACGTCGGTCGATGCCGTGGTGCACACGGCGGCTCGCTCCCAGGCGTACCCGTCGCGCGTTCCCGAGGGATTCGATGGCCACGTGATCGTCACTGCGCACCGGCGCGAGTCGTGGGGGCAGGGCATCCGTGCGATCTCGAGCGCCGTCTCGCGTCTTGCGGTGGCCAACCCGAGATGTGCCTTCCTGGTCTCCACGCACATGAACCCAGCCGTCCAGCGCGACGTTCGTGAGGTGCTCGTCGCTGCTCCCAACGTCAGCGTCTGGCCCGCCCTGCCGTACGGCGAGTTCGCGAGAGCGTTGGCGGGAGCCCGGCTCGTGCTGACTGACTCAGGTGGGGTGCAGGAGGAGGGATCGGCGCTCGGCGTGCCGGTGCTGGTGCTCAGAGACGTGACCGAGCGGCCTGAGGTCGTCGCCGCTGGAGGGGCGATCGTCGTGGGCACCGACGCTGATCGGATCGTGGCCTTCGCGCAGGAGTTGCTGAACGATCCCGAGGGTCGGGCCAAGATGGCGGCGGCTGCGTGTCCGTTCGGCGACGGGAAGGCGGCCGAGCGAGCTGCCGAAGCGATCCTCGAGCTGTTGGGATGCGGCCGGATCGAGTGAGCCCCTCGCTACTTGAACGTCCGGTCGCCCAACGCCGTAGGACCGCTACACCTCGGTCGCGCGAGCGGGGGGTTCGCCGGGAAGCCGGGACCGTTCCGGCGTCCTCTCTGCTCCGGTTGAGGTCGGCGCTCTGTCGTGGAACCATGGGGAGGAGCCACGGACAGGAGACCCATGATGTTCGGACGCCCTCGACGCGGGATGCTCTCCCTCGCGCTCGCCGTACCGCTGCTTCTCGCCGCTTGCCAGCCAGCGCCCCTGCTCTACGAGCCGGGGACCGCCCGTCCGATCACGTGTGATCCAACCGACACCGAGATCAACGACGGCCACCACGGCGACACCACCTTCATGTCGGTGTACACGGAGCCCAAGGGTGCACTGTCGGCCGACGACTGTCGCGCGCTCGATGAGCAGACGACCGCAGCTCGAGAGTTCGTGGCCCAGTTCCCCACCGTCGCCGACGCCGAGGCGGCCGGCTGGGTCGAGGTCGCGGTGTGGTCACCGGGCCAAGGCGTGCACTACGCCGATCTCAGTCGGCTCACCGGACCCTTCGATCCCGAGAGGCCGAACTGGCTCATGTACGACGGCAACATGCCGATGTCCAGGCTGACCGGGATGATGTACCTCGTCGACAGCGGGCCTCTGCCCCCAGCCGGCTTCCAAGGCGACAACGACCACTGGCACCGCCACGGTGAGCTCTGCACCACGGTGAAGGACGGTCACTTCTTCATCGCCTCTGAGCACGCCACCGACGAGGAGTGCGCCGCGTTGGGCGGAACGAACATCACCTACGACACCCAGTGGATGCTGCACGTGTGGATGCCCTTCTACGACGGCTGGATTCCGACCGACGTGTTCAACCGCTCCCACCCGTCACTCGGCGACGGGCACATGCTCGACCCCGGCTGACCTACAGGCACGCCACGTGGCGTACCGATCGCGCCATCGGGTTCCGTTGTGCTGCGGGGTGGCCGGTAACGTCACCGGCATGCTCCGGTTCCTGACGGCGGGTGAGTCACATGGGCGAGCCCTCGTCGTGATCGTGGAGGGGCTGCCGGCTGGGCTGTCCATCGCCACGGAGCAGGTGCAGGCCGAGCTGGCCCGCCGTCGCCTCGGCTACGGCCGCGGGCCGCGCATGCGCTTCGAGCAGGACGAGGTCACCATCATCGGTGGGGTGCGCCACGGGCTCACGCTCGGGTCGCCGGTGGCCATCGAGGTGGGCAACAGCGAGTGGGATCGTGATCCGGAGAAGTGGCAGACGGAGATGTCGGTGCGGGCCGAGGACGGCCCCACCCAGGCGCCGCTCACCCAGGTGCGGCCCGGCCACGCCGACCTCGCCGGCATGCAGAAGTACGGCCTCACCGACGCCCGCGACATCCTCGAGCGAGCCTCCGCTCGTGAGACCGCCGCTCGGGTCGCCGCCGGCACGGTGGCCAAGGCGCTCCTGGCCGAGCTCGACATCGACGTGATCAGCCACGTGATCCAGATGGGCACCGCCCGCTCGAAGGCTGCGGCCCGCCCGCTGCCCAGCGATCTCCCCGCCATCGACGAGTCGGCCGTGCGCTGCTTCGACGCCGCCGCCGAGGAGGCGATGGTCACCGAGATCAAGGAGGCGGCCAAGGACGGCGACAGCCTGGGCGGCATCGTGGAGGTGCTGGCCTACGGGGTGCCGGTGGGGCTGGGCAGCCACGTGCACTGGGACCGCAAGCTCGACTCGCTCCTGGCCCAGGCGCTGATGTCGATCCAGGCCGTGAAGGGCGTCGAGATCGGCGATGGCTTCGAGGTGGCCGCTCGGCGGGGGAGCGAGGCCCACGACCCCATCACCTGGGACGCCGAGGCGGGCAGCTACCAGCGCGAGTCGGCCCTGGCCGGCGGTGTGGAGGGTGGCATGTCCACCGGCGAGGTCATCGTGGCCCGAGCCGCGATGAAGCCGCTGGCCACGCTCAACCGGCCCACGCTCAAGACGGTCGACACCGCCACGAAGGAAGAGGCCGTGTCGTTCAAGGAGCGCACCGACGTCACCGCTGTGCCGGCCATGGGTGTCGTGGCCGAGACCATGGTGGCCCTCGTGCTGGCCGACGAGGCCGCCCGCAAGTTCGGCGGCGACTCCGTCGACGAGCTGCGCCGCAACCGCGACGCCTTCCTCGCGTCGCTGGACTGATCGGCCGACCGTGGCGTGTCACGTCGTGCTGGTGGGCCTGATGGGGTCCGGGAAGACCACGGTGGGCCGCCGCTTGGCCGCCCGCCTCGACCGCCACTTCGTCGACGCCGACGCCGCCCTCGAGGAGATCACCGACCGTACGATCGCCGACATCTTCGCCCGAGACGGCGAGGTCGGCTTCCGCGACATCGAGGAGGACACCTTCGAGGAGCTCCTCGAGCACCATGAGCCGTGCGTGATCGCAGCGGGCGGAGGCCTGGTGCTGCGCCCGTCGAACCGCCAGCGCCTCCTGCGCCCTGACGTCACCGTGGTGTTCCTCGAGGCCGGCCCGGCCTTCCTGGCCTCGCGGGTGGAGGGCAAGGCCCACCGCCCCCTGCTCCACGGCGACGAGCCCACCATCGAGGTGCTCCGCCGCCTCCACGCCGAGCGGGCACCGCTCTATGCGGAGGTGGCCGACCTCACCGTGTCGGTGGAGCCCTTCCACGCCACGGAGGACAAGCCCAAGAAGGCGCTGGCCGAGCGCATCGCCGAGCTGGTGCAGGCGCACGAGGCGGAGGACGACTCGTGATCAGCGTCGAGGTGCCGATCAGCGATCGCACCTACCGCGTGCTGGTGGGCTCCGGCGTGCGGTCGGAGCTGGCCGCCGTGCTGCCCGCCACCGCCCGCCGGGCCGCCGTGGTCACCCAGGCCGGCATCGGCTTGGACGTCGACCCCGGGCGGGAGCACGAGGTGTTCGAGGTCCCCGACGGCGAGGCGGCGAAGTCGCTGGCCACCGTCGAGTCGCTCTGCCGCCGCTGGGCCGCGTGGGGCCTCACGCGTGCCGACGTCGTGGTGGCGGTGGGCGGCGGGTTGGTGACCGATGTGGCCGGCTTCGCCGCCGCCTCGTTCCACCGGGGGGTGCCGGTGGTGCACGTGCCCACCACGCTGCTCGGCATGGTCGACGCCGCCATCGGCGGCAAGACCGGCGTGAACCTCCCCGAGGGCAAGAACCTGGTCGGCGCCTTCTGGCAGCCCAGCGCGGTGCTGTGCGACACCGATGCCCTCGCCACGCTCCCGCCGCGCGAGCTGCGGTCGGGCCAGGGGGAGCTGGCCAAGTACCACTTCCTCTCCGATGTCGAGCTGCTGGCCCTCGACCTGCCCGAGCGCATCGCCGCGGCGGTGCGCATCAAGGCCGAGGTGGTGGCGGCCGACGAGCTCGAAGACCCCGCCAACCGCCGCGGTCGGGCCACGTTGAACTACGGCCACACCCTGGCCCACGCCCTCGAGATCGAGACGGCTCACGATCTCCGCCACGGCGAGGCGGTGGCGATCGGCCTGGCCTACGCCGCCGCCCTGGCCCACCGCCTCGGGCGCATCGACGCCGAGCGGGTCGAGGCCCACCACCGGGTGCTGGCGGCCTACGAGCTCGCCAGCGCCCTCCCCGCAGACGCCGACCACGCCCACCTCGTCGAGCTGATGGGGCGCGACAAGAAGGCCATCGGCGGCCTCACCTTCGTGCTCGACGGGCCCGACGGCGTCGAGGTCGTTCCCGACGTGGATCCCGCCGTCGCTCGCGCTGCCCTGGAGGACATCTCATGAGCCAGATCGTGCTGCTGCTCAGCGGCCCCAACCTCAACCTGCTGGGGCAGCGCGAGCCCGAGATCTACGGCACCGCCACCCTCGACGATCACGTTGCCGCCGCCCAGCAGGTGGCGCTGGCCCACGACCTGCAGCTCGAGCACCTGCAGTCGAACCACGAGGGCGTGCTGGTCGACACCATCCACGGTGCCATGGGGCGCTGCGCGGCGATCGTGATCAACCCCGGTGCCTTCACCCACTACGCCTGGGCGCTCCACGATGCCCTCGCCGCCTTCGAGGGGCCGGTGGTGGAGCTCCACCTCTCCAACCCCTCGGCTCGCGAGCACTGGCGCCAGACCTCGGTCATCTCGCCAGTGGCCACCGCTGTGATCTCCGGGCTGGGTGGCCACGGCTACCCGATGGCCCTGGCCGCGGTGGCCCGGCTGCTGGCGTGAGCGCCGCCGCCACGGATCGGCCGCCGCGACCGGCGGGCGAGCGCCTCGGTCGCCTGCAGATGGCGCTCGACGATGCCGGCTGCGACGCGCTGCTGGTGGGCCACCTCACCAACGTGCGCTACCTCACCGGCTTCACCGGGTCGGCCGGCCTGCTGCTGATCGGTCCGGGCCGCACCTCGCTGGTCACCGATGGGCGCTACGAGGAGCAGGCGGCCACCCAGGTGGCGGCCTCCGGCGCCGCGGTGGAGGTCGTCGTCGGCCGCACCCAGGCCGAGCAGCGCTCGCTGGTCGTGGATCGGGCCGATGGCGTCAGTCGGCTGGGCCTCGAGGCCGACCACGTCACCTGGGCGGACCAGCAGCGGTACGCCACCGACTGGTTCCCCGGCACCGACGTGGTCGCCACCACGGGACTGGTGGAGGCGCTCCGGGTGGTGAAGGACGCCACCGAGCTGCGCTGCATCGAGGCCGCCTGCGCCATCGGTGACGGCGCGCTGGCCGAGGTGCTGCCCCTGCTGGAGCGGCGGCCCACCGAAGCCGCCTTCGGCCGGACCCTCGACACCGCGATGCGGGAGCGGGGTGCCGACGACGTGTCGTTCGAGACCATCGTGGCCTCGGGGCCCAACGGCTCGAGGCCCCACCACCGGCCCGGTGACCGCACCATCGAGGCCGGCGACCTCGTGGTGATCGACTTCGGCGCCCTCGTCGACGGCTACCACTCCGACATGACGCGCACCGTCGCCGTCGGCGGGCTGGACGCCCTCGACGCCACCCAGCGCCGCATGCTCGAGGTGGTCACGGAGGCTCAGGCCGCCGGCGTGGCCGCCGTGCGCGCCGGTGTGAGCACCCGGGCGGTCGACGCCGCCTGCCGCGACGTGATCACCGAGGCGGGCTGGGGCGAGGCGTTCGTGCACGGCACCGGGCACGGCGTGGGCCTCGACATCCACGAGGACCCGAGGGTGTCATGGGCGGCCGATGCTACGCTCGCCGACGGCCACGTCGTCACCGTCGAACCCGGCGTCTACCTGCCTGGGCACGGTGGCGTCCGCATCGAGGACACCGTCGTGGTCACCGACTCCGGGTGCCGCACGCTCACGCGTGCCCCCAAAGCCCTAGACCCCGAGGTGCACTGAGCATGGCCGCCGTCTCCACCAACGACCTCAAGCGAGGCATGTCCCTCGACCTCGCCGACGGGTTGTTCCAGGTCGTCGACTTCCAGCACGTGAAGCCTGGCAAGGGCGGGGCCTTCGTGCGCACCACGCTGCGCAACATGCGCAACGGCGGCACGGCCGACCGCACCTTCCGGGCCGACGAGAAGCTCGTGCAGGCCGTGATCGACAAGCGCGAGATGCAGTTCCTCTACCGCGACGGCAGCGACTTCGTGTTCATGGACAACGAGAGCTACGAGCAGCTCACCGTGCCGCCCACGTCGATCGCCGATGCCGCCAGCTACATCGTCGACGGCTCCACCGTGGTACTCCAGATGTACGGCGACGAGATCGTCGGCTCCGACCTGCCGGCCGCCGTGGAGCTCAACGTGGCCGAGACCGAGCCCGGCGTGCAGGGCGATCGAGTGTCCGGCGCCCGCAAGCCGGCCACCCTCGAGACCGGCCTCGTCCTCCAGGTGCCGCTGTTCGTGAACCCGGGCGACCGCATCAAGGTCGACACCCGCTCCGGCGAGTACATCACCCGGGCTTGAGCGGATGACCCTCGCCGAAGAGCGCCGCGACGCACGCGAGCGCGCCCTCGGCCTGCTCTACGAGGCGGAGACCAAGGGCTGCACCGGCACCGAGCTGCTGGCGGAGCTGCCCGTGGCGGCCGACGACTTCGCCACTGCTCTGGTGGAGGCCGTCGACGAGCACCGCAACCGCATCGACGAGCTCTTGAGCGAGTTCGCCCAGGGCTGGACCCTCGCCCGCATGCCGGCACTCGACCGCGCCGCGCTGCGGATGGGCACGGCCGAGCTCCTCACCCGTCCCGACGTGCCCACCGCCGTGGTGCTCAACGAAGTGGTCGAGCTGGCGTCGCGGTTCTCCACCGACGACTCCGGTCGCTTCGTCAACGGCCTGCTGGCGAGGGTTGCCACCGAGGTCCGTCCGAGCTGAGCGAGCTGGCTGCTATGGTCCCCTCCTGACGTTAAGCGGGTCCTGTGAGGCCCGGACGGCAGGAAGGACACCCGGCCATGGCCGAACGCGAACGACGCTCAACGCCCCCATACGGGGGCGTTTTTGTTGCCCGGAGCCAGGTGATGGACGCCGACGACGTGCGGCGGGCCATCTGGCGGATGGCCCATGAGATCCTCGAGCGCAACCACGGGCTCGACAACCTGGTGCTGGTCGGCCTCCAGACCGGTGGGGTCGGGATGGCCGAGGCCTTCGCCGAGGCGCTGGGCGAGATCGACGGCACGACCCCTCCGGTCGGCTCGCTCGACGTCGCCCTGTTCCGCGACGACATCGGCATCCGCCCGGTCCTCCCCGAGGCCGTCACCGAGATCCCCATCGACCTCGACGGCGCCATCGTGGTGCTGGTCGACGACGTCCTCTTCACGGGCCGCACCATCCGGGCCGCCCTCGACGCCCTCAACGCCTACGGGCGGCCCCGAGCGGTGCAGCTGGCCGTGATGGTCGACCGCGGCCACCGGGAGCTGCCCATCCGCCCCGACTACGTGGGCAAGAACCTCCCCACCCGGCGCGACGAGATGGTCAACGTCAGTCCGCAGGGGGTCGACCTCGGTGAGGTGGTGAAGCCGTGAAGCACCTGCTGTCGATGGCCGATGTGCCCCGAGCCGACATCGAGCAGCTGCTGCGCCTCACCGACAGCTTCGCCGAGGTGAGCCGCCGGGCCATCCCCAAGGTGCCGGCGCTGCGGGGCAAGAACGTGGTGTGGCTCTTCTACGAGGACTCCACGCGCACCCGCCTGAGCTTCGAGCAGGCGGCCAAGCGCCTCTCGGCCGACACGATGACCTTCAGCGTCGGGTCATCGTCGGTGAAGAAGGGCGAGTCGATCCGCGACACCGTGCTCACCATCGAGGCCATGGGCGTCGATGCCGTCGTCGTGCGCCACGGATCGGCCGGCGTGCCGTGGCAGATCGCCCGCTGGCTCGGCGATCGCGTGCACGTGGTCAACGCCGGTGACGGCTGGCACGAGCACCCCACCCAGGCCCTGCTCGACTCCTACACGATCCACGAGCGCCGCGGCGCCCTCGACGGCATGCACATCGGCATCATCGGCGACGTCAAGCACAGTCGGGTCGCCCGCTCCGACGTGCTCGCCTACACGGCCCTCGGCGCGGAGGTCACCCTCGTCGCTCCCCCCACGCTGCTGCCGCCGTCGCTCGAGGGGTGGCCCGTGCGGGTGAGCCACGATCTCGACGCCGTGCTGCCGAGCCTCGACGTCGCCTACCTGCTGCGGATGCAGAAGGAGCGCATGACCGAGCACCTGGTGCCCTCGTTGCGGG
>JBPPMN010000034.1:0-7289 GCA_051306055.1 Acidimicrobiales bacterium
CTGAACCAGAGCTTCATCATCTTGGACGAGGCGCAGAACACCACGCCCGAGCAGATGAAGATGTTCCTCACTCGCATCGGGTTCGGGTCGAAGGCCGTCGTCACCGGCGACACCACACAGGTCGACGTCGCTGGCGGCCGGAGCGGCCTGGGCGGTCTCGAGCGGATCCTTGGTGACATCGACGGGCTGGGCTGGGTGCACCTCGGCAGCTCCGACGTCGTGCGCCACCGCATCGTGCAGGACATCGTCGACGCCTACGAGCGGGCCACGCCGCCGGCCCAGCCGCAGTGATGCCCGACGAACCCGAGGGGCCCGACCGCCCCGACCCTGCCGACCTGCCCGAGGGCATCGAGCCCGACGACCTCCCGCTGATGCCGATGGCCAAGCCCCGCCGTCGCACGCCGGGGGAGGGCGACGTCGAGGTGTTCGGTGTCGACGAGCAGTCCGACCAGCCGGTGGAGCTGGCCCGCTGGGTCGACCTCGCCACCAACGTGCTGGCCGACCGCGGCGTCCGCGGTGAAGCGGAGCTGTCGCTGGTGTTCGTGGACGAGGAGGTGATGGCCGAGCTCAACAAGCGGTTCATGGGCGCCGACGGCCCCACCGACGTCCTGGCCTTCCCCATCGACGACCCGATCGACCCCGGGCGCTGGCCCGACTCCGGCAGCACCGGCCCCGACCGCGACCCGCCCGAGGTGGCCGAGCTGCCCATGCTCCTCGGCGACGTGGTGGTCTGCCCGGCAGTGGCCCACCGGCAGGCACCCGAGCACGCCGGCAGCTACGACGACGAGCTGGCCCTCCTCGTGGTCCACGGGGTGCTCCACGTGCTGGGGATGGACCACGCCGACCCCGAAGAGGCCTCGGCCATGCAAGCCTGTGAGCGAGATCTGCTCGACAGGTACCACCACAGGCGATGATGGAGCTGATGGACGCACTCCCTCCAAGTACCGGGGTCTTGGCGGCCACCCTCACCACGACCGACTGGGTGATCCTCTCCGCGGTCATCCTGCTGTTCCTGCAGTCGATCTTCTTGGCGGTGGCGGAGACGTCGCTCACCCGGGTGTCGAAGGCCAAGGCCCAGGCCCTGGCCGAGACCAAGGGCAAGCGGGGCGAGATCCTGCTGTCGCTGGTGGAGCACCAGGAGTGGCTCAACCCCACGCTGCTGGTGGTGCTCTCCAGCCAGCTGGTGCAGTCGACGCTGCTCGGCGTGTTCGCCACCCGGCTCTTCGGCGGTTGGGGCGTGCTGGCGGCCACCATCCTCAACGTCACGCTGTTCTTCGTCGTGGCCGAGGTGGCACCCAAGACCTGGGCCATCCAGCACACCGATCGCGCCGCCCTTGCCTCCGCCCGGCCCATCAAGCTGCTGGCCAACCTGGCCCCCCTGCGCCTGCTCTCCAAGGCCCTGATCGGCCTCACCAACGTGCTGCTCCCCGGCAAGGGCCTCAAGCGCGGGCCCTACACGTCGGAGGAGGAGCTGCTGGCCGTGGCCGACCTGGCGGTGGAGGAGGCGGTCATCGAGGCCGAGGAGCGTCGCCTCATCGAGTCGGTCATCGAGCTGGGTGACACGGTCGTGCGCGAGGTGATGGTGCCCCGTCCCGACATGATCACCGTCACCGGCGACTTCCGCGTGGCCGATGCCATGGAGGTGGTCATCCTCAACGGCTACAGCCGCATCCCCACCTGCGGGGAGGGCATCGACGACATCATCGGGGTCGTCCACGCCAAGGACCTCATGCGGGCCGAGCGCGACGGCCACGAGGAGCGGGCCGTGAGCGAGCTGGCGCGCCCCGCCCACTTCGTGCCGGAGACCAAGCGCGTGGCCGAGCTCCTGAAGGAGATGCAGCTCGAGCGGTTCCACCAGGCGATCGTGGTCGACGAGTACGGCGGCACCGCCGGCCTCGTCACCCTCGAGGACATCATCGAGGAGCTCCTGGGTGAGATCGTCGACGAGTTCGACGTCGAGGACCCGATGATCGAACCGCTCCCGGGCGGCGACTACCGGGTGAACGCCCGCATGCCGCTCGACGAGGTCAACGACCTCGTCGACGCCCACTTCCCCGAGGGCGACTGGGACACCATCGGCGGGTTGCTCCTCTCGCAGCTGGGCCACGTGCCGACCGAGGGCGAGTCGGTGGTGGTCGACGGTTGGGAGCTCACCGCCCTGCGGGTGCAGGGCCGGCGCATCGGTCGCGTCCGCCTCCACGGACTCGACCCCGCCGAGCTGGCCGCGACATCGGCCGACGACGACACCGACGCGTCGGTCGAGTCGCGCTGATGCGCTCGGGCTTCGTCACCCTCGTCGGCCGGCCAAACGTGGGGAAGTCGACGCTGCTCAACCAGATCCTGCGCACCAAGGTGGCCATCACCTCCGACAAGCCGCAGACGACCCGCACCCGCATCATGGGCGTGCTCACCCGGCCCGACGCGCAGATCGTGTTCGTCGACACCCCGGGGATCCACAAGCCCCGCACAGCGCTCGGCACCCGCCTCAACGCCACCGCGGAGGGCACCATCGGCGATGTCGACGTGGTGTGCTTCGTGCTCGATGCCGCCCAGCCGCTCGGTCGAGGCGACCAGTGGGTGGCCAACCTCGTCCCCAAGGACGCGGTGTGCATCGTGAACAAGGTCGACAAGGCGTCTCCCGCGGCGGTGATGGAGCAGCTGAAAGCAGCCGCTGACCTCGGGCTGAGCGAGTACTTCCCCGTGTCGGCCAAGACCGGCGACGGGGTCCCCGAGCTGGTCGAGCACCTGGTGGGCCGCTTGCCGGAGGGCCCGCAGTACTTCCCCGACGACATGGTCACCGACGTGCCGGAGGCCTTCCACGTGGCCGAGCTGGTGCGCGAGCAGCTCCTGCGCCGCACCCACGACGAGGTGCCGCACTCCATCGCGGCACGTGTCACCGAGTGGGACTGGCCGTTCATCCGCTGCGAGATCCTGGTGGAGCGCGAGAGCCAGAAGGGGATCGTGATCGGCCACAAGGGCCAGGTGCTCAAGGAGGTGGGCACGGCGGTGCGCCGGCAGCTCCCCGAGGGCACCTACCTGGAGCTCCTGGTGAAGGTCGACAAGGACTGGCAGAGCCGCCCCAAGGCCATGGAGCGATTCGGCTACTGACCGAGCGGGCGGGCCATCACCACGCGCGAGTCGGGGTCGAGGCCGTGGGCCGCCTCCGCGGCCACGGCCGCGCTGATGGCCCCCGTCCACTCGCTCGGAGGCACCTCGGCGAACCCGCGCCTGGCGTAGAGCGGCGCGTTGAAGGCCACGTCGCGGAACGTGGTGAGGGTGATCTGATCGTGGCCGAGCTCCGTGGCCCAGGATGCGACGGCATCGAGGAGGCTCGTCCCGATGCCCTGCCCGCCGTGGTCGGGGAGCACCGACAGCTGTTCGAGGTGGGCGTGGTCGTCGACCAGCTCCACGCGCGCGTAGCCGACCAGCTCGCCCAGCGAGTCGACCGCCACCAGCACGACCGCCGCCGCATCGAGCTCCGCATCGGTGGGCGGCGGGTCGTCGGCGATCTGGTCCATCCCCAGCTCGCGGAACAGCGACCCGGCCTGCACCTCGATGTCGCGCACCACCGGCCAGTCGACCGGTGTCGCCACTCGGATCAGCACGCTGCGACCGTACCGGTCAGCCGGCGACCTGGCTGAAGGCGTGGAGGAGGAGCCCGGCCAGCCCGCCCACCACGGTGCCGTTGATGCGGATGAACTGCAGGTCGGGGCCGAGGAGCAGCTCCAGGCGATCCGACGTCTCGTCGCCGTCCCAGCGGGCGATGGTGCTCGACACCAGGTCGGTGATCTCACCGCCGAAGTGCTCCACGACGTAGCGGGCCGCGGCCTCGGCGCCGTCGTCGACCTTGGCCGCCAGCGTCGGCTCGGCCTGCAGGCGACGCCCTGCGGCCACGACGGTCTCGCTGAGCTGGCGGTGCAGCGAGGACCCCGGATCGGCGGCGCTGGCGCGGAGGTGCTCCTTCGCCTCGCCCCACACCGAGGCCACCCAGGTGCGCACCTCCGGCCGGGCCAGCAGGTCCTGCGTGAGCTGCTCCCCGCGCGCTCGCAGCGCAGGTGAGGTCTGGAGCTCGTCGACGAAGTGCAGGATGCGCTCGTCGAGCTGGCGGCGCAGCCCGTGGCCGCGGTCGTTGGCCATGTCGTCGAGGACGGCCCGGACGCCGTCGAGCAGGCGCTCGAAGATGCGGTCCTCCACGGCGCCGGGGAGCCACCACGGTGCTTGATCCCGGAAGCGGGCCTGCAGCTCGTCACGGTGCTCGTCGAGGTACCGGTCGAGGCCGGTGAGGGCGGCATCGACCACCTCGCCATGGCGGCCCTCCCGGGTGAGCGCACCCAGCGCGCGGCCGGCCATGGGCACGATCGAGGCGGCTTCGATGCGTTCGCGCACGAGGCGCTCCATCACGTCGTGGACGTCGTCGTCCTCGAGGAGATCGATCAGCTCGACCGCCGCGCCCAGCGCGTGCCCGGCCACCCGGTCGGCGTTGCCGGGCGTGGCCAGCCAGGCGGCCACCCGATCGGCCACGCGAGCCATCCGGACGCGCTCGGCCACCGTGTCGGGGGTGAGGAAGCTCGACTCGATGAACTCGCCGAGCGTCTCGCCGAACTGCTCCTTGCGCTCGGTGATGATGGCGGTGTGGGGGATGGGCAGTCCCAGTGGGTGGCGGAACAGCGCCACCACGGCGAACCAGTCGGCCAGCCCGCCCACCATCGACGCCTCAGCGGTGGCCTGCACGTAGCCGAGGACGGTGCCGCTCTCCGCCCCGGCCACGACCGTGGCCACGAACATGCCGGTGACGGCGATCAGCAGCGCGGTGGCCCGGCGGCGGGTGACCACGAGCTGGCGACGCTTGCGCACCTCGTGCGGCGAGGGCGGGAGGCTGGCCCGGGGCAGGGTGGTGGTGGGCGGCATGGGCGCAGGTCTACCCCGTGCGCCCCGGCACTCAGCCGACGCTGTCGCGGATGGCCTCGAGGGAGCGTCGGGCCTCGGCCGGGTCCTTCGTGCGCCGCATGGGCGGCAGGGCCCGCACCAGGTCCCAGCGGTAGCCCGCCTTGGCGAGGCGGGGGTCGAGCACGGCCACCACGCCGGTGTCGGTGGCGGTGCGGATGAGACGGCCCGCCCCCTGGGCCAGGAGGGTGGCGGTGCGGGGTAGGTCGATCTGCCCGAACGCCTCCGGTCCGGCGCGCTCACGACGGGCCTGCAGCAGCGGCTCGTCGGGCCGGGGGAAGGGCAGCCGGTCGATGGCCACGAGGCTGAGCGAGGGACCGGGCACGTCGACGCCCTGCCAGAACCCCATGGTGGCGAACAGGCAGGTGGCCGGGTCGGCCGTGAACTCCTCCAGCAGCCGGGCCTTGGGCAGATCGCGCTGGGCCAGGATCGGGACGTCGAGCCGCTCTCGCAGCGTGGCGGCGGCCTCGTCGAGCACCCGGAAGCTGGTGAACAGGGCGAGGGTGCGCCCACCGGCCGCCTCGATGAGGTCGCCCAGCTCGGCCGTGAGGGCCTCCAGGTAGGCGGGACTGCGGGGATCGGGCAGGTGGGCGGCGCAGTAGAGGAGCGCGTGCGCCTCGTAGTCGAAGGGGCTGCCCACATCGAGCTCGCCGATCTGCGCGGTGCTCACGCCGAGCCGCTCCGGGAGGCGGGCGGGGAGCGTGGCGCTCGTGAGCACGGCGGTTCGCTTGTCCCACAGCCCCGCCTTGAGCACCTCGCCCACGTCGAGCGGCGCCACCTTGAGGCTCGGGTTGGCGTCGGTGCCCTCCACCCACACGACCTCGCTCGGGCTCACCTGCTCCGCCGCGCCGAGCTCCTCGAGGAGTGCGCTGCCGGCCTGGAGCACGCGGAGGGCCTTGGTGCGCGTGTCCTCCGGGGCGTCGCCGGGCACGTTGCGGGCCGCGCTGACCGCTTGCTCCACCCGACCGCGGGCCACGGTGATGGCGCCGGCCAGGTCGTCGGGCAGCGCCCCCTTCAGCCGTCGACCCCGGTGGGGGCGCAGCGCCTCCGTGACCAGGCGGCCCGCATCGTCGAGCCCGGCCGGAAGGTGGTCGTCGGCGATCACGCCACGCACCCGGCGGGCCAGATCGCTGAAGCGCCCGCCCGTGAGCTCGATGCCGCTGGTGGCCGAGACGATGTCCTCCAGCTGGTGGGCCTCGTCGATCACGACCAGCTCGTGGTCGGGCAGGAGGGCGCCGTCCATGGCCATGTCGAGGCCGTAGAGGTGGAGGTTGACGACCACCACATCGGCCTCGGCCGCCCGATGGCGAGCAGCTTCGGCGAAGCAGCGTCCACCGCTCGGGCACTTCGACGCTCCGGGGCACTCGCGGGCGCTCACGCTCACCGCCGCCCACGTCTGGTCGGAGGGTTCGGTGGCCAGCTCGGCCCGGTCGCCCGTGGCCGACGTGGTGGCCCACTTCGCCAGGGCCACCAGCTCCTGGGCCGGCACCCGTTCGGCCAGGCCATCGAGCGCCAGCTGCTGCTCCGACTGCGCGGTGGCCACCTCGGCCAGGCGCTGCATGCACACGTAGTTGGACCGGCCCTTCAGGATGGCCCAGTCGAAGTCGACCCCGAGGTGGCGCTGGAGGAAGGGCAGGTCCTTGCCGGCCAGCTGGTCCTGGAGCGCCTTGGTGGCGGTGGCCACCACCGTGCGCCGTCGGGCCACGATGGCTGGCACCAGGTAGGCGAGGGTCTTGCCGGTGCCGGTTCCCGCCTGCACAGCCAGGTGCTTGCGCTCCGCGATGCTGCCCGCCACCGCGTGGGCCATCTGCTCCTGGCCGGGGCGCACCTCGCCGCCTCCGGGGAGGGCACCGACGGCTGCTGCCAGGGCGTCGGTGACAGGTCCGGACATCGGAGCGACGCTACCGGGCGCCTGAGACGGTCCCCACGACCATCCGGCAAGCTCCTCCGACCGAGCAACGGGTGGCGCCCTGAGATGGTCGAGCCGGGCTCAGCCTCCGGCCTTCGAGTCTGGTGCCTGCCGCCCTGTTCGCTGGGTCCGCCGGGTCTTCAGGCGCCCGGGGCGGCGAGGTCGCTGACCGTGGCCGCCTGGGCCTGGGGGAAGCCGGCCGCCGTGAGCATCAGCCGCAACGTGATCCCGATGAGGAGGGCGAACACGATTGTCCCCACTCCGACCTGGCCTCCCATCACGAAGCCGATGGCCACGCAGGCCAGCTCGATGGCCGTACGGACCGGTGCCAGCGGGTAGCCCTTCTCGTGGATCGCCAGCATCACCAGCTCGGCGGGACCGGGGCCGATCTGGGCCACGATCACGAGCGTGATCCCCGCCGCCACCACCAGGAACC
>JBPPMN010000049.1:0-3141 GCA_051306055.1 Acidimicrobiales bacterium
GTCTACGAGTGGGTGGGGGCGGGGCCGTCGGTGGCGGCGACGGCGAAGGCCTGGGCCCGCACCATCCAGTCGCGGGCCACCTCCCCGGTGATGGCGAGGGCCGTGTCGTGCGGGTGGCGGCGCTGCGTGACCACCAGGCAGAAGTCCTCCGCGGGACCGACCACCCGCTCCGTCGCGTCCTCCGGGCCCCACGTCCAGGTGGCGCCGGACGGGGCCGACAGCTCGACCCGCACGTCGCCGTCGGGTGCGTCGAGGCCGCGGTTGGCGTAGGACCAGCCCCGCGTGATGACGCCCAGCTGGGCGATGTGGCGGAGGCGATCGGTGGCGGGACGATCGGCCGGCAGCCCGTGCTCGCGGGCGGCGTCGACGACGTCCTGCCCATGGGCCCAGGTCTCCATGAGGCGGGCGGTGAGGAAGGACCGCGCGCTCATCGACGGGCCGTACCACGGCACCCTGACGTCGTCGGCCAGCGTGCCTGCCGCATCGAGCAGCGCTCGACGGTTCTCCCGCCAGGCCGCCAGCAGGTCGGCCGGCTCCATGGTCCGGGCGGTGGCGAGGGTCAGGTCGTCGAGGGCCGAGCCGCCGACCAGGGCCGCCTCGAACAGCTGGTCGCGAGCGGTGGCGAAGGCGGTCGGGTCGACGATGGCCTGGGCGGCGGTGGCGTCGAAGTAGGTGAGGTGGCCGATCTGGTCGGCGATGGTCCAGCCGGGGCTGGGCGTGGCCGCCGCCCAGTGGTCGGCGGCCAGCGGTGCCACCACCGCGTCGAGGGCCGCCTGCTCGGCGGCCAGGTCGGCGGTGAGGCTGCCCACGTCGACGGTCACGATCCCCCCTCCTCCGCCGGCGCCCACGACGGCGACCGCTTGGCCAGGAAGGCTGCCATGCCCTCGGCCGCCTCGTCGCTGGCGAACACCGCCGCCGACCGCTCGGCCGTCTCGCGGAAGGCCTCGTCGGTGGACAGCCCGGGCACGTCGCGCACCAGTGCCTTGGCGCCGGCCAGGGCCTGGGGCCCGCCCCGGCGCAGGTCGTCGACCACCTCGGCCACGGCGGCATCGAGCTCGGCGGCCGGCACAGCCCGGTTGACCAGGCCCAGGGCGGCGGCCTCGGTGGCCGGGAAGCGCCGGCCCCGCAGGAAGGTCTCCATGGCGTCACCCCGGCGCATCTTGGGCAGGCAGACCACCGAGATCATGGCGGGGATGGCGCCGATGCGCACCTCGGTGAAGCCGAGCAGCACGTCGTCGCGGGCGATGGAGATGTCGCAGGCCGCCGCCAGGCCGACGCCGCCGGCCACCGCGTGACCGTCGATGCGGCCGACCACCGGGGTGGGCGAGCCGAGGATGGCCTGCAGCAGCTGGTCGAACCGGCTGGCTCCGGTGGTGCCGGTCCGCTCGGACTGCTCGCGGAGGTCGGCGCCCGCGCAGAACACGCGGCCCCTGTTCGTGATCACCACCACCCGCACCGACGGATCGGCGTTGGCCGTGGCCAGCGCGTCGAGCAGGCCCCCCACCACCGGGCCGCTGAGGGCGTTGCGGTTGGCTTCGTCGGCCAGGGTGAGGGTGGCCACCCCCTCCACGATGTCGACCAGGACGGGGGCGGGCTCGGCGCTCGACATGGTCAGGATAATATTGACCGATTGAGATTACCGCAATACGGTCGACCCATGACGACGACGCCCACGCTGCTGGCCGCGCCGCTGCGCTCCTCGCTCGACACCGCCAGCGAGGCCTTCGAGCGGAACCGGAGCGACCTGCTGGAGCAGCTCGGTGTGCTCGACGCCCTCCTCGACGAGGCCGAGGCCGGGGGCGGTCCGAGCCGGATGGAGCGGCTGCGGTCGCGCGGCAAGCTCCCGGTGCGGGAGCGCATCGCCGCCGCGCTCGACCCCGACAGCCCCTTCCTCGAGATCAGTCCCCTGGCCGCCTACGACTCCGACTACACCATCGGCGGTGGCATGGTGGCGGGCATCGGCGTCATCGCCGGCACCGAGTGCGTGATCCTGGCCAACGACCCCTCGGTGCTGGGCGGTGCCCTCACCCCGTACGCGGCGAAGAAGTGGAGCCGGGCCCTCGAGATCGCCCGCGACAACGGGCTGCCCTACATCAGCTTCGTGGAGTCGGCCGGCGCCGACCTCCGGGTGCAGACCGACGGCGGGGGCCGACGGGTGCAGACCGACCACTTCGCCGAGACGGGCCGCTTCTTCTACGAGCTCATCGAGCTGTCGCAGCTCGAGATCCCCACGGTGTGCGTGGTCTTCGGGAGCTCCACCGCCGGCGGCGCCTACCAGCCCGGCCTGTCCGACTACGTGATCGTGGTGAAGGAGCAGTCGAAGATCTTCCTGGCCGGACCGCCCCTGGTGAAGATGGCCACCGGCGAGGAGAGCGACGACGAGACGCTGGGCGGTGCCGACCTCCACGCCGAGGTGTCGGGCCTGGGCGACTACTACGCCGTCGACGAGATGGACGCGCTGCGCCTGTGCCGGGAGGTGGTGAGCCACCTCAACCGGAGCAAGCCCGGCCCCGGTCCCCGCTTCGCTGCGGAGGAGCCGGTCCACGATCCCGAGGAGCTCCTGGGCCTCGTGAGCCGCGACCTGAAGCAGCCCGTCGACGTGCGCGAGGTGCTGGCCCGGGTGGTCGACGGCTCCCGGTTAGAGGAGTTCAAGCCCCGCTACGGCCCCACGATGGTGTGCGGCTGGGCGTCGATCCACGGGTACCCCGTGGGGGTGCTCGGCAACAACGGCGTGATCCACCCCGAGGCGGCAGAGAAGGCGGCCCACTTCATCCAGCTCTGCAACCAGATCGACGTGCCGCTGGTGTTCCTGCAGAACGTCACCGGCTACATGGTGGGCCGCGACTACGAGGCGGCCGGGATCATCAAGAAGGGCTCGCAGATGCTCAACGCGGTCACCAGCTCGAAGGTGCCGCACCTCACCGTGATCATCGGCTCGTCCTACGGCGCCGGAACCTACGGCATGTCGGGCCGGGCCTTCGGCAACCGGTTCACCTTCCTGTGGCCCACGGCCAAGATCGCCGTGATGGGGCCCAAGCAGATCGCCGGGGTGATGTCGATCGTCCGGCGCGGGCAGGCGGCCCGCTCCGGGCAGCCCTTCGACGAGGAGGAGGACGCCAAGATCGTGGAGATGGTGGAGGC
>JBPPMN010000054.1:0-19669 GCA_051306055.1 Acidimicrobiales bacterium
TCGGGCAGCGCCACCGCGTTGGGGACGGTGGTCACCGAGCGCCCGTGCCGTCGGGCCAGCACCTCCGCGTCCAGGGGCGACGCGGCCAGCACCAGCGAGGCCCCGGCGAAGGCCAGCCGGGCCACCTCCCCCCACTGTGCCGCAGGGCCGGCCGCTCCTCGGGCCCGGTGGTAGCCCTCGTCGTCGTCGTCGGCATCGAGCACCAGCGGCACGCCCAGTCGCTGGGCCACCGCGAGGGCCGGCAGGGCGATCGAGAGCCGGGCGCCCAGCACGCCCACCACCGGCCGGTCGCTGAGCTGCGCCAGCACCTCGGTCGCCACCCGCACCGGCGGCGCGGCGGCCACCGACGGCAGCAGCGGCGTGAGGGCCCGCAGGTGGTCGCGCCACGTCGGATCGCGGAGCCAGTCGACGATGGCGCGGCGGTCGGCGGGCGCGCTGAGGGCCACCTCCGTCGCGCTGCTCGGCTGCACGGTGGGACGCACCACAGGCGACCGGCCGGCCACGGGCACCACCACGAGGTGGACGTCGTGGTGCACGGCCGCCGCCCGCACGAGCAGGTCGCCCCGCATGGCCAAGCCGTTGCCGGTGGCCGACGGGAAGGTCGGCACCAGCACCACCAGCTGCGGACGACCGGTCATGATGGTGCGCCCGCGGGCGGCACCGGCCGCGGCGACCTCTGATGATCCCCCGCCTCGCCCACTTCGTGTTCGGTCTGCGACCGCAGGAGGAGCCCTTCCACCTCCTGCACTATCTCGCGATCGAGTCCTGCCGGCAGGTGATCCAGCCCGATCGCATCGTGCTGCACGTGCACGAGCTGCCCTACGGCGTCTACTGGGACCTGGCCCGTCCGCTGGTGGAGCTCGAGCGCATCGAGCCGAACGCCGAGGTGGCCGCTCGCCAGGCGGCCGCCGACGTGGACCGGTACCGCTACGCCCACCACGCCGACGTGGTGCGCCTCGACCTGCTCGCCCGCCACGGCGGGATGTACGCCGACATCGACACCTTGTTCCGGGCATCGCCGCCGCCGGCCGTCTGGGCGGCGGAGGCGGCGATCGGACGCGAGGCCCCGGTGCGCTACCCCGACCGGCCCGAGCCGGAGGCATCGGTCAGCAACGCCATGCTCTTCTCGGCTCCCGGCTCCTGGTTCGTCACGACGTGGCGGGAGCAGATCCTCGGCGCCATGGACGGCACCTGGTCGCAGCACTCGTGCCGGCTGGCCACCCGCCTCGTCGACGAGCGCCCCGACCTCGTCCACGTGGAGCCACAGCAGACGTTCTCCGCCTTCGACCACACCCCGGCCGGCATGCGGGCGCTGCTCGAGGAGCCCCTCCAGCCCGGATCGCTCGACGCCGCCGCCTCGGTCCACCTGTGCGCTCACCTCTGGTGGGAGCGGAACCGGCGCGACTTCAGCTCCTTCTCGGCCCCCGACGCCTCCGAGGCCCACCTGCGCCAGGCCGACACACCGCTGGCTGCCCTGGCCCGCCCGCACCTCCCCCACCACGACCTGTTCTGAGCGATGGCGCACCCGGTCGTCCACTACCTGTCCCACGGCTACGCGACGGGCTATGGGGTCGCGGGCTGGCGCCTGGCGATGGCGCTGATCGACGCAGGGGTCACGCTGCAGTGGACGCCGATCGACTTCGATCCCCGCCACCCGGCCTTCGCCCCGGGACGTGCCGCCCACCGGCGCCTCGACCGCCACCGCTCGGAGGACGCCCGGCCCGACGTGACCGTGCTGCACGCCATCCCGGAGATCGTGCCTGCCCTCGAACACCGGTCAGACGGGGCCCCGCTCATCTGCCACACCGTGTGGGAGGCCGATGAGCTCCAGCCCCACTGGCCCGACCTCCTGAACCGGTGCGACGGCGTGATCGTGCCCACCGAATGGAACGCCGAGATCTTCCGAGCGGGTGGGGTCACGGTGCCGGTGGAGGTGGTCCCCCACGTGCGTGGGCCCCTCGACGCGCCCGTCGACACGTCGTGGCTCGATCACCTCGGCGACCGCTTCGTGGTCTACAGCGTGGCCGCCTGGGAGCCCCGCAAGACCCCATGGCGCTCGATCGAGGCCTTCGCCGAGGCGCTGACCGGCCGCAACGACGTGGTGTACGTGCTGAAGACCGGCGTGCGCCACGAGGCGCCGGAGCCTCGATTCCAAGGCCCTCCCGGGCACGAGCGAGACAGCTCGTGGGCGCTGGCCATGGTGCTGCGGGACCTCCCGGAGCCGCCGCCCATCCTGCTCGTCAACCGTCACGTCACCGACGCGCAGCTGCGGGGTCTGCACCGGCGGGGCGACTGCTGGCTCTCGCTCCCCCATGCCGAGGGCTGGGACCTCGGCTGCTTCGATGCCGCCCTGGCCGGGACCCCTGTGATCACCACCGGCTGGGGCGCCCCGTCGAGCTACCTCGACGCCGACGCCAGCCACCTCGTGCCGGTGACCCTGGTCCCCACCGAGGTGCCACCGGACCCCCCGCACCCCACCCGCCGGTGGGCTGAGCCCGACCTCCACGACGCGGTGCAGGCGCTGCGCTCCGTGGCCGACGATCCCCGTGCTGCTCGGCGCCGAGCGGCCCCGCAGGCCCGGGTGCTCCAGGCCCGCTACGCCCCGTCGGTGGTGGCGCAGGAGATGCTGGCCGCCGTCGGGCGCATCCTCGCTCGGTGAGCGAACGCACGTTCGCTCCTGGGGGAGGGCGTGGGTGGCGGGGAATGCCGACCTCGGTCACGAGGTTGGACAGACCGTACGATTCCCGGTCCCCGACGGGCCGACGAGCGCAGAACGAGGATCCATGCCCACCACCCTGACCGATGCCACCTTCGACGAAGAGATCGCCGGCTCCAGCGAGCCCGTGCTGGTCGACTTCTGGGCCGAGTGGTGCGGGCCGTGCAAGATGATCGCCCCCATCCTCGAGGAGATCGCCACCGAGCAGGCCGGCAAGCTGAAGGTCGCCAAGCTGAACGTCGACGACAACCCCGACATCGCCCGCCGCTTCGACGTGATGAGCATCCCCACCCTCATCGTGTTCAAGGACGGCCAGCCGGTGCAGCGGATGGTCGGCGCCAAGGGCAAGGGCCAGATGCTCGAGGAGCTCAGCGACCACCTCGGCTGACCCTCAACCGCACCTCGACGGGGTGCGGTTGCTCAGGTCCCGCCTGACGTTCTCCACAAGGTTCCACACAGGTTGTGGACAACGTCAACCTAGCGTTGAACCACCCGACCCTCGGCCTCTGGTCGAGGGTCGGTGCCGTTGGGGGAGGGCCTGGCCAAGGACCGCCGATCAGCCGGAGGACGGACCCTCGGTCATGGCTCGGTAGATGCGCTCGAGATCCTCGAGCCCCCCGAAGTCGACGACCACCTTGCCCTTGCCGTCGGCACCGGCCATGGAGATGGCCACCCGGGTGCTCAGGTGGTCGGCCAGCAGCTCCTCGAGCTCCAGCAGCCCCGGAGCGCGCAGTCGCTTGCCCGGCGCAGGACCAGGCGTGCGCGTCGCAGGGGCCGAGTCGGCCTCCGGTGCCTCGGCCTCGGGCTCGTTGTGGCGCCGCACGGCCTCCTCGGCCTCCCGTACCGACAGGCCCTCGGCCACGATGCGCTTGGCCAACGCCTCCTGGTAGGCCCGATCGGGGGTGCCCAGCAGCGCCTTCGCATGACCGGCGGCCAGCTGGTTCTCGGCCACCAGGCGTTGGATGGTCGGCGGCAGCTGGAAGAGGCGGAGCGTGTTGGCCACCGCGGAGCGGGAGCGGCCCACCTTCTGGGCCACCTGCTCCTGGGTGAGCTCGAAGTCCTCCATCAGCTGCTGGTAGGCGGCCGCCTCCTCCAGCGGGTTGAGGTCTTCCCGGTGGAGGTTCTCCACCAGCGCCTGCTCGAGCGACAGGACGTCGTCGACGGACCGCACCACCACCGGGATCGACGGCAGGCCGGCCCGCTTGGCCGCCCGCCAGCGACGCTCCCCCGCGATGAGCTCGTAGCGCTCGTCGCCGAGCTCGCGCACGAGGATCGGCTGGAGCACGCCCAGCTCCGCCACCGAGGCGGTGAGGCTGGCCAGCGCCTCCTCGTCGAAGTAGCTCCTCGGTTGGAGGGGGTTCGGCGCGATCGACCCCACCGGGACCTCCCGGAGGCCGGAGCCGACGTCGGCGCCCGTCAGATCGGTCGGGATCAGTGCCCCGAGCCCTCTACCCAGCCCGCTGCGGCGTGCCACCGCTCACCTCCTTGGCCAGCTCCCGGTAGGCGATGGCGCCCCGGGAGCTCGGATCGAACGCAATGATCGGCTGCCCGAACGAAGGGGCCTCCGACAACCGGACCGTGCGCGGCACGACGTTGCGGCAGACCTTGTCGCCGAAGTGCTCCCGCACCTCGTTGACCACCTGGTCGGCCAGCTTCGTGCGGGCGTCGTACATCACGAGGATGATGGCGCTCACCTCGAGCACGGGGTTGAGGTTCTTCTGCACGAGGTTCACGTTGCGCAGCAGCTGGCCCAGGCCCTCCAGGGCGTAGTACTCGCACTGGATCGGCACCACCACCTCGGTGGCGGCAGCCAGTCCGTTCACGGTGAGCAGCCCGAGCGAGGGCGGGCAGTCGATCAGCACGAAGTCGTAGTCGTCGTGCACCTCGTCGAGCGCCCGCTTGAGCCGCAGCTCCCGGCTGAAGGCCGGCACCAGCTCGATCTCCGCGCCGGCCAGGTCGAGCGACGAGGGGGCGCAGAAGAGGTTCCGCACCGCAGTGGCCTCGACGCAGTCCTCGATCGGGAGGTCATGCAGGACCACGTCGTACATCGAACCCTGCAGGTCGCGGATGTTGATCCCGAGTCCGGTGCTGGCGTTGCCCTGCGGATCGAGGTCGACGACCAGCACCCGGTAGCCCAGGTCGGCCAGGCAGGCCCCGAGGTTGACGGCGGTGGTTGTCTTGCCCACCCCGCCCTTCTGGTTGGCCACCGCCATCACCCTGGGCAACGGGCGAGCGAAGCTGGCCCGGGTCGCGGGCGCATCGGTCGAGGCAGGAGGGGGACTCGGCTGGGCGGCCGCGGCGTCGGCCAGGTCGTCGGTCACTGCAGCGGTGATCTCCGGCGCAGCCGGCGGGGAAGCGGCGACGGGGACGTCGTCCCTGTCGTCGGCCATCGGGGCCAGCTCCTCTGCGGCCGGGAGGTCCTCCAGGCCGGGCAGGGGCCCCCGCTCCGGCACGGCCACCCCGCGGTGGTCGGGCACAGGTGCGTGGAACGACTCGAGGTCGGCGTCGTCGAGGTGAGGCTCGGGCGCCTCGAGACCCGGTTCCGGGGCCTCCAGCGTCGCGACGCCGTCGGCGCCCGGTGCGGCTTCCGCCGGCGCCTGGTCGGCGGGGCTGGCGGGATCGGACGGTGCTTCGGGGTCCACGGCCTCGTCGCTGGCCGCCTCCTCCCCCTCCGCCTGGGTGGGATCAGCCTGGCGCAGACGCTGGAAGATGGCCCGACCCCGGCTGGCGGCGTCATCGGGGGCGTCGGTCACCGGTGCATCCTGCCCGCTCGATCAGCCCAACGCAAGGATGCTCCCCACTGTTCCACGTGGAACCCTCGACCGGGGGTCGACCGCTGTCGCTCATGTTCCACGTGGAACGCCGCCCCGACGGATCCCACTCCCGATGGGAGCGTTCCACGTGGAACACACCAGCACACCGCAACAAGCCTCAGAAGAGGGGCTGCTTGGCCGGGACGCCGTCCCTCCGGGGGAACCGATCCGGGCAGGGCGTCCGCTGCACCAGCGTCTGCACCTGCGGGTCTCCCTGGCGCGGGCCCAGCTCCAGCCCGAGGAGTGCCAGACCCGCCGCCGGCCAGCGGTCCTGCACCTCGGGCGGCTCGCTCACCACGAGGAGCCCGCCCTGCTGGAGGAAGGGCGCGCCGCACTCGGCTGTGGTGGCGGGCGGGCCGAAGCTGCGGGCCACCACCGCCGCGGCGGTGCCGCGCAGTGGCCCGCGCCCGATGGTCTCGGCCCGGCCCTCGACGACCACCGCCGGCACGGCGAGCTCAGCCGCCGCGGAGGTGAGGAACTGGCACCGCTTGGCCCGGCTGTCGACCAGGACCAGCTCGAGGTCGGGCCGCTCGGCGGCCAGGACCAGGCCCGGGATGCCGCCGCCGCTGCCCAAGTCCACCACCCGGCCCGTGACCTCAGCCAGGGCGAGGAGGAACCCTTGGGCGTGGTCGATGTGCTGCTCGAGCGGCGCCGGTCCGAGGAACCCCAGCGTTCGGGCGCGCGCCAACTGCTCGAGCAGGGCGGCGCGGGACACGGTCATCGGCGGTCGGGGCCCGCGACCGGGGAGGCCGGTCAGGCCGGGAGGATGACCACCCGGCGGCGGCTGTCCTCGCCCTCCGAGATGGTCTGGACGCCGTCGATCTCGTTGACGGTGTCGTGGACGACCTTGCGGTCGGGCGGCGACATCGGCTCGAGGGCCTTCTGGACGCCGGATGTCTTCACATCGTCGGCGATCTGGCGCACGAAGCGCTCCAGCGCCTCCTTGCGCCGAGCCCGGTAGCCGCCGACGTCGACCCGGATGCGGGCATGGGTCTCGCCGGGGAGCTGCCGCTGCAGCACGCTGCGGGAGAGCTCCTGCACCGCCTGGAGCGTCTGACCCTTGGGACCGATGAGCAGGCCGAGGTCGTCGCCGGTGACGGCCAGCTCGATGGCCCCTTCCTCGGCAGGGGTGGCGGTCACGTCACCATCGAGGCCGAAGGCGTCGAGGAGATCGACCAGGAACCCCTGGACCACCTCGCCCTGCTCGGTCAGCTGTGCGTCGGTCATCTCGATGCTCTCCTGGTCGTCGTCGTCGTCGTGCCGGGGGCGATCTTGCCCGCGGTTGCCCCGGCGAGGGGCGCGCTCTGCCTTCGGGCGCTGGGTGGTCGGTGCTGCGGTCTCGGCCTGCTCGGTGGTGGCGGCCGGCGCATCCGGGGCGTCGGTGCTGGGCTCGGCCGGGCCGCGCTTGGGGCGGCTGCCCCCGGGACGATCGCCACCCTGGCTCCGGCCCCCCCGCTTGCGCTCGACGGGCTTGCCACTGCGGGCACCCTTGCCCCGGCGCTCCCGGCGCTCGACCTTCGGTCGAGGCTGGGTGGGGCGCACGCGCGCTCGCACGCGGGCCTCGCCCCTGGTGCGGCCGAACAGGCCGGTGCGGGGCTCCTCGAGCACCTCGAACTCGGCATCCTGCTCGTCGACGCCGAGCTGATCGAGCGCGGCATCCTTGGCTTCTTCGACGGTCTTGCCCGTCGTCTCGACCCACTCCATCAGCGTCGCTTCTTCTTCTTCTTGGACCGGTTGGCCTGGTTGGTACGGGCAGTGGGCTGCGGTGGCCCGGTTCGGGCGGCCGCGGCGGACTTCGGCATCGATTCGGTGTCGATCTCGGTGTCGGCCGTCGTGTCGGCCGACCGGGCCCGCTTGCCCAGCTTGGGGAGGAGGTCGGGACCACCCTCCTCGTCGCGCAGCTTCTTGGCCTCGGCCGCCGCCTTCTGGGCTTGGGCGCCGAGCGAGTCCTCACCGCCGTAGAGGCTGCGCGTGATGTAGGCCTGCATGCCGATGCGGTACAGGTTGGAGGTGACGAAGTAGATCACCAGGCCGGCCTGCGAGATGAAGGCGAACACCACGAACATCGCCGGCATCAGGCGCATCAGCATCTTCTGCTGCGGCGGGATCTCGGCGTTGGGGTTGCGGCCCTGGATCTGCTTCTGCTGGTAGTACGAGGAGACCGCGACGATGGCCACCAGGGCAACGTGGGGGAGCCCGTGGACGAAGCCGACACCCAGCGCGTTCTGCGCGCTCTCGGCCAGGTCGACGCCGAAGGCCATCATCCGGTCCTGGCCCTCGAGGCTCTGGAACAGCCTCGCCGTGTGGTCGAGGTACTTGGGCTCGAAGCCCGTTGCACCAGCCGGGAGATGGGTCAGGCCCCGGACGACGTTGAAGAGGATGATGAAGATGGGCGCCTGCAGGAGCAGCGGCAGGCAGCCACCGAGGGGGTTGAGCTGGTTCTCCTTGTAGAACGCCATCAGCTCTTCGTTGAGCTTCTGACGGTCGTCCTTGTGCTTCAGCTGCAGGCGGCGCATCTCCGGCTGCAGGCGCTGCATCTGGATCATGCTGCGGGTGCCCTTCAGCGTGAAGGGCGTGGTGATCACCATCACGACCAGCGTGAGCATCGCGATGGCGAACGCGTAGTTGGGGACGAGGTTGTAGAAGAAGTTGAGCGTCTGCGCGATGAGCCTGAAGAGGCCGTCGAACATCAGTTCGCCTTTCCGTCAGGGACCGGGTCCCAGCCCATGCCACCCCAGGGGTGGCATCGGGCAAGGCGCCGGAGGGTCAACCAGGTGCCGCGACCGGCACCGTGGCGCTCCAGTGCCCCGAGGGCGTAGGTGGAGCAGCTGGGATCGAAGCGGCAGGGCGAGGGACGGCCCGCCGCCAGGCGACGGTACCCCCGCACGCCGAGGTGGAGGACGCGGGCCAAGGGGCTCAACGCGTGGCCTCGTGCACGAGGTGGGCCACCTGGGCCTCGAGGACCGGCCAGTCGAGGGCGGCCGCCGCCGGCCCCGCTCCCCAGAGGTAGGTGCCGGCCGGCAGACGTCCCGCCGCGACAAGCTCCTGGAGCGCCGCTCGGATCCGGCGGCGGATGCGGTTGCGCACCACCGCACCACCGGCGGCTTTGCCGATCACGAAGGCCACCCGCGGGGGCGTGGAGGGCGCGGCGGCATCGGCCAGGTACGTCACGCTGAGCGCTCCGTGGCGCACCCGTCGGCCGTGTCGGCGCAGGCTCGCGAAGCTCCGGCGATCGGTGACCCGCCAGAGGCGGGGGCGCGACGGGACCACAGCGGGAGCAGCAACGACGGCGGGCATCGACAGGGCCGGGGGCCGGCCAGCTAGGCCGACAGGCGCTTGCGGCCCTTGAGGCGACGAGCCCGCACGACCGCCTGACCGGCGCGGTCGGACATGCGATGGCGGAAGCCGTGCCGCTTGGCTCGGCGGCGGTTGTTGGGCTGGAAGGTGCGCTTCACGGGGGTGTTGCCTCCTCGGCTGCCTGGGACTGGGGTAGCCCCGGCGCCCGGCAAGAAGATCCTGCGGGATGCACCGCGACGCGCCGGAACCCGGCACCTGCGCAGTGCTCGGAGAACGCTAGAGGGTGGCGGCACCCAGGAGCAACCCGAGCGGCCTGTAGCACAGCAACGACGGCGGCCGGGGGACCTCTTACCCCTCCTGACCAGGGGAAACAGAGAAATCCACAGACCCCTTGCATCCGCCCCGCGACCCGGTGCTACGGTGCCCGGACCCCGCCACGGCGGCGCAGGACGTGCACATCCTCCAAGTCCTCGCCCCGCCGAGACGGCTTCGATCGGGCTGGCCACGAGACACCTCCCAAGGGGTGTCCCACGTCACACCTGGTTGTTATCCACACCTGTGGACGTCCTGTGGACGTCCCCCGACCAGGAGGAACGCGCCGAGTGAACGAGGCCCAGCGGTTGTGGGACGAGTGTGCGGGCATCCTCCAGGCCCAGGTCTCGGAACCGGTGTGGATCACCTCCTTCGATGCCGCCCGCGCCGTGAGCTTCGACGGGGCCGTGCTCACCCTCTCGGTGCCGTCGTTCCTGGCCAAGGAGCGCATCGAGGGCCGCTACCTCTCGATGGTGCGCGACGCCCTCACCGAGGTGGGCGCGGCCGAGGTGGAGCTGGCCCTCGAGATCGCCCCCGCCGAGCCGGAACCTCAGTGGACGGTGGCCCCCCCCACTGCCTCTGCACCCACCCCGACGGCCGAGCAGCAGGCTCGTGACGGTGCGGCGCACGACATCAACCCTCGGTACACCTTCGACACCTTCGTGATCGGCCCGTCGAACCGCTTCGCCCACGCGGCCGCGCTGGCCGTGGCCGAGCAGCCGTCGCGCAAGTACAACCCGCTGTTCGTCTACGGCGATGCCGGCCTCGGCAAGACCCACCTGCTGCAGGCCATCGCCCACTACGTGCGGGAGAACTACCCCACCTACCGGGTGCGCTACGTCACCTCCGAGGCCTTCCTCAACGAGTTCATCGACGCCGTGCGCACCGGCACCAACGACACCTTCAAGCGCCGCTACCGCGACATCGACGTGCTGCTCGTCGACGACATCCAGTTCATCGAGGGCAAGAAGGAGACCCAGGAGGAGTTCTTCCACACCTTCAACCACCTCCACCAGGCCAACCGGCAGGTGGTGCTCTCCAGCGACCGGCCCCCCGACGCCATCGGCACCCTCGAGGACCGCCTGCGCAGCCGCTTCAAGCAAGGCCTCATCACCGACGTCCAGCCCCCCGACCTCGAGACCCGCCTGGCCATCTTGCGCAACAAGGCCGAGCGCGAGGCCACCTGGGTGCCGCCGGAGGTGCTCGAGTTCATCGCCACCAACATCACCGACAACATCCGCGTGCTCGAAGGCGCCCTCATCCGGGTGGCGGCCTTCGCCAGCCTCACCGCTGAGCAGCTCACCATCGAGACCGCCTCCACCGTGCTCGGCGACCTCCTCACCTCCCGCCAGCCGCGCCCCATCACCCCCGAGGTGATCCTCGAGGCCACCTCCAAGATGTTCGGCATCCCCATCGAGGAGATCATCGGCAAGAAGCGCCAGCGCCCCCTCGTGACAGCCCGCCAGGTGGCCATGTACGTGTTCCGCGAGCTCACCGACCTCAGCTACCCAGCCATCGCCCGGGAGTTCGGCGGCCGCGACCACACCACCGTGATCCACGCCGTCGAGAAGATCGGCAGCCAGATGCCCTCGCACCGCCCCACCTACGACCAGGTCACCCAGCTGGTCCAGACGGTGCGCAGCGGCGCATGACCCTGTGGACGCACCCTCGGATCTCCTGTGGACGGCGGTGGCGTGACCGGTCGCTTCTGTGGGCAACCGGTGCGATCTCCACCGTCCCTCCCCGAGACGCCCGTCCGCCTGTGCGATCCTGTGGATCCAGGTGGGACAGCTGCACCCCTGCTGACCTGGGCCGATCCCCGGTCATCCACAATCCACAGCCCCTACCACCACTTCTTCCTTGTGAAGCACAACATGACGGTAGAAAGCGAGCCCCGGCGTGAAGTTCCGATGTGAGCGTGATGTCCTCGTGGAAGCCCTCGGCACCGCCGGACGGGCCGCGGCCGGACGAGGCACCTCCCTGCCCGTCCTCTCGGGCGTCCGGGTCGAGCTCGAGGGCGACCGGCTCCGGCTCACCGGCACCGACCTCGAGCTCACCATCACGGTGGAGGTCGCCGTGTCGGGTCAGGCCGACGGCGTGGTGATCCTCCCCGGCCGCCTGGCGTCCGACATCGTGCGGGCGCTCCCCGGTGGCAGCGTCGAGGTCGAGGTGGCCGACGAGCAGGCCCGCATCGCCGCCGGTCGCTCCGAGTTCAGCCTCCGGGTGCTGCCGGCCGACGAGTTCCCCCGCCTCACCGAGGCCACGGGCGACGCCGTCACGTTGGCCAGCGCCGAGCTCTCCGCCGCCCTCACCCAGGTGGTGCGGGCCGCGTCGAGCGACGACGCCCGCCCGATCCTCACCGGCGTGCTCCTGGCCGCGGAGGCCGGCGGGTTGCGCCTGGTGGCCACCGACTCCTACCGCCTGGCCATCCGCGACCTGCCCGGCACCACCGTGCTGGCCGAGGGCCAGCAGGTGCTCGTCCCGTCGCGCGCCCTGCAGGAGCTCTCCCGCGTGCTCTCCGGGGCCGACACCCTCTCCGTGCGGCTGGGGGAGCGCGAGGCCAGCTTCGAGGTGGGAGGCACGCGCCTCACCACGGTGCTCATCGAGGGCGAGTTCCCGCCGTATGAGCGCCTCATCCCGCAGGCCCAGCCCAACCGCCTCACCGTCGGCCGGGAGGTGCTGCTGGAGGCCGTCCGCCGCGT
Organism: Acidimicrobiales bacterium; assembly: GCA_051306055.1. Lineage (GTDB taxonomy): Bacteria > Actinomycetota > Acidimicrobiia > Acidimicrobiales > VFJN01 > VFJN01. Next base: position 11,841 of record JBPPMN010000054.1, read on the forward strand.
GAAGCTCCTGGCCCGCGAAGCCACCCCGGTGCGCCTGGCCATGTCCAACGACGGTCTCGAGCTGGTGGCCGTCACCCAAGACGTGGGCCAGGCCCACGAGAGCCTCGACGCCAAGTTCGAGGGCACCGAGCTCACCGTGGCCTTCAACCCCGAGTACCTGGTGCAGGGCATCGAGGTGGCACCGGGCGACGAGGTCACCATCGAGACCGTCGACGCCCTCAAGCCGGCGCTCCTGCGGGTCCCCGAGCACCCCGAGTTCCTCTACCTCCTGATGCCGGTCCGGGTGTCGTAGTCGGAGCGAGCTCCTCCTACGAGCTCATGGGTGCGGCCTTCGGCCGCGCTCAGCGGCGGGAGCACAGCGAGCTGCACTCCCGCCGATTCCTGGGGGGAGGCCCCCCAGACCCCCCAGCGGCTGCGCCGGGGCGCACTTCGTCGGAACGTCTTGGTTCTCCTCGCTGCAAGACTGCGAACTGCAGGGCGACCGGTCCTCGGTGGGCCAGACTCCCTCCATGCGGCTCGACCGGGTGTGGCTGACCGACGTTCGGTCGTACTCCTCGGCCGAGATCACGTTGGCGCCAGGGCTCACGGTGCTGCTGGGCGACAACGGGCAGGGCAAGACCAACGTGCTCGAGGCCATCGGCTGGTTGGCCACGCTGGCGTCGTTCCGAGGGTCGCCCACCGAAGCCCTGGTGCGGCAGGGCAGCGAGCGGGCCGTGATCCGCGCCGAGGGCGAGCGCGAGGGGCGGGCCATCCTCATCGAAGCGGAGGTGGTGCCCAGCGGCCGCAACCGGGTGCTGGTGAACCGCCAGCCGCTCAAGCGGGCCCGCGACCTGCTCGGGGTGCTGCGGGTCACCGTGTTCGCTCCCGACGACCTCGACCTGGTGAAGGGCGGACCGGCCGAGCGGCGCCGCTACCTCGACGACGCCCTGGTGGCGTCCCACCCCCGCTACGACGCCCTGCGCAGCGACCTCGACAAGGTGCTCAAGCAGCGCAACGCCCTGCTCAAGGGCGCGGGCGGCCGGCTCGACGAGAGCGCCGCCTTCACCCTCGACGTGTGGGACGCCAAACTGGCCGAGGTGGGGGGCGCCCTCGCGTCGGCCCGCCAGAACCTGCTCCAGCGCCTGGTGCCGGTGCTCTCCGACACCTACGACGCGGTGGCCCACGGACCGGCCGAGATCACCGCCACCTACGTGGCCGACTGGGCCGCCGTCGGTCTGGCCGAGGCGCTGGCGGCGGCCCGACGCGACGACGTCCGGCGCGGCGTGTCGACAGTGGGGCCGCACCGCGACGACATCGACCTGCGCATCGCCGGCCTGCCGTCGCGCACCCACGCCTCGCAGGGGGAGCAGCGGTCCCTGGCCCTGGCCCTGCGCCTGGCCGCCCACCGGGTGATCACCGAGGTCACCGGCTCGGCGCCGATCCTCCTGCTCGACGACGTGTTCTCCGAGCTCGATCCCGACCGCAGCGACGCGCTGCTGGCCAACCTGCCCGTGGGGCAGACGCTGCTCACCAGCGCCAGCGGCCTGCCGCCCCTGGCCGCCCCGGAGCTGGTGCTCCGGGTGCGTGACGGCCGGATCGTGGCCGAGGCGACCAGCTGATCGGCCGGCCGGCTCCGAGGGTCAGGCGTCGGGGTCGCGGCGGTCGGCGGCCCGCACCGGACCGTCGAGCTCCAGGTCACCGGTCGGGGCCGCGACGGTCCGGCCGTCAGCGCGGCTCGCGGCGCGGTTCTCAGCACCGTCGCCGGCGCCGTCGTCAGCGTTGTCCTCAGCACTGTGGTCGGACGGGGTCGGTTCGGGCCGCGCTGGCTGGGCCAGGGCCACCACGATGTCGCCGGGCCGGGGTTCGAGCTTCTCGCCCTGCTCGGCCAGCACGATCCGCCCGCCACGCACCAGCAGCAGCGTCTCCGCACCCGGGTTGCGGCGCCGGTAGTCGGCGGCGTCGAACTGCTCCGAGATGCGGGTGGCCCGGATGCGGGCGCCGGCGGCCAGGCGCTGCTCCACCGTGCCGTGGTGGGGCCAGGCCAGGGGCCGCCCGCTCAGGTGGGCGCTGTCGTCGGTGGGCAGCTGCCAGGTGTTGGGCCGCCCGAAGTGGCCACGGAGGCGCTCGACGGCCAGCGCGTTGACCTCCGCGCTCGAGGTGATGGCCAGCACGTGGCCGAGGCCCTCGAGGTCGAGGCCGTCACGCACCCTGGGTGAGAGGATCGACCCGTGGACGGTGTCGCGGCCGGCCTGGCGGGCCATCACCACCTTGGCGCGGTCGCGGTCGACCAGCAGGGTGCGCAGCCCGTGCTCCTGGAGCACCTCGGAGAGGCGGACGCCCCACTCGTGGGCTCCTACGATCAGCACCCCTTCGCGGGCCGTCTCGGTGAGCCCCAGCCGCCCCGCCACCCAGCGCGAGCCGATGCCGTAGACGAGGATCGACCCGACCAGCACCGTGATCACCGCACCGGCGAAGCGCTGCGACCCGGCCACCCCGGCCTCCTCGAGGCGCAGCACGAACACCGACGCGATGGCGGCGGCCACGATGCCCCGGGGCGCCACTGCGGCGAGGAAGGCCCGCTCCCGCCACGTGAGCCCTGAGCCGATGGTCGACAGCGCCACCGCCACCGGACGGGCCACCAGCACGGCCACGGCCAGCAGGGCCAGGTTGCCCACCAGGTCGCGGCGCACCAGGTCGAGGTCGAGCCGGGCCGCCAGCAGGATGAACAGGGCGGAGAGCACGAGCACCTGGAGGTTCTCGGCGAACTCCAGGGCGGCGTCGACGTCGACCCGGCGCAGGTTGGCCACGATGAGGCCCAGCACGGTCACCGCGACGAGGCCCGACTCGTGCTGCAGGTGGTCGGCCACCGCGAAGGTGGACAGCACGGTGGCGACGATGGCGGGCTGGCGGAGGTGGTCGGGCACCAGGAAGCGGCCCAGCGAGATCCCCACCAGGGCCGCGCCCACCAGGCCCGCCCCGACGCCGGCGGCGCCGATCACCAGCAGGCGGGCGATGGTGTCGGCGACGGCGGTCTCGAGCTGGCCGGCCACGATCAGCTCGAACACCACGATGGTGGCCGCGGCACCGATGGGGTCGATGATGATCCCCTCGGCTCGCAGCACGGCGCCCACCCGGCCTCGTGGCCGCACCTGCTGCAGGAGCGGGCCGATCACGGTGGGGCCGGTGACGATCAGGTTGGCCGCCACCAGCGCGGCGATCCCGCGGTCGATGTCGAGCACCGCCCGCGCCGCCAGCCACAGGATCCCGAAGGTGAGCCCGGCGCCCACCGTGCACAGCATCACCGCGGTGGTGCCGGCCGCCCGCAGGTCGCGCCGGCCCAGCCCGAGGCTCCCCTCGAAGAGGATCAGCGCCACCGACAGCGACACGACCGGGAAGAGCAGGTCACCGAGCAGCTCGTCGGGGTCGAGCCACCCCGAGGCCCCGAGGGCGGCGCCGACCACCAGCAGCACGAGGATCGACGGCACCCGCAGCCGCCAGGCCGCCCACTGGGCCACCACGCCCACGGCCGCCACCCCCGCGAGCACCAAGAGGGGCTCCGGCTCCATCGCGTCCAACCTAGGCGCTCCGATCCGGCCCCTTCGGTAGCCTGCGGGCCATGGCTGCCCGACCGCTCCCCGGCAACGGTCCGGGCCCGCAGCCCATCGGCACCGCCCTCGATGCGGTGATGAAGGGCCTGGGCGCCCCTGAGGCCAGCGGCGTCCACCTGGTGTTCGACCGGTGGTCCGAGGTGGTGGGGGAGGCGCTGGCCGCCCGGACCCGTCCCCTCAAGATCGAGGGTCAGCGGCTGGTGCTGGCCGTCGACGAACCGGCCATCGCCACCCACGTGCGGTTCCTCCAGGCGGAGCTGCTGGCCCGCCTCGCCGACCTGCTCGGACCGGGCCGGGTCACGGCGCTCGACCTGCGCGTCGGGCGCAAGCGCTGACGCCCGGAAAACCCCTGCAAAACGGGCTCAGGATGGTCGGGGTGTCACACCGCGGCTGGTAGACTTCCAAGGTTGTGATTCGGGGGTCTGACCAGGGTTTTCGCGCTTCTGCGCACCCGGTCGACCGCCGACGCAGTCCGGCCGCCGAAGGCGCCGGGCCCACCAGCTGAACGAGGTCGATTCGTGGCGAAGGAGAACGGCTCCTACGGGGCCAACAACATGCAGGTGCTGGAGGGGCTCGACCCCGTCCGCAAGCGCCCCGGCATGTACATCGGGAGCACAGGTCCCACGGGCCTGCACCACTGCGTCTGGGAGGTGGTCGACAACTCCGTCGACGAGGCCATGGCCGGCCACGCCACCCGGATCGACATCACGCTGCTGGCCGATGGCGGCTGCCGCGTGGTCGACGACGGCCGCGGCATCCCCACCGACGTCAACAAGCAGCAGAAGATGACCGGCGTCGAGATCGCTCTCACCAAGCTCCACGGCGGCGGCAAGTTCGGCGGCGAGGGTTACAAGGTGTCCGGCGGCCTCCACGGCGTGGGCGTGTCGGTGGTCAACGCGCTCTCCACCCGCCTCGTCGTCGAGGTCGACCGCGAGGGCAAGCACCACCGCATGGAGTTCGCCCACGGCGGCGTGCCCCAGGGCAAGCTCGAGGTGGTGGGCGACGCCCTCCGGGGCCGCACCGGCACCACCGTCACCTTCTGGCCCGACGGCTCGATCTTCGAGACCACCGAGTTCTCCTCGCGCACGATCCTCGAGCGCCTGCAGATGATGGCCTTCCTCAACAAGGGCCTCGAGATCCGCTTCAAGGACGAGCGTCCGGGGCACACCACCGAGCCCGTCACCTACCGCTACGCCGGCGGCATCGTCGACTTCGTGAAGCACCTCAACGCCTCGAAGGAGGCCCTGTTCTCGAAGGTGGGCTCCTACGAGCTGGCCGAGGAGGTGCAGGAGGTGGAGATCGCCTTCCAGTGGAACACCGGCTACAACGCCGATGGCATCCACTCCTTCGCCAACGGCATCAACACCACCGAGGGCGGGTCGCACGAGGAGGGCTTCAAGGCGGCCCTCACCACCGTGGTCAACAAGCACGCCCGGGCCAAGAACCTCCTCAAGGAGAAGGATCCCAACCTCCAGGGCGAGGACATCCGCGAGGGCATCACGGCCATCATCTCGGTGCGCCTGCGCGATCCGCAGTTCGAGGGCCAGACCAAGAGCAAGCTCGGCAACACGTCGATCAAGACGCTCGTGCAGAAGGCCACCAACGACAAGCTGGGCCAGTGGTTCGAGGAGAACCCCACCGAGGCCAACAAGATCGTGAAGAAGGCCATCGCCGGCGCCCAGGCCCGCATGGCGGCCAAGAAGGCGCGCGACGTCATCCGCTCCAAGACCCTCCTCGACGGCGCCGGCATGCCCGACAAGCTGAAGGACTGCTCCTCCAAGAACCGTGAGGAGCGCGAGCTGTTCATCGTGGAGGGCGACTCCGCCGGCGGCTCCGCCGTCAACGCCCGCGACCCGCTGCGCCAGGCCATCCTCCCGATCCGCGGCAAGATCCTCAACGTCGAGCGGGCCCGCCTCGACAAGATGCTGCGCAACCTCGAGGTGCAGGCCCTGATCTCGGCCATCGGCGCCGGGGTGGGGGAGGAGTTCGACGTCGAGAAGCGTCGCTACGACAAGATCTGCATCCTGGCCGACGCCGATGTCGACGGTCTCCACATCCGCACCCTGCTGCTCACCTTCTTCTTCCGGCAGATGCGCCCGCTGGTGGAGCACGGCCACGTGTACATCTGCCAGCCGCCGCTGTACTCCACCGAGGTGTCCAAGGCGAAGATCTACCTCAAGGACGACCACGCCAAAGACCTGTTCCTGCGCGACAACCCCAACCACAAGAAGGACTTCGGCCGGTTGAAGGGCCTCGGCGAGATGGACGCCGACGAGCTGCGCATCACCACCATGGAAGACGGCCTGCGCACGCTCCTGCAGGTCAACGTGGAGCAGGCCGCCCTGGCCGACGAGGTCGTGTCCACCCTCATGGGCGACGTCGTCGAGCTCCGGAAGCAGTTCATCATCACCAACGCCAAGGACGCGAGGTTCCTCGACATCTGATGAGTGACACGACCCCCCCTTCCGACACCCCCGAAGGCAGCGACGGCGACGAGACCGTCGAGGCCTTCGGCACCGTCCGGGCCGTGGAGCCCATCGAGATCCAGGAGGAGATGGAGAGCTCCTTCCTCGACTACGCCATGTCGGTCATCACCACCCGGGCCCTGCCCGACGCGCGCGATGGCCTGAAGCCGGTGCACCGCCGGATCCTCTACGGCATGGACCAGCTCGGCGCCCGCCCCGACCGGTCCCACATGAAGTGCGCCCGCATCACCGGCGAGGTGATGGGCAAGTACCACCCCCACGGCGACGGCGGCATCTACGACGCCCTCGTGCGCATGGCCCAGAGCTTCTCCCTGCGCATCCCCCTCGTCGACGGGCACGGAAACTTCGGAAGCCCAGATTTTGGTCCGGCTGCCTCGCGCTACACCGAGGCGCGGCTCAGCCAGCTGGCCATGCAGGTGCTCGACGGCATCAACGAGGACACCGTCGACTTCGCCGACAACTACGCCGGCGACGAGGTGGAGCCCACGGTGCTCCCCGCCCGCTTCCCCAACCTGCTGGTCAACGGCAGCCAGGGCATCGCAGTGGGCATGGCCACCAACATCCCGCCCCACAACCTCGGCGAGGTGATCGACGCCACCGTCCACCTCATCGACAACCCCGAAGCCACCCCCGAAGACCTCATGCAGTTCGTGCAGGGCCCCGACTTCCCCACCGGCGCTCTGATCATGGGCCGTCAGGGCATCATCGACGCCTACGCCACCGGCAAGGGCTCCATCCGGCTGCGGGCCCTCTGCGAGATCGAGGAGGGCACCGGCCGCAGCGGCGACCAGATCGTCGTCACCGAGATGCCCTACCAGAGCTCCATCTCGGCCACCGCGGCCCGCATCGCCGAGCTGGTGCAGACCCGCCAGGTCGACGGCATCGCGGATGTCAACGACGAGTCGGCCAAGGGCAAGACCCGCCTCGTCATCAAGCTGAAGAAGGACGCGCCCGGGCTCGTCATCCTCAACAACCTCTACAAGCACACCCCACTGCAGACGAACTTCTCGGTCAACACCGTGGCCCTCGTCGATGGCGTGCCCCGCACCCTGAACCTGGTGCAGGCCCTGCGGGCCTACATCGACCACCAGGTGGAGGTGATCACCCGCCGGTCGGCCTTCCGCCTGAAGAAGGCGCAGGACCGGGCCCACATCGTGGAGGGCCTGCTCAAGGCCGTCGACGTGATCGACGAGGTCATCGCCCTCATCCGGGGCTCGGAAGACCGTGCCGCCGCGCGCGCTGGCCTCACCGCCGAGCCGTTCTCCTTCAGCGACACCCAGGCCGAGCACATCCTCGACCTCCGCCTCGGTCAGCTCACCCGCCTGGCCCGCGTCGATCTCGAGACGGAGATGGCCACCCTGCGGGAGACCATCGCCGGCCTCGAGGCCATCCTCGGCGACGACGCCGTGCTGCGCACCGTGATCAAGGACGAGCTCGCGGCGGTACGGGAGAAGTTCGCCGATGAGCGTCGCTCGAAGATCACCTTCGATCCGGGCGACATGAACATCGAAGACCTCATCGACGACGAGGAGCTGGTCGTCACCCTGTCGGACAAGGGCTACATCAAGACCGTCCTGGCCGACGCCTTCCGCTCACAGGGCCGCGGCGGTCGGGGCGTGGCCGGCGCCAAGCTCCGCGACGAGGACTACGTCACCCAGATCCTCACCACCACCGCCCACGCCTACCTGCTCTTCTTCTCCAACCTGGGCCGGGTCTACCGGTTGAAGGCACATGAGATCCCGAAGAAGGAGCGCAC
>JBPPMN010000059.1:0-17707 GCA_051306055.1 Acidimicrobiales bacterium
CGAGCCTGGAGGGCTGGCCGGTGCGCGTGTCGCACGACCTCGACGCCGTCCTCCCCAGCCTCGATGTGGCCTACCTGCTGCGCATGCAGAAGGAGCGCATGACGGAGCACCTCATCCCCTCGCTGCGGGAGTACACCGCTCGCTACGGCCTCACGCTGCGCCGGGTCGACACGATGCGGCCCGACGCCCTCGTGATGCACCCGGGCCCGATGAACCGCGGCGTGGAGATCAGCGCCGAGGTGGCCGACCTCGACCGCAGCGTGATCATCGACCAGGTGCGCAACGGCGTGGCCGTGCGGATGGCGGTGCTCTACCTGCTGCTGGGTGCCGGCGCCGACAAGGTGCTGGGCCCCGACGACCTGCCCCTCGAACCCGACCTCCAGGAGGCTGCTCGCTGATGCCCACCACCGTGCTGAAGGGTGGTCGGGTCATCGACGCCACCGGCGAGCGCCACGCCGACGTCGTGATCGGCGACGACGGCCGCATCGCTGCGGTGGGCGACGACCTCAGCGCCGACCGCACGCTCGACGCAGGGGGCTGCGTGGTGGCCCCTGGTTTCGTCGACCTCCACAGCCACCTGCGCCAGCCCGGCCAGGAGGAGGCGGAGACCGTCGAGACCGGCGCCCGGGCGGCCGCCCTCGGCGGCTACACCTGCATCCTGGCCATGCCCAACACGATCCCCGCCATCGACACCGCCGGCATCGTGCAGGAGGTGCTGGCCCTCGGCCGCTCCGCCCCCTGCGAGGTGCTCACCTCCGGGGCCATCACCGTGGGCCGGGCGGGGGAGCAGCTGGCGCCACTGGGGGAGATGGCCGCCCTCGGCGTGCGCTTCTTCACCGACGACGGTGCCGGCGTGGCCGACACCCGCCTCATGCGCCGGGCCATGGAGTACGCCGGCGGCCTCCCCAGCGAGGTGATCCTGGCCCAGCACTGCGAAGACCCGGTGCTGTCGGCGGGCGGCCACATGCACGAGGGAGAGTGGTCGGCGCGCCTCGGGATCCCTGCCCAGCCGGCCGAGGCCGAGGAGCTCATGGTGATGCGCGACCTCGCCCTGGCCCGGCTCACCGGCACCCGGGTGCACTTCCAGCACCTCTCCACCGCGGGGTCGGTGGCCATGGTCCGGGCGGCCAAGGCCGGCGGCCTCCGGGTGAGCTGCGAGGCGACCACCCACCACTTCACCCTGACCCACGCCGAGTGCGCCTCCTACGACCCGGTGTTCAAGGTGAACCCGCCGCTGCGCACGGACGCCGACGTGGCCGCGGTGCGAGCCGGCCTGGCCGACGGCGCCATCGACTGCATCGCCACCGACCACGCCCCGCACACCCAGGAGGCCAAGGAGGGCGCCTTCGACCAGGCGCCGCCCGGCATGCTCGGCCTCGAGACCGCGCTCGGCCTCGCGCTCACCGAGCTCGACCTGCCCATGGCCCAGGTGCTGGCCCTGCTGTCGTGGCGCCCGGCCGAGATCCTCGGCGTGACGGATCGCCATGGCGGCCCCGTCGAGGCCGGCCGCCCCGCCAACCTCGTGGTGATCGACCCGGAGGCCACCTGGACCGTCGACCCGTCGGCCATGGCCAGCCGCAGCCGCAACACCCCCTACGCCGGCCGCCAGCTCCGCGGCAAGGTCCGCCACACCGTCCTCCACGGCGAGGCCGTCGTGATCGATGGAGAACCCCAACGATGAATAGAGATACGATCCCCCGCATGCATATGCACCACCTCCCGGTTCTGTGGACGGATTCGTCCGCATGGCGAACGTCTCCGTCCACAGGTCTCGTGGGGGTGGGGCGGTGACGGTGCGGGACGCGCTGCTGGTGCTGGCCGACGGCACCACGTTCGAGGGGGAGGCGATCGGGGCCGATGCCATCGGCACCGGTGAGGTGGTGTTCAACACGGTGCTGTCCGGCTACCAGGAGGTGCTCACCGACCCCTCCTACGCCGGGCAGATCATCACCTTCACCTACCCCCACATCGGGAACTACGGGGTGAACCTGGCCGACTTCGAGGCCCGCGGCCTCTTCTGCCGGGGCGTGGTGGTGCGTGACCTGGCCCGCCGCCACTCGAGCTGGCGGGCCGAGGCCGACCTCGATGCCCAGCTGCGGGCCTACGGCATCCCGGGCATCGCCGGGATCGACACCCGCAAGCTCACCCGCCGCATCCGCGACGTCGGCGCCATCCCCGGCGCCTTCGCCGCCACCGAGCTGGCCGACGAGGCTGCGCTGCTGGCCGCCGCCAAGGCCGAGCTCGGCACGGACGGCGTCGACTTGGTGGCCCAGGTCACCACGCCGTCCGCCTACCGGATGGCCGACGGCCAGCGCCCCCTGGTGGTGGCCTACGACTTCGGCATCAAGCGCAACATCTTGCGCCACCTGGCCTCCTGGGTCGACGTGGAGGTGGTGCCCGCCTCCACCACCGCCGCCGACGTGCTGGCCCGTCAGCCGGCCGGCGTGTTCCTCTCCAACGGCCCTGGCGACCCGGCGGCGGTGCCCTACGCCAGCGACGCCATCGCCGAGCTCCTGGGCAACGTGCCCGTGTTCGGCATCTGCCTGGGGCACCAGCTCCTCGGCCGGGCCCTCGGAGCCTCCACCGTGAAGCTGCCCTTCGGGCACCACGGTGGCAACCACCCGGTCCGCAACCTCGCCACCGGCAAGGTGGAGATCACCAGCCAGAACCACAACTTCGCCGTCGACGCCGACTCGCTCGGCGGCCGGGCCGAGATGAGCCACGTGAACCTCAACGACGGCGTGTGCGAGGGCCTGCGGGTGCTCGACGCCGACGCCTTCAGCGTGCAGCACCACCCCGAGGCCGGGCCCGGTCCCCACGACAGCGCCTACCTGTTCGAGCAGTTCGCCGGCATGCTCGGCGTGGCGGAGCGCCGCGAGGCCCCCGATGGGCTGCCCAGCGCCGAACGGGGGGTGGCGTAGCCATGCCGAAGCGCACCGACATCAGCTCGATCCTCGTGATCGGGGCCGGGCCCATCGTGATCGGCCAGGCCTGCGAGTTCGACTACTCCGGCACCCAGGCCTGCAAGGTGCTGGGCGAGGAGGGCTACCGGGTGATCCTGGCCAACTCCAACCCGGCCACGATCATGACCGACCCCGAGTTCGCCGACGCCACCTACGTGGAGCCCCTCGACGTCGACGTGCTGTGCCGCATCATCGAGCGCGAGCAGCCCGACGCCGTCCTGCCCACCCTGGGCGGCCAGACTGCCCTCAACCTGGCCATGCAGCTGGTCGAGCGGGGCGCCGTCGACGAGCCCGGCACGCCGGAGCTGATCGGCGCCAACGCCGAGGCCATCGAGACGGCAGAGGACCGCGAGGCCTTCAAGGTCGCCATGCAGGGCATCGGGCTCAAGGTGCCGCCCTCTGCGGTGGCCCACACCCTCGAGGAGGCCCAGGCCGTGGTGGGCTCGATCGGCCTGCCCGTGGTGATCCGCCCCGCGTACATCCTCGGGGGGAAGGGCACCGGCATCGCCACCACCCCGGAGCAGTTCGAGCTCATGGCCGCCTTCGGGCTGGCCTCCAGCCCGGTCAGCGAGATCCTCATCGAGCGGTCCATCGCCGGGTGGAAGGAGTACGAGCTGGAGGTGATGCGCGACAAGGCCGACAACTGCGTGATCATCTGCTCGATCGAGAACCTCGATCCCATGGGCGTCCACACGGGCGACTCCATCACGGTGGCCCCGGCCCAGACGCTGAGCGACGTGGAGTACCAGCTGATGCGCGACGCCGCGTTCGCCTGCATCCGGCGCGTCGGCGTGGAGACCGGCGGCTCCAACGTGCAGTTCGCTCTCAATCCCGCCAACGGCGACATGGTGATCATCGAGATGAACCCCCGGGTGTCGCGCTCCTCCGCGCTGGCCTCGAAGGCCACCGGGTTCCCGATCGCCAAGATCGCCGCCAAGCTGGCCGTGGGCTACACGCTCGACGAGATCCCCAACGACATCACCAGGGCCACGCCGGCCAGCTTCGAGCCCACCATCGACTACGTCGTCACCAAGGTGCCCCGATGGGCGTTCGAGAAGTTCCCCGGCACGCTCGGCGTGTTGGGCACATCGATGCAGTCGGTGGGGGAGGCCATGGCCATCGGCCGCACGTTTCCCGAGAGCCTGCAGAAGGCCATGCGCTCACTGGAGCACGGGCGGCTCGGCCTCGGGTGCGATCCCGGCGATGCCGCGCTCGACGCCCTCGACGACGAGGAGCTCCTCACCCGGGCCGCCATCGGCACCCCCGACCGCCCCTTCCAGCTCGAGGCGGCGCTGCGGCGCGGCATCTCCGTGGAGGTGCTGGCGGAGCGCACCAAGGTCGACCCGTGGTTCCTCGACCAGATCCTGGCCATCGTGGAGGAGCGGGCGGCGCTGTCCGAGCTCGGGTTCACGGCCATGGACCGCCGGGCGTGGCGTCGGGCCAAGCGCCTCGGGTTCTCCGACGCCCAGCTCGGTTGGCTCTGGAGCGTGCCCGAGGCCGAGGTGCGGGCCGCCCGCCTCGAGGCCGGTGTGCGGGCCACCTTCAAGACCGTCGACACCTGCGCCGCGGAGTTCGAGGCCAAGACGCCGTACCACTACTCCACCTACGAGGACGAGGACGAGGTCACCCACTCGGGCCGCGAGAAGGTGCTCATCCTCGGCTCCGGCCCCAACCGGATCGGCCAAGGCATCGAGTTCGACTACTGCTGCGTCCACGCCAGCTTCGCCCTGGCCGAGGCCGGCTACGAGACCGTCATGCTCAACTGCAACCCCGAGACGGTCTCCACCGACTACGACACCTCCGACCGCCTCTACTTCGAGCCGCTCACGCTCGAGGACACGCTCAACGTCATCGAGGCCGAGCAGGGCTCGGGCACCCTCAAGGGCGTGATCGTGGCCCTCGGCGGCCAGACCCCGCTCAAGCTCTCGGGCGCACTCCCTGCCGACCTCGTGCTGGGCACCTCACCCGACTCCATCGACCTCGCGGAGGATCGCGAGCGATGGAACGCCCTGTGCGCGCGCCTCGAGATCCCGCAGCCCGCCGGCGGCACTGCCAGCACCCTCGAGGCGGCGCAGGCCATCGTCGACAAGATCGGCTACCCGGTGCTGATGCGGCCGTCGTACGTGCTCGGCGGTCGAGCGATGGAGATCGTCTACGACGACGACAGCCTGCGCGTGGCCATGGACCACCTCGCCCACTTCGGGAGCCTGGGCAAGGAGGGCGGCCTCTCGGCCGAGCGGCCTGTCCTCATCGACCGCTTCCTGGAGGACGCCACTGAGGTCGACGTCGACGCCATCCGCGACCACACCGGCGAGGTGATCATCGGCGGCGTGATGGAGCACGTCGAGGAAGCCGGGGTGCACTCGGGCGACTCCGCCTGCGTCATCCCGCCCTATTCGCTGTCGGCCGACACCATCGCGGTCATCTCGGAGCACACCGAGGCCATCGCCACCGCCCTGGGGGTGGTCGGGCTCATCAACGTGCAGTTCGCCGTGAAGCACGGACAGGTCTTCGTGATCGAGGCCAACCCGCGCGCCAGCCGCACGGTGCCGTTCGTGGCCAAGGCCACCGGCGTGCCGCTGGTGAAGGTGGCGGCCCGGGTGATGGTCGGCGCCACCCTGGCCGACCTGCGCACCGAGGGCCTCCTGTGCGAGCCGTCCCCTGGGGGCTACGTGGCGGTGAAGGAGGCGGTGCTGCCCTTCAACCGCTTCCCCGATGCCGACTCCGTGCTGGGACCGGAGATGCGCAGCACCGGCGAGGTGATGGGCATCGACACGACCTTCGGGCTGGCCTTCGCCAAGAGCCAGCTGGCCGCCGGCGATCGCCTGCCGGAGGGGGGCTGCGTGTTCATGTCGCTGGCCGACCGCGACAAGTCGGTCGGCGTCGATGCCGCCCGCCGCTTCGTCGAGGCCGGGTTCAGCATCGTGGCCACCAGCGGCACGGCGGCTGCCCTCGAGGCGGCGGGCATCGCCGTCGACACGAGGGTGGCCAAGGTCGGTGACGCCACGGGCACCGATGCCGTGGAGCTGATCTCCTCGGGCAAGGTCGATCTGGTGGTGAACAGCCCTCGCGGGCGCGGTGCCCGAGCCGACGGTGCCCACATCCGCGCCGAGGCCGCCGTGCAGGGCGTGCCCTGCCTCACCACGGCCGCGGCTGGCCTCGCCGCCGCCAACGGCATCATCGACTCCGCCACCCACGAGCTACGGGTGCGAACGCTGCAGGAGTTCCACCGCGGCATCGACCGCGACCGACCCCGGCTGCCGCTCGAACCATGAGCGCCCACGGGGGAGGAGCCGCCGACCTCACCACGACCATCGGCTCGGTGGTGCTGCCCAACCCCGTGATGACCGCCTCCGGCACCGCCGGCCACGGGGCCGAGCTGGCTCCCTACCTCGACCTCGGCGCCCTCGGCGCGGTGGTGGTGAAGTCGCTGTCAGCCGAACCCTGGGCCGGGAACCCGCCGCTGCGGGTGCACGAGACCACGGGCGGAATGATCAACAGCGTGGGGCTGCAGGGGCCGGGCGTGGCCGCCTGGCTGGCCCACGACCTGCCGGCGCTGCTGGCCACCGGCGCCCGGGTGGTGGCGTCGATCTGGGGTCGGAGCGTGGCCGAGTACGAGGCGGCGGCCGCCCTGCTGGCCGACGCTCCGCCCGAGGTGGTGGCCGTGGAGGTCAACCTGTCCTGCCCCAACACGGAGGCCGCCCGTGACCTGTTCGCCCACTCGGAGGAGACCACGGCCGCGGCGATGGCCGTCACGGAGGTCTGCGGTCGCCCGCGCTGGGCCAAGCTGAGCCCCAACGTCACCGACCTCGTGCCCATCGCGAAGGCCGCCCGCTCGGCAGGGGCGGAGGCGGTCACGCTGGTGAACACCGTGCTGGGCATGGCCATCGACCCCGAGACCGGCGCCTACCGCCTCGGCTCGGGCGCTCGCGGCGGGGGCCTGTCGGGACCGGCCATCCACCCGATCGCCGTGCGGGCCGTCCACGACGTGCACGCCGCCCTTCCCGACCTCCCCATCATCGGGGTCGGCGGCGTGGCGACGGGCGACGACGCCGCCGAGCTCCTCCTGGCCGGCGCCCGTGCCGTGCAGGTGGGCACCGCCACCTTCGCCGACCCCCGGGCTCCGGCCCACACCCTCGAGGGCCTGCGAGCCTGGGCCCGGCGCACGAACCGCAGGCACCTCGACGACATCGTGGGCGCCGCCCACCGAAGGGACACCACACCATGACCACGCTCTCCGCCCCTCCCGACCTCCGCTCCAAGCTGGCCGTGGCCCTCGACGTCGACGACGCCGTGGTCGCCCTGCGCCTGGCCCGGGAGGTGCAGCCCTTCTTCGGCGTGGCCAAGGTGGGCCTCGAGCTCTACAGCGCCTCCGGCCCCGACATCGTGAGCGCCCTCACCGAGCAGGGGTACCAGGTCTTCTGCGACCTCAAGTTCCACGACATCCCCACCACGGTGGGCAAGGCGGCCCGGGTGATCGGTGCCCTCGGTGCGTCGTACCTCAACTTCCACGCCCAGGGCGGCACCGCCATGCTGCGCGCCGGGGTCGAGGGCCTGGCCGCCGGCGCCGACGACGCAGGGCTCCCGGCGCCGGTCGGGCTGGCCGTCACCATCCTCACCAGCGACGGCGATGCGCCCGGTCACATCTTGCAGAAGCGGGTGCAGGCGGCCCTCGAGGCCGGCTGCGGGGGCATCGTGTGCGCCGCCTCCGACGTCGTCGAGGCCAAGCAGTACGGACCGCGCCTCACCGCCGTCGTGCCGGGCATCCGGCCGGCCGGCACGCCCACCCACGACCAGGCCAGAGCGGCCACACCGGAGTCGGCGCTGGCCGCCGGTGCCGACGTGCTGGTGATCGGCCGGGCCGTCACGCAGGCCGACGATCCGGCCGCCGCGGCGGCCGAGCTTGTCGCGTCCCTCGCACCCTGAGACGCGCTGTTAGGGTCCCGCCCATGCCGCAGCCTCCCGCCCTGACCCCTGAGCAGCGCGAGCAAGCCCTGGCCAAGGCGGCCGAGGCGCGCCGAGCCCGAGCTGAGATCAAGGAGAAGCTCAAGATGGGCTCGGTCACCCTGCCCGAGCTGCTGGCCGAGGCGGCCGACAACGACCACATCGGCAAGATGAAGGTGCTGGCCGTCATCGAGGCCCTGCCTGGCGTCGGCAAGGTGAAGGCCCGCCGCACGATGGAGGAGATCGGCATCGCCGACACCCGCCGCGTTCGCGGCCTCGGCGAGCAGCAGCGCAAGGCGCTCCTGGCCGCCTTCGGCTGATCAGCCGGCTGCCCCCCGACGTGCTGATCACCATCTCCGGGCTGCCCGGCTCGGGCACCACCACCGTGTCGCGGCTGGTCGCCGACGCCCTCGACCTCGACCGCATCCCGGGCGGCGAGGTCTTCCGCCAGCTGGCCGCGGAGGCCGAAATGTCCCTCGGCGAGTTCGGCGTCCACGCTCAGACGCACCCCGAGATCGACGTGGAGCTCGACGACCGGCTCACCGACCACGCCAGGGCGGGCGGGTGCGTCATCGAGTCGCGCCTCGCCGGCTGGCTGGTCACCCGGGCGGGGCTGTCGGCCGTGCGGGTGTGGATCGACTGCGCACCCGACGGGCCCGCTCGTCGGGTGGCTGAGCGCGACGGCACCAGCGTCGAGCAGGCTCGGGCCGACAACGAGGAACGGGCCCGAGTGGAGCACGCCCGCTACCTCGCCGTCTACGACATCGACCTCAACGACCGCAGCGTCTACGACCTGGTCCTGGAGTCGACCCAGGAGCCGGCCGCGCGCCTGGCCGACCTGGTGATCGCGGCCGCCCGATCCTGAGCTGGATGCGGGCCACCGGCCCCGGTCGCTGGTAGCATCCGATGTCCCCCACCAGGCGAGGAAGAGGTTGCTAGCCATGGCGTCGCGCCACGACACGATGATGAACCCGCCCATCGAGGGCCTCCTCGATCGAGCCGGCTCCAAGTTCACGCTGGTGACCCTCGGCGCCAAGCGAGCCCGGCAGATCAACTCGTACTACAACCGCCTCTCGGAGGGCCTCGGCACCGTCGTGCCGCCGCAGGTCACCTCCTCGGCCCGCAAGCCGCTGTCGATCGCCTTCGAGGAGATCGACGCCGACAAGATCCTCGGCGTCTGGCCCGACCCGGAGGCCGAGCCCGAGGTCGAGGCGGACGAGCCGGCCGAGTAGGCCCGCTCCCGTCAGCAGCATGCTCGAGGGCAAGCGCATCGTCCTCGGCGTCTCGGGGGGCATCGCCGCCTACAAGGCGGTCGAGGTGTGCCGTCGTCTCGTCGACGCGGGTGCCCACGTGATCCCCGTCATCACCGAGGGAGCGCTGCGCTTCGTCGGCCGCACCACCTTCGACGCCCTGGGGTCCGAGCGGGCCTGGACGTCCCTGTGGGACGAACAGCACCCGATCCCGCACACCCATCTCGGCCAGACCGCCGACCTCGTCCTCGTGGCGCCGGCCACCGCCCGCGTGCTGGGCCTCTACGCCGGCGGCATCAGCGACGACCTGCTCACCAACGTGCTCGTCGCCACCCGGGCGCCGGTGCTCGTCTGTCCAGCCATGCACACCGAGATGTGGGAGCACCCGGCCATCCAGGACAACCTCCAGCTGCTGCGCCGCCGAGGGGTGCACGTGGTGGAGCCGGAGTCGGGCCGGTTGGCTGGCGGCGACGTGGGGGCGGGCCGCCTCGCGGACCCGGCCACGATCGTGGAGGCCGTCGAGGCGCTGCTGGCCGACCACACCGCCCATGACCTCACCGGGCTGCAGGTGCTGGTCACCGCCGGCGGCACCCGAGAGCCCATCGACCCCGTCCGCTTCATCGGCAACCGCTCCTCCGGCAAGCAAGGCCACGCGGTCGCCGTCGAGGCCGCCGCCCGCGGCGCCAAGGTCACCCTGGTCACCACCACGGCGGCAACCGTGCCGGCCGGGGTCGACCTCGTCGCCGTCGAGACCGCGGCCGAGATGGAGCAGGCGGTGCTGGCGCGGGCCGACCAGGCCGACATCGTGGTGATGGCGGCGGCCGTCGCCGACTTCCGCCCGGTCGAGATCGCCGACAGCAAGATCAAGAAGTCGGCCGGTGTGCCCCAGGTGCTCCTCGAGCCCACCAACGACATCCTCGCCGCCCTCGGTTCGACTCGCCGCCCCGGACAGACCATCGTGGGGTTCGCGGCCGAGACCCACGACCTGCGGGCCAACGCCGCCGACAAGCTCGCCCGGAAGGGGATCGACCTCATCGTGGCCAACGATGTGTCGGCCCCCGGGGTGGGCTTCGAGCACGACACCAACGCAGTGGTCATCCTGACCGCTGACGGCCGCAGCACCGACATCCCCCTCGCCGACAAGCGAGCCATCGCGCGTGCCGTCCTCGACCAGATCGCAACAACAAGGAGCAACCCGTGAGCCGCCAGTGGACCTTCACCTCGGAGTCCGTCACACCGGTGGATCAACGCAGTGCCATCCCGACAGCGGGCGCAGCCCGCTCCAGGTCCACCCAGGACCGCTCGACCACCATCACAAGGAGCAACCCGTGAGCCGCCAGTGGACCTTCACCTCGGAGTCCGTCACCGAAGGCCATCCCGACAAGATGGCCGACCAGATCTCCGACTCCATCCTCGACGCCATCCTGGCCGAGGACCCGATGGCCCGCGTGGCGTGCGAGACGATGGTCACCACCGGCCTGGCCATCGTCGCCGGTGAGATCACCACCACCGCCTACGTCGAGATCCCGCAGATCGTGCGCAACACCATCATCGGCATCGGCTACGACCGCGAGTCCGTCGGCTACGACGGCAACACCTGCGGCGTGATGACCTCCATCGATCCCCAGTCGCCCGACATCGCCCAGGGCGTCGACACCGCCTACGAGACCCGCACCGGCGCGTCCGGCGAAGACGTCCTCAACAGCCAGGGCGCCGGCGACCAGGGGATGATGTTCGGCTACGCCGTCGACGAGACCCCCGACCTCATGCCGCTGCCCATCTGGATGGCCCACCGGCTGGCCGAGCGCCTGGCCGACGTGCGCAAGTCGGGCGTGCTGCCCTACCTGCGGCCTGACGGCAAGACCCAGGTCACGGTCGACTACGAGGGCAACCGGCCCACCAAGCTTCGCACCGTGCTCATCTCCACCCAGCACCAGCCGGGCATCGACGCCGAGACCCTGATCAAGCCGGATCTCATCGAGCACGTCATCACCCCGCTGCTCCCGGCCGACATCGACACCAGCGACTTCCAGGTGCTGGTCAACCCGACCGGCGTCTTCGAGCTCGGTGGCCCCTACGCCGACTGCGGGCTCACGGGCCGCAAGATCATCGTCGACACCTACGGCGGCGCCGCCCGCCACGGCGGTGGTGCCTTCTCCGGCAAGGACCCGTCCAAGGTCGACCGCTCCGCTGCCTACGCCACCCGCTGGGTGGCCAAGAACCTCGTGGCCGCCGGGGCGGCGCAGCGCTGTGAGGTGCAGGTGGCCTACGCCATCGGCGTCGCCCAGCCCGTCTCGATCCTCGTCGAGACCTTCGGCACCGAGAACGTCGACCCCGACAAGATCAGCGATGCCGTCCGCCAGGTCTTCGACCTCCGGCCGGCGGCCATCATCCGCGACCTCGACCTGCGCCGGCCGATCTACCAGAAGACCGCCGCCTACGGGCACTTCGGTCGCGACGACAAGGACCTCACCTGGGAGCAGACCAGCCGGGTCGACGACATCAAGTCGGCATTGGGCCTGTGATCGTGGGCGAAGCGGAGCTTCGCCCACGAGCTTGATCGTGCTCGCCTTCGGCTCGCGCTCAGCGCCGGGAGCACAGCAAGCTGCACTCCCGTCGATGCCTGGGGGGAGACCCCCCAGACCCCCCAGCGGCTGCGCCGGGCCTTCCGCCCTTCTGCTGCTCTAGCCTCCGCGCTCTTGAACGATCCCGAACCCGAGGGCGCGGCTCGCCCTCCGCTGGTGGTGCGGGTGCTGCCTGATGTTGCTGCCATCGGCAAGGAGTTCGACTACCTGGTGCCGGATGCGCTTCGGGACCAGGTGCGCGTGGGTGATGTCGTGCGCATCGAGCTGCACGGCCGGCGCGTTGGCGGGTGGGTCACGCACGTGGGCGTCGAGCCGCCTGAGGGGGTCGTCCTGCGGCTGCTGGCCAAGCGCAGCGGCATCGGCCCGTCACCGGAGCTGATCTCGCTGGCCGGGTGGGCGGCCTGGCGGTGGGTGGGACGACCTGCCTCCTTCTTGAAGACGGCCAGCCCCGAGCGCAACGTCGTCTCGCTCCCGTCGCCCGCTCCTGCCCAGACCGACCTCGGGCCCGTGCCCGACCTCCTCGCCGAGGCGCTGGGCCGCCCCCGCTCGGTGCTGCGCGTACCGCCGGCCACCAACCTGGTGCACGTGGCGCTGGCTGCCGCCTCGCTCGGGCACGCCCTCGTGCTGTGCCCCAGCGCCGCCCAGGCGGCCAGCATCGCCGCCCGCCTGCGCCGGGCCGGGGTGCGGGTGGCCCGACATCCAGGCGACTGGGCCGCCGGCGCGGCCGGCGCCACCGTGGTGGGCACCCGGGCCGCGGCATGGGCGCCCGTCGCCGACCTGGCCGCCATCGTGGTGCTCGACGAGCACGATGAGGCCCACCAGCAGGAGCAGGCGCCCACGTGGCACGCCCGCGACGTGGCCATCGAGCGGGCGGCACGAGCCGGGGTGCCCTGCGTGCTCACCAGCCCCTGCCCGACCCTCGAGGCGCTGGCGTGGGGCACCCTCGTGGCCGCTGACCGAAACCGCGATCGGGCGGGCTGGCCTCCTGTGGAGGTGGTCGACCGGCGCGACGAAGACCCCCGCCGCGCCGGGCTGTTCTCCGACGCGCTGGTGCGTCGACTTCGATCCGACGCACGGGTCTTGTGCGTGCTCAACCGCACCGGTCGCTCCCGCCTCCTGGCCTGCGGCGCCTGCGGCGAGCTGGCCCGCTGCGCCACCTGCGACGCCGCCGTGCAGCAGCTGGAGGAGGAGCTGCGCTGCGGTCGTTGCGGCAGCGTCCGTCCGCCGCTGTGCCTGCACTGTGGGGCGGCCCGCCTGAAGAACGTCCGGGCCGGGGTCACCAGGGTGCGCGAGGAGCTGGAGGCCCTGATCGGGGAGCCGGTCACCGAGCTCACGGCCACCACCGACACCGACGCGCCGGCGGCACGGGTCGTGGTGGGCACGGAGGCGGTCCTCCAGAGGATCGATCGAGCCGACGTGGTGGCCTTCCTCGACCTCGATCAGGAGCTCTTCGCCCCGCGGTTCCGGGCCGCCGAGCAGGCCTTGGGCCTCGTGGCGAGGGCCGCCCGCGTCGCCGCGGCCTCCGGACCACGGGTGGGGGGCCGGGCCAACGGCCACCTGCTGCTGCAGACCCGCAGCCCCGATCACCCGGTGGTCCAGGCGGCGGTGCGGGCCGACCCCAGCGGCGTGGAGGAGTCCGAGCAGGAGCAGCGGGCGCTGCTGTCGCTGCCGCCCTTCTCGGCCATGGCTGAGGTGTCGGGAGCGGGCGCTCCCGACTTCATCGCCGCGCTCGGCGCTCCCGACGGCATCGAGGTGGCCGAGACGGCCGAGCGCCGTTGGCTGGTTCGGGCCCCCGACCACCAGCGGCTGTGCGACGCCCTCGGCCAGGTCGAGCGACCCTCCGGGCGCCTCCGCATCGAGGTGGACCCGCTGCGGGCCTGACCCGACGCAGCCGAGCCTGGTCCTAACGTCCGGGTGCCGGCTCCCAGAGCTCGAAGCGGTTGCCCTCCGGGTCGACGGCCCAGGCGAAGCGGCCGTAGTCGTCCTCCTCGATGTGCGGTGCCACAGTGGCTCCGGCGTGGCGGAGCTTCCGCAGGGCGGCATCGAGGTCGTCGACCCTGTAGTTGATCATGTACTCGGAGCGGTCAGGGCCGAAGTAGGCGCTGTCCTGGTCGAAGGCGGCCCACACCGTCTCGCCCATCTTGGCGGTGGCGGCGTCGGTGACCGGGAGCTGCAGCGTGTCGGCGTACCAGGCGGCCAGGGCCGATCGGTCGCGCGCCCGGAAGAACACCCCGCCGATGCCGGTGATCCGACCCGGCTCTGCCTCTGGTTGCTTGCGCCCCATCTCGCCTCGGCCTACAGTTGCCCGCTTCCGCCACCACCCAGCCTGTCACGCCGCCGCGACCGCCCCGGTGAGGGTCAGTACGTGGTGGGCGACCAGGGCGCAGCCGGGGCCGCCAGGAGGGCATCGAGCCGGGCCACCGACCCCAGCACCTCCTCCTGCACCAGGCCCGCCTGGTGCAGGCGGCCGAGCGACTGCCCGCCCAGGAACGCAGCGCCGAGCGTGGCCACCGGCAGGCGCACCTCGATGGGTTCCTTCGATGGTGTGGCCCGGCTGGCGTCTGGGCCCATCTCGAGCGCGAAGCGGCCGGCGGCGTAGCCCAGGTCGTCGACCACCTCCACGACGCAGCGCCCCTCGACCGAGCTCGTGCGCGCCCCCACGGCCGCCGGGAGGTCGAGCAGGCGGGCCCAGATGCAGTCGAGGCGATCCACGGCCACCGCCGCCCGGCCGTCGACGAGGAAGTAGGGGAGTGGATCGTCGACGCCGCGCTCAGGTGCGGTGACGGTGACCACCCAGTCGAGCTCGCACAGGTGGCGCCACAGCTCCCGCTCGGCCTCGGGGGTGGCTCCCACCAGCATCGACACCTCCGCCTTCCCAGTGGGACGGCCGTCGGTCCAGTGCTCCTCCACCCGGTAGACCACCGCGCCGCGCACCTCGCCGGCCTCGTCGCGCCAGAGGGCGGCGCGGAGGAGCGCAGGATCATCCTTCTGGCCAGGGAGTCGGGTGACGCCGGCGATGCGGTCCCACAGCTCAGGCTCGCGTGTGACGGCACCAGGTGAGCGGGCCCACACGAGGTCGTGGAGCTCCTCGAGGTGCGGTCGCACCTCGTCCGGGTCGACCAGCTTCGTCGTCCCCGAGGGCTCGGTCGTGAAGCGGGCGGTGCGGGTGTCGAGCCGCCAGGTGCAGGCCTCGGCGGCCGGGCCGTAGCCGTAGCGGCCGTAGATGGGCCACTCAGCCGCCAGCAGGAGCCCCACCGCCACGCCATGGTCGGCGAGGCTGTCGAGCTGGGTGGTCATCAGGCGTCGCAGGTGCCCTCGACGACGATGGGTGGGGAGCACGGCGACGGCGGTGACGCAACCTCCCGCGACTGCGCCCCCGGGCACCGACAGGTCGGTGGGGAACCACCGGGCCACGCCCACGAGCTGGTCGCCCTCGAACGCACCGTGGGTCTCACCGGTGTGCATCCGAGCCGCCCAGGCCTCGAGCCGGTCGTAGGTCAGCGGACCGAGCATGCCGTGAGCCACGATGCGGACGGCGGCGATGAGCTCCGACGCATCCAGCAGGCGCACGGAGACGGCGGACATGGACGGCAACCTACTCAGCGAGCGGAGCGGACCTCATCCGTTTTCGGGCGTCTCGACGGTGTCTCCCGGAGCGGTCCACGACCGGCGGCGCACCTCGTAGCAGGCCATGGCCGCCGCGGTGGCGACGTTGAGCGAGCCCACCTTGCCCAGCAGCGGCAGGAAGGCCACGGCGTCGCAGGCGGCCAGGGTGGCCGGGGGGCAGCCGCGGTCCTCGTGGCCCACCACCAGGCACGTGGCCTCGCCCAGCACCAGCTCGTGGAGTGGTGCGGCGCCATCCGCCAGCTCGACGGCCACCACCTGGTAGCCGGCGGCCCGCGCCGCCACCGCCGCGGCCGGTCCGTCGTCGACGCGGTGGAAGGTGAGGTAGCGCTGGGTGCCCAGCGCGGTCTTGCCCACCTTGGTGTCGTGGGGATCGGGGGTGCGGCCGGCCAGCCACACGTCGTCGACCCGCAGCGCGGCGGCGGTGCGGATGATGGCGCCGACGTTGAACGGGCCGTGCACGTCGTCGAGCACGAGCCCCAGCCGCCCGGGCGTGCGTCGTCGCCACTCCCGGTGGAGGCGCTTCATCCCCGTGCCGTCGAGCTGCTTCACCGGACCACCTCGATCAGCCGGTACCCGGTGCGCGACCCCAGCCTGGTGGCCCGGAAGCCCTGGGCCGTCAACCATCGCTGGAGCGAGTCTGCGCCCAGGTGCTTCTGCACCACCAGCACCGCTCGGCCCTCAGGCGTGAGGCGTCCGAGCCAGGTGCCGAGCATCGAGTGGAGGGCTTCCTTGCCGACGCGGATCGGCGGGTTCGACCACAGGAGGTCGACGGCCAGGTCATGGGGGACCTCGTCGGGAGCGACGACGCGCACGTTGGGGAGGCCCAGCGCGGTGGCGTTGGCGGCGCAGAGGCCCCTGGCCCGGGCGTTCACGTCGACGGCCCACACCGTTGCTCCAGGAGCGCGGGCGGCCAGGGTGCAGGCCAGCGGGCCGTACCCGCAGCCCAGGTCGACGAAGCTGCCCTCCAGCGGCGGGCCCGGTGCTTCCAGCAGCAGGTACTTCGAGCCGGGATCGACCCGGTCGGCGGAGAACACGCCGCGATCGGTGGCCAGCGTGAACGAGCGGTCGGGGAGGTCGAGCCGCACTGAAGCCGGGCGCGACCCGGCCTGGGGGTCGTCGTCGAAGTAGTGGCCGGCCGGTTCACCCATCGGTGGCAACCTACCGCCGGCCGTGGGAGCGGCGAGGACCGCCGGGTAGCCTGTGACCATGTCCGCGCCGTACGAGATCCGGGTGATCGGCGATCCTGTCCTGCGCCAGCGGGCCAGCGAGATCACCGACGTCGACGGGCGGCTGGCTCGCCTGGCCGACGACATGCTGGCCACCATGTACGACGCTCCCGGCGTGGGGCTGGCCGGCCCCCAGGTGGGTGTCCAGAAGCGGATCTTCGTCTACGACGTCGGCGAGGGCCCGCAGGTCGTGATCAACCCCGAGATCAAGGAGTCGCGCGGCGAGTGGGCCTACGAGGAGGGCTGCCTGTCGATCCCCGGCCTGGCCTTCGAGCTGGTGCGCCCGGCTGAGGTCCACCTCGTGGGCTACGACCTCCAGGGCAACGAGCTGTCGATCGAGGCCGACGAGCTCACCGCCCGGTGCTTCCAGCACGAGCTCGACCACCTCGACGGCGTCCTCTACCTCGAGCGCCTCGACGACGATCAGCGCAAGGCGGCCATGAAGATCATCCGCGAGCAGCGGGTCACCGCCGCCGAGCTGGCCGACGCAGAGGTGGCCGGCCTCGCGCCGAAGCGCAGCGGCTTCAGCCTCCGCTGACCACCCGCTCGTGACCCTGGCCGCCCCGCCTGAGG
This sequence comes from Acidimicrobiales bacterium, assembly GCA_051306055.1. Classification (GTDB taxonomy): domain Bacteria; phylum Actinomycetota; class Acidimicrobiia; order Acidimicrobiales; family VFJN01; genus VFJN01. The sequence goes on from JBPPMN010000059.1 coordinate 17,169, forward strand.
GCCCGATCCGCCGGGTGGCCTTCCTGGGCACCCCTGCGCTGGCCGTGGCACCGCTGCAGGCGCTGGTGGCGGCCGGGATCGAGGTGCCCTTGGTGGTCTCGCAGCCCGACCGGCGCCGTGGCCGGGGGAGCGCGCTCTCGCCGTCGCCGGTCAAGGCGGCCGCCGGGGCCCTCGGTCTCCCCGTGACCGACCGCGTCGACGACCTCCTCGAGATCGACGTGCCCCTGGGCGTCGTGGTCGCCTTCGGCCGGCTCATCAAGGCCCCCGTGCTCGAGCGGGTGCCCATGGTGAACCTCCACTTCTCGCTGCTGCCGCGCTGGCGTGGAGCAGCCCCGGTGGAGCGGGCCATCCTGGCCGGCGACGAGCGCACCGGCGTCGACCTCATGGCGCTGGAGGAGGGACTCGACACGGGCGGGATCTACCGTCGTGAAGAGGTGGCCATCGGCCCCGACGAGACCCTCGACGAGCTACGGGGTCGCCTGGTGGCCCTGAGCTCCCCGATGCTGGTGGCCGCGCTGCTGGAGGGCCTGGGCCCGGCC
>JBPPMN010000064.1:0-2052 GCA_051306055.1 Acidimicrobiales bacterium
CACGCTGAAGAAGGCCCGGGGCGGCCGCACCCAGTTCCAGTGGAAGGAGAAGCTCGTCTACCCGCTGTGGATGGGCGGCCCGGTGGGCGCCTTCCTCTCGAAGCCGGTGCTGCGGTGGGTGTGGCGCCGCAACCTCACCCGCCTCGCCGGCCGCTTCTGAGCCTCAGCGGCGCCACACCAGCTGCAGCGCGGGACGAGGGCCGCTCGACCGGTTCAGCCCGCCGGCGTGCAGCACGTGGCCCGAGAGGACGAAGGCGGTGCCCGCCGGCCCCTCCCGCGCGATCTCGTCGGGGTGGCGCTCGAGCCGGCCGGCCTGGCGCTGCAGGTCGCCTCGACGGTGGCTACCCGGCACCAGCGGGCCGGGCCGACCTCCAGCATCAGCACGTCGTCGGCGTGCAGCCGCTGACCGCCGAAGCCGGGCTGGGGGCTCCGGAAGGTGCGCTGGTCGAGAGCGGCTCCCGACCCGAGCAGGAGGTGCACCGGGGCCAGCAGGCGCGGGTGGGACGCCACCTCGGCGGCGGCCGGCGAGCGCCGGAGTGCCCCGACGACGACGACGACGACAGCGCCCCGGTACGATCCGGGCATGGCGCAGGACAGCAGCAACGCCTACGAGCGTCCGATGGTCGAGCCCGACAACCTCATGACCGGCGGGTTCCAGAGCGGACGCTACGACGCCGCCCCGCAGGTGCGCACCGGGCGCACGGCGGCCCGCCGGTCGCTGATCCTCTCGGTGCTCTGGCTCGGTGGCGTCGGCTCCCTCGTCGCCCTCCCCATGGCGGTGCTGGCCCTCGGCTCCGGCGACATCGGCACGGCACACCGGCGCATGGCCCAGGCCGGCGCGGTGCTGGGCGCCATCGGCCTCGTCGTCACCATCGTGCTGTTCGCCCCCTGGTGACGAGCCGCTAGGCGAGGAGGATGGCGCTGCCGGCGACCACCACGCCCAGCATCACGCTGGCGAGGATGGTGACGGTGGGGTCCTTGAGGACGCGGGGGCCGAAGTCGGCGAAGAGGTAGCCCACCACGAGCCCGCCGAGGAGGCCGCCCACGTGGCCTCCGATGGAGATGCCCGGGATGGTGAAGGTGATGATCAGGTTGAGCACGATCATCCCGCCGAGGCCGGTGGAGAAGGGGTCGATGCCCCGGCTGCGCATCACCGCCACGGTGACGCCCATCAGGCCGAACACCGCCCCCGAGGCACCCACGGCGAAGCGGTCGGGCTGGAGCAGGATCACGCCGAGCGAGCCCGACAGCAGCGACACGAAGTAGGCGATGCCGAAGCGCAGACGGCCCAGCACCGGCTCCACCAGCTGCCCCAGCCGGTAGAGGATGAACATGTTGAAGCCGATGTGGATCAGCCCGGCGTGGAGGAAGCCGGAGGTGATCAGGCGGTACCACTCGCCGTCGGCCACCGGCGGGCCCGCGATGGCGCCGTCGATGATCATCCGGTTGCTGGTGTCGAGCCCGCCGCCCATGCCGTAGACGTAGACGGCGATGCTGATGGCCATCAGGGCGATGGTGACCACGGGCCGGGTGACGAGGTCGCGCGGGCGCACGATCTTCTGGGCCCCCGACTTCGTGCACTCGGGGCAGTGGAAGCCCACCGACGCCTGGCGCATGCAGTCGGGGCAGATCGGTCGGTCGCAGCGCTGGCAGATCACACCGGCGCGCCGATCGGGGTGCCGATAGCAGGTCTGGATGGCCGTCTCCACGAGGGTGGAGGCTACCGGCCACCTCGCCGAGCCAGGCCGCGGGAGCCGAGACGCGAGGAGGGGGAGGGCCCCAGGCCCTCCCCCTCGCCGCCGCCCGCTCAGGCGTGGTGCAGTGCTACTGGCCGGCGATGCGGCCTCGGAGCTGACCGGCGGCCAGCACGGCGCCGCCGAAGAGCACCAGCAGCCCGCCCATGATGGCGAGGGAGGCGTCCTCCGCACCGGTCTGGGGCAGGGTCTGGGTGCCCTTCACCTGCGTGCCGGGACGGGGGGTCTGCGAGCCGCCGACCTCGGTGTCGGTGGTGCCGTCGTCGGTGGTGCCGTCGTCGGTGGTGCCGTCGTCGGT
>JBPPMN010000079.1:0-2330 GCA_051306055.1 Acidimicrobiales bacterium
CGGGGGCCCGCTCCGGAGGGGCCTGCGTCGTCGTCGCCTGCTTCGTCGGCACCTTTTTGCTGGCCACCTTCTTCGCTGGCGCCTTCTTGGCCGGTGCCTTCTTGCTGGTCGCCTTCTTGCCCGCCGGCTTCTTCGCCGGCGCCTTCTTGGCTGGCGCCCTCTTGGCTGGCGCAGCCTTGCTGGCCGCCCTCTTGGCGGCGGCCTTCTCGGCGGCGGCCGCCTTCTTGGCCTTCTCCGCGCGAGCCCGCTCGGCGGCGCGCAGGGCGGCCTCAGCTCGCTTGGCCCGGGCGGCCACCCGCTTGGCCTCCGCCGCCGCGGCTCGCTCCTTGTCCCGCCGCTCCTTCTCGGCTGCGGCTCGAGCCGCCTTCTCGGCCTTCGCCTTCTCGGCCGCCAGGCGAGCCTTCTCCTTCGCAGCCGCCTCCCGCTCCTGTCGGGCCGCCTCGGCTCGGGCCGCCCGCTCGGCGCGTGCTGCCTCGGCCTCCTTCTCCTTCACCCGCCGGGCCGCGGCGCGCTCGGCCTCGCGGGCGTGCTGCGCGGCCGCCTTGCGCATGGCCGCGGCCGCCCGCTCGCGCTCCTTGGCCGGGCGGGAGGAGGGCTTGCCCGAGGTGTCGTCGGCCCGGAACCCGGACGCGACGGTGGCCCGCTTGGCGGTGGGCCGGACTGCCGGCACGCGGGGACGAGCAGGCTCCAGCGCGGGAGGCAGGTAGCCCAGCTGGCTGCTGAGGCGATCGGCGGCCCCCACCTCGCCGCCGCCCTCCGGGAGGTCGAACCGCAGCTTCTGCTCCTTGCCGCGGCTCCGGAACGAGAAGCGCACCGCCCAACGCCCGTCGGCCCTCTGGCGGCTGGTCCAGGCGGCGTCGAACTCGTCGGGCGACAGGCTCACGTTGCGTTCGGCGAGGTGGTGGCGGATGGCCTCGCCGATGGGCAGCGACGACGGCCCGAGGCGGGCCCGCTTGAGCGTCGCCCCCTGCACCCGTCGGATCACCTGCGCCCGCTCGGCCAGCACCGGGGCGGCGAAGCGCTCCACCCAGGTCACCTCCACCCCCGCGGCCTTGGCCACCTCGGTGACCGTGCGCCCCTGGCGGAGCCGGGCCTGGATCTCCTTCACGGGCAGCGCGCTCTCCACTCGTGGAGGACGCACCTCTTCGGCGGCCGCCTCCTCTTCGGCGGCGGCCTCGGCCTGGCGGGCCTGCAGCTCCTCCACGGCCTCCACCAGGGCATCGTCGACCGTGAGGTGGAAGCCGCCTGAGCGCGCGTTGCGGCGCGCCGCGAGGATCAGGCCCTTCTGATCAGTCGTGAAGCCAACGAGATGGAGCTTCTGCACACGTTGCCGGCGAGGGGGACCGCTCCCCCATGTCGCCACCTCCCGGCGGCTGACGGTAGCAGCCACCCGTTCTCGGCCCCGCTACCGACAGCACCCGGTTCGCGGTGAACGAGCGCCGGCCGCTCACCCGGTGCGGCGGCGGTGCCGGAGGCTCGGGGCGAGGCCCCCCTGCTCGAGGAGCCGCAGGGCCCGGGCCTCGGCCACGTCGATGACGACGGCATCGTCGGGCTCTCGGGCGCAGAGGAAGGTGACCACGCAGTCGGCGCAGGCCGAGGTGCCCTCCATCACGCAGTCGTCACAGCTGATCCGCAGCGCAGGTGCCATGGGGACGACGCTACGCAGGGGGTGTGACAGCCCGTTCAGGGCTCGATGGTCTCCACCGCGGTGCCCACGCCGCACCACCGGCACAGCACCTCGTCGACCGACTCGGCCAGCACCTCCTGCTCCTCCACCGAGAGCTCGCCGCCGACAGTGAAGTGGTGGAAGGCCCGCACCCGGGTGGTCGTGGTCACATCGAACCGGGTCAGGTTCCCGCACGACGTACAGCGGTATCGCTCGGCAGCCACCCCCGCACGGTACCGGCTCGCTCAACGTGGCCCTGACGCGCGAGGGCCCGGTGCTCCCCCCGAAGCACCGGGCCCTGCGTCCCCCGATCAACGATCGAGGATCACCGTGCAACAGGTTAGGCCACCTCGGCGCCGCCTGCTGGCGTGCCCTCCTGGGCCATGGCCTCGAGCGACATCGCCTCGTACTCCTCGCCGGTGTCGACCCAGTCCTCGAACTGGATCACGCCCATCTCCCCGAACTTGGTGCGGAGCCAGCCGTTGTTGCGGTCGAGCAGGCCCAGCTTCTTGCAGTTGGGCACGATCTTGCTGAAGAGGAGCTGCTGGAACGGGTCTTCGTTCTTGTCGCCCTGGTTCTCGAGCTGCAGCTTCACCATGGTGCGCACGTCGACACCCATGCGCTCCCACACCTCCTGCTGGAGGAAGCGGTCGCGCATGCGCAC
>JBPPMN010000128.1:0-2828 GCA_051306055.1 Acidimicrobiales bacterium
GCGGCCAGCTTGGTCGGGGTCGTCCGCTCAGCGATCGAGGAGTAGCTGCGGATGTCGGACATGAGCACCGTCACCTCGAGCTCCTCCGACTCGCCGATGTGACGGCCCTCCTGACGCAGCTTCTCGGCGAGGCCGCCGGGGAGCAGCCGCGACAGCGTCTCGCCCTGCTCCTCGCGGTCCACGATCATCTGGTGCAGCATGCGCAGCCGCCGCAGCGCGCTGTCGTCGCCCGTGGATGCCCCCTTGGCCAGCGCGAGGAAGAGGTGCTCGACAGCATCGGACACGGCTTCGGGCGTGGTCTGGCGGGTCACCGCGATGGCCTTGATGGGCTTGCCCTCGGCGATGAAGGTGAGCAGCTCCTGGTCGGCGGGCGAGAGGTCGTCGTCGGTCTGGACGGGTCGCACGAGGGCCTCGACGATCACCGGGTCCAGGAGCGTGCCGCCGGTGGCGACGGCGCGGATGGCGTCGACGAGCTGGTCGCCCTCCGCCAGCCGGTCCTTGAGGAGGTAGGCGTAGCCGGCCGCGCCGTCGGCCAGGAGCGACACGGCGTACTCCGGGTCGTCGAACTGCGACAGCACCACGATCCCGGTCCCGGGCATCCGCTGCCGGATCTCCTTGGCAGCGTCGATGCCCTCGCGTTGGAACGTGGGCGGCATGCGGATGTCGGTCACCACCACCTGCGGCTGGTGCTCGAGGGCGGCGGCGATCAGCTCCGGGTGGTCCGCCGCCTCGCCCACCACCTCGACGTCGAGCTCCCTCCCCAGCAGGGCGCGCACGCCCGTGCGCACGATCAGGTTGTCGTCGGCCAGGACCACGGTGATGACGCCGTCGGACATGTCTTCCATCCAGCCAGGAGGACCGGGCCTCGACGAGGGGGCAGGCATGCGACGAGAGGGGGGTGCCAGCCCCACCCCATGAGGCCGGACACCGCCCTTGGCCGCAGGCCCCCGCCCGGCGACGGTGAGCGAAGTCGAAAAGAGGAGCAGGTGCCGTGCAGATCGAGTCCCGTGTCGTGGCCGTGTCGTGGATCCCGTCGGAGGCGGTGAAGGGCGCCCTCAAGGCACCGTTCGAGCTGGGCATCGCCCACTACGACGACCCGTTGCCGGACCGTCTCGGCGACCTGGAGGACTGGCGCGCTCGCGACCTGTTCCGGGTCGCCAACGACCTGCGGGCGTGGATCGAGGTCGACGACGGCGAGATCACCGGCCACGGCTACACCGGAGGCGGCGTGATCGGCTCGACCACGATGGGCCTCCGCTCGGCCACCGCCAGCTTTCCGGCCGTGGCCTACCCCGACCTCCAGGCCGAGCCCGAGGTCGGACCGAGCTGGGTGCGGTTCCAGCAGACCGCCGGAGGACGCACCGGCGTGCCGGCCCCCCGTCCGGTGGCGCACCCGCCCTACGTGCAGTACCACGCTCCCACCGCATGGTCGACGCTCTCGCTGACCATCCACGTCGATGGTCGCAGCGAGTGGGAGGTGGTGGGCGCGAGCCCGTTCCCTCGGCACTGGATCTACGGGCCCGACGGCGCGATGGCGGCCAAGACCGGCCTCATCGACTTCAAGGACTGGTACCGCCACGCCTTCGGCGGCCACAGCCCCTGGGGGGGCGAGGAGTCGCCCGCCCTCGTCACGGCCGTGGAGTCGGCCATGGAGCGCCGCCTGTCTGCCGTCATCATGGGCGAGGGGAAGCCCAAGGTGCGCCGGCTGCGGGCGGGGGCCACGCTCACCGAGCAGGGCGAGGAGGCCGACGCCATCTACCTGCTGCTCGACGGGGTGATCCAGGTGGTGGTCGATGGCGTCGAGGTGGCGCAGATCGGCCCTGGCGCGCTCATCGGGGAGCGAGCCGTCCTCGAGGGCGGCCGGCGCACCGCGACCCTCGTGGCTCGCAGCGCCTGCAAGGTGGCCGAGGCTCGGAGGGTGGAGCTCGACCTCGACCACCTGTCCGAGATCAGCCAGGGGCACCGGCGGGAGGAGCAGGCCGCGCCGTGAGGGTCCACGTGCTCGGGGTACGAGGGTCCACCCCGGCGCCCGGCCGCGAGTTCACCCGGTACGGCGGCAACACGTCGTGCGTGGCGGTGGCTCGCGACGGTGAGCCGCCCACGCTCCTTCTCGATGCCGGGACGGGCGTGCGCGGCCTCGGCGCGCTCCTGGGGGAGCGGCCGTTCCACGGCGCCGTGCTCCTGGGCCATCTGCACTGGGATCACACCCAGGGCCTCCCGTTCTCGCGGGCCCTCGACCACGACGGCGCCTGCGTCCGCCTGTGCCTCCCCGACCAGGGCGACGGGGCGGCGGCTGTCGACGTGGTGCGGCGCGCCATGTCGCCGCCGCACTTCCCGATCGGCCCCGAGGGGCTGCGCGGCGACTGGACCTTCGAGAGCCTGGCGCCGGGACGGCACGAGGTGGCGGGCTTCGACGTGCTGGCCCTGGAGATCCCGCACAAGGGGGGCCGCACCTTCGGCTACCGCATCAGCGACGGCCGAGCCTCGCTGGCCTACCTCTCCGACCACGGCCCGGGCGCGCTCGGTCCCGGTCCCGACGGATGGGGGCCGTACCACGAGGCCGCGCTCGCCCTGGCCGCGGACGTGGACCTCCTCGTGCACGATGCCCAGCACACGGCCGCTGAGCTCCCGACGCGGATCGCCTGGGGGCACTCGGCGGCCGACTACCCGGTGCACCTGGCCGAGCTGGCCGGTGCGCGATCGGTCCTGCTCTTCCACCACGACCCCACCCGGACCGACGCCGAGGTCGACGCCATCGTCGGCTCCTTCGCCGACGCCCCCATCGAGGTCCGGGCAGCCACCGAGGGCTCCATGATCGACCTCTAGCG
>JBPPMN010000149.1:0-10374 GCA_051306055.1 Acidimicrobiales bacterium
TGGCCGGTGAAGGTCTCCTCGATCTGACCGTTGAGGACGCCCGTGCTGCGCCACTGGGCCAGGTAGCGCGGTCGGGCCCGCTGGGCCACCTTCTTCATGCCCCACACCGACAGCGGCACGGTGGTGAGCGCGACCACGGCCAGCAGCGGCGAGATCACGAACATCATCGCCGCCACGCCGAGCAGCAGGAGCACCGAGGTGAGCATCTGGCTCAGGGTCTGCTGCAGGCTCTGGGCCAGGTTGTCGAGGTCGTTGGTGACCCGGCTGAGCAGGTCGCCGCGCGATTGCTGGTCGATGTGGCGCAGCGTGAGGGCGTGGATCTTGGTCTCGGCCGCGGTGCGCAGGCGGTGCATGAGCCGCTGCACGACGCCGGCGATGAGGAAGGCCACCAGCACCGAGAGCAGGGCCGACCCCACGTAGAGGGCCACCGCCTGGAGGAGGGTGCTGTTGAGCCGACCGCGATCGATGCCGCCCGGCGAGGTGATGCCGGCGACGATCACATCGGTGGCCCGCCCGAGCACGCGGGGTCCGAGCACGTTGAGGGTGGCGCTGGCGATCGAGGCCAGGGCGACCACGACCAGGACGGGCCGCTCCGGCCCCATCAGCTGGGTGAGCCGGCGGACGGACTCGCCGAAGCGGGCCGAGCGCTCCGTGGGCATGCCGGCGGAGTTCCAACGCCCGGCAGCCCGGGTGTCGGGCGCGGCCAGGTTGGGCTCCGGCGCGTCGTCGCCGGTGGACCCGTCGCCGTCGGGGCGGTCGTCGACGATGGTCATGCCGGGCTCCGCTCGCCGATCTGCGACTGCACGATCTCGGCGTAGGTGGGGCACGACTCCAGCAGGTCGGTGTGGGTGCCCTGACCCACCATGCGGCCGTCGTCGAGCACGATGATCTCGTCGGCCGTGGCGATGGTCGACACCCGCTGGGCCACGATGATCACCGCGGCATCGGTGGTGGCCGGTGCCAGCGCGGCGCGGAGCCGGGCGTCGGTGGTGAGGTCGAGAGCCGAGAACGAGTCGTCGAAGAGGTAGATCTCGGGCTGGCGCACCAGCGCCCGGGCGATGGAGAGCCGCTGGCGCTGCCCGCCCGACACGTTGGTGCCGCCCTGGTCGATGCGGGCCTCGAGGCCGCCGGGCATGGCCCGCACGAAGTCGGCCGCCTGGGCCACCTCGAGGGCCTGCCACATCTGGGCCTCGGTGGCGTCGGGGCGACCGAACTCGAGGTTGCTGGCCACCGTGCCGGAGAAGAGGTACGGCTTCTGGGGAACCAGGCCGATGCGGTCCCACACCTCCTCCAGGCGCAGGTCGCGCACGTCGACGCCGTCGATGAGGATCGAGCCGGCCGTGGCGTCGAAGAGCCGGGGGATGAGGTTCACGAGCGTGGTCTTGCCGGCGCCCGTGCTCCCCACGATCGCCGTGGTGCGCCCGGCGGTGGTGCTGAAGGAGATGTCGGTGAGCACCGGCTGCTCGGCCCCGGGGTAGTGGAAGCCCACGCCTCGCAGCTCGACGGAGCCGCGCGGGCCGACGTCGGCGATGGGGACGGCCGGTTGGCCCACCGACGACGGTGTGTCGAGCACCTCTTGGATGCGCCCGCCCGACACGGCCGCGCGGGGCACCATCGAGATGGTGAAGGTGGCCATCACCACCGACATCAGGATGAGCACCAGGTAGCTCAGGTAGGCCACCAGCGAACCCACCTGGAGGTCACCCGAGCTCACCCGGGAGGCGCCCACCCAGAGCACGCCCACGCTGGCGCCGTTGATGAGCAGGTTCACGATCGGGAACATCGACGACATCAGCCGGCCGGCTCGCAGCGCGGTGGCGGTGAGCTCGTCGTTGCCGCGGCCGAAGCGGGCTGTCTCCTCGGGCTCGCGCACGAAGGCCCGCACCACCCGGATGCCCGTGATCTGCTCGCGCAGCACGCGGTTGATCACGTCGATGTTGTCCTGCATGCGACGGAAGGTGGGCACCATCTGGCTCACGATGGCGCCGAGCACGATGGCGGCGAGGGGCATGCTCACCAGCAGCACCACCGACAGGCCGACGTCTTGGCGCATGGCCATGATCACGCCCACCACCATCGTGATGGGGGCGGCGATGGCCATGGTGGCCGCCATCACCACCAGCATCTGCACCTGCTGCACGTCGTTGGTGATGCGGGTGATCAGCGACGGCGCCCCGAACGCGCCCACCTCCTGGGCGGAGAAGTCGGTGACGTGGTGGAACAGCGACGCGCGCAGGTCGCGCCCGAACCCCATGGCCACCTTCGTGCCGAACCAGATGGCGGCCACGGAGAACGACACCTGCACCAGCGCGAACACGAGCATCAGCGCTCCGGCGGAGCGGATGTGGCCGGTGTCGCCGACCAGCACGCCGTTGTCGATGATGTCGGCGTTGATGGTGGGCAGCGCCAGCGCCGCCGCGGTCTGCACGGCCTGCAGGACGACGATGAGCCCGAGCGTGCGCCGGTAGGGCCGGAGGTGGGTGCGGAGCAGGCGGATCAGCACGAGCGGGCTCCGCGACCGACCCCATGGATGAACTGGTGGGCGATCTCGGCCGGCGGCACCGGTTCGTCGCTCAGCATCGGATGGGTGGAGGCCAGGGTGAGGGCCCGCAGCCGGCGGGCCGCCTCCTCGGGGGCCAGGGCGATCTCGCTGCGGTGGGCGGCGAAGAGGGCGATGAGCGCCGGGCTGTCCATGGGGCGCCGGGCGAGGTCGTGGAAGCGGGGGCCCACGCTCGAGAGCAGCCGCCAGATCTCGATGGTGCGCTGCTGCAGCAGGTCGATGGCCTCGGCCAGGACGTCCTCGATCGGGCCGGCGGCGTCGAGGCCGCCCAGCGCCTCCTCGATGGGTGCCGGGTCGCAGGCGGCGTCGACCACCGCCGCGATCACCGCGTCCTTGTCGGCGAAGACGCGGAAGATGGTGCCCTCGGCAATGCCGGCCGCCTCCGCGATCTGCCGGGTCGTGACCATCTCGGCGTGCTCGAGCAGCAGCGGCAGGGTGGCGCGGATGATCGTCGACCGGCGCTCGTCGGCCGGCAGCGCGCTGGCCCGGCCCCCCGGGCGCTTGGCCTCTGCTGTCGTCGTCACGCCTTGGAACCTATCTGAGTGAGCACTCACTCAGTCAAGCCGGTGGGCGTCGAGCGGGGTCACATCATCAGAGAGGTGCCCCCGTCCACGGCCAGGATCTGGCCGGTGACGTAGGGGTTGCGCACCACGGCCAGCACGGCCTCGGCGCAGTCGTCGGGTGTGGCCGACCGGCCCAGCGGAGCGATGGCCGCCACGGCGGCGTGCTGGGCGTCCCAGTCGGCCGTCCAAGGCGTCTCGACCAGCCCTGGAGCGATCGCGTTCACCCGCACCGGTCCGCACGACTTGGCCAGCAGCTTGGTGAGGTGGTTCAGGGCGGCCTTGGTCATGGAGTAGGCCACCGACGAGCCGATGGGCCGCAGTCCGGCCACCGAGGTGACCATCACCACGTTGGGGTCGGTGCCCTCGCGCAGGTGGGGCATGGCCGCCTTGGTGAGCCACCACGTACCGAACACGTTGACCTCGAACGTGCGCAGGAGGATCTCGTCGGTGAGCGCCTCGAGGTCGTGGTGGGGGACCACGGTCGTCCAGCCCGCGTTGTTCACCAGCAGGTCGAGCCCACCGAAGCGCTCCACGCTGCGCTCGATCAACGCCTGCCCCTGGGCCTGGTCGCTGATGTCGGCCTGCACGTAGAGGGCCTCGCCGGGGAGGCTGGCCGCCACCGCCGTGCCGGCTTCCACCGACGAGGCGGAGTTCACCACCACGTTGGCCCCGAGGGCGGACAGGCGTCGGGCAGTGGCCTCCCCGATGCCGCTGGACGATCCGGTGACGATGGCCGTGCGGCCGTCGAGCTCTCCCATGGTGCTGGTGCCTTTCGTGGATCAGAAGAGGCGGGCGGCGACCAGGTCGGCCCCCTCCCGCAGCGAGCGGAGCTTGGCCCACACCAGCGACGGTGCGAGGTCGGTCAGCGCCGCCGGTCGTGGCAGGCTGCCGGCATGGGTGGTGAGGATGCGCTGGTCGGCCACGGCGTGAGTCTGGTCGTCGTAGCCGCCCCACGCCCGGCGATGGACCCCGCGACCCGCCCGACATCGCTGAACGAGGAGCTCTGGCATGACCGACGCCGATCCGACTGACGACGGCCCCCGCCTGGCCACGCTCGCGGACCGGGAGGTGGTGGCCCGCATCGCGGCCTCCGGGTTCTACGACGACCCCGTCCTCTCCTGGGTGCTGCGCGACGACGCCCGGCGGCTCGACCAGCTCCTCGTCGTGTTCGGCGGGCTGGTCGACGACACCCTCCCCGACCGGGGCACCATCCACCTGGTCGCCGGGGCCTCGGCCGCCTTCTGGCGCAACCCGGGCTTCGAGCACCACCGCACCGCGAGCGACCGCCTCGAGGACGCCGCGGCCAACGGGGGCGGTGCCGACCTCGGGCCGTTCGAGATGGAGGAGCTCGAGCGCTTCGGCGTGCTCGGCGACGTGATGAAGGAGCACCACCCCCACGAGGAGCACTGGTACCTCAACGTGGTGGGCACGCTCCCCGAGCGCCAGGGCCGGGGTTTGGGCTCGGCGGTGCTGCGGCCGGTGCTCGAGCACTGCGACGCGGAGGGCGTCCCCGCCTACCTCGAGTCGACGAACCCCCGGAACCGCTCCCTCTATGTGCGCCACGGGTTCGTGGTGTCGAAGGAGATCCCGCTGCCCGACGGCCCCACCATGGCCGCCATGTGGCGCGACCCGATGGGCTGACGCCGGGAACCGGGTTCGGGGCGGCAGGAGGTGCACCCCTACGATGGCTCGCCTATGGCATCGCTCTCGCGTGACGAAGTCGCCCATGTCGCCCGGCTTGCTCGGCTCGAGCTCACCGACGAGCAGATCGACACGTTCACGCCGCAGCTGGCGGCCATCCTCGACCACGCCGCCGACGTCGAGGCGCTCGATCTCGCCGACGTGCCGCCCACCTCGCACCCCTACCCGCTGGTGAACGTGTGGCGGCCCGACGAGCCCCGAGACGCCGGCGTGCGCGAGGCCGTGCTGGCCGAGGCGCCGTCGGTCGAAGACGGCATGTTCCGGGTGCCGCCCACCATCGGGGAGGCGCCGTGAGCGCCATCGAGCTGGCAGCGGCCGTACGCCGCGGCGAGCGCAGCGCCCGGTCCGTGGTCGAGGAGCACCTGGCCGTCGTCGACGCTCGCGAGGCCGATCTCCACGCCTTCAACCTCGTCACGCGGGACGAGGCGCTGGCCGCCGCCGACGCCGTCGATGCCAAGGTGGCGGCGGGGGAGGACCCTGGTCCGCTGGCCGGCGTACCGATCGCGCTCAAGGACAACCTCTGCACCACCGGCATCCCCACCACCTGCTCGTCGAAGATCCTCGACGGCTGGAGGCCGCCCTATGACGCCACCGTGGTGGAGCTCCTGACCGCGGCGGGCGCCATCAGCGTGGGCAAGACCAACCTCGACGAGTTCGCCATGGGCAGCTCCACCGAGAACTCCGCCTTCGGTCCGTCGAAGAACCCCCACGACCCCACCAAGGTGCCCGGCGGCTCCTCGGGGGGCAGCGCGGTGGCGGTGGCCGCCGGCTTCGCCCCGCTGGCCCTCGGCTCCGACACCGGCGGCTCGATCCGCCAGCCCGCTGCGCTCTGCGGCGTGGTGGGGATGAAGCCCACCTACGGCCGGGTCAGCCGCTACGGCCTGGTGGCGTTCGCGTCCAGCCTCGACCAGATCGGTCCCTTCGCCGCCACGGTGGCCGACGCCGCCGCCCTCTACGAGGTGATCGCCGGTCACGACGCCCGCGACTCCACCTCGATCCCAGAGCCCGTGCCCTCGGTGCTCGACGCCCTGGGCGAGGGCGTGGAGGGCCTCCGCGTGGGTGTGGTGAAGGAGCTGCTCGACATCGAGGGCATCGCCCCCGATGTCGCCGCCCGCGCTCGGGCCGCCGCCGAGGCCCTCGAGGCGGCCGGGGCCAAGGTGGAGGAGGTGTCGGTCCCCGCCGTGATCTACGGCCTCTCGGCCTACTACCTCATCGCTCCCGCCGAGGCCTCGAGCAACCTGGCCCGCTACGACGGCGTGCGCTTCGGCCTCCGGGTCGACGCCCCGACCACTGGCGAGATGTACGACCGCACCCGCACCGCCGGCTTCGGAGCGGAGGTGGAGCGCCGCATCATGCTCGGCACCTATGCACTGTCGGCCGGCTACTACGACGCCTACTACGGCAAGGCGCAGAAGGTGCGCACGCTCATCATCCGCGACTTCGAGGCCGCCTACGAGCGCTGCGACGTGCTCTTGTCACCCACCTCGCCCACCACCGCCTTCACACTCGGCGCCAAGGCCGACCCCCTGGCCATGTACCTCAACGACGTGTGCACGATCCCGTCGAACCTGGCCGGCCACCCCGCCATGTCGGTCCCCTTCGGCACCGGCGACGACGGCCTGCCCGTGGGCATCCAGGTGATGGCCAACGCCCTCGACGAGGTCACCATGTTCCGGGTGGCCGCCGCCCTCGAAGGAGCCCCGCGATGAGTGAGTCCGCCAGCGTCCTGCCCGAGGGCTGGGAGATGGTGATCGGCCTCGAGGTGCACTGCGAGCTGCACACCCGCACCAAGCTCTTCTGCTCCTGCCCCAACCAGTTCGGCGATCAGCCCAACGTGAACACCTGTCCCACCTGCCTGGGCCTGCCCGGCTCGCTGCCCGTGCTCAACGAGCAGGCGGTGGAGCTGGCCATGCGGCTGGGGCGGGCCCTGGCCTGCGACGTGAAGCGGTCGGTCTTCGCCCGGAAGAACTACTTCTATCCCGACCAGCCGAAGGACTACCAGGTCTCGCAGTACGACCTGCCCACCAACGAGACCGGGCACCTCGAGCTCCCGTCGGGCCTGCGGGTGGGCATCACCCGCGCCCACATCGAGGAGGACACCGGCAAGCTCAACCACGTGGGTGGCGGCGGCCGCGTCCACGATGCCCAGTACAGCCTGGTCGACTACAACCGCTCCGGCGTGCCGCTGGTGGAGATCGTCTCCGAGGCCGACATGCGCACCAGCGACCAGGCCAAGGAGTACGTCGCCGAGCTCCGAGCCATCCTCCTGGCCACGGGCGTGTCCGACGCCAAGATGGAGGAGGGCTCGATGCGGGTCGACGCCAACGTCTCCGTCAACCGCGCTGGTGAGCCCTGGGGCACCCGCTGCGAGATCAAGAACCTCAACTCCCTGCGGTCGCTGGGTCGGGCCATCGACCACGAGGCCCTGCGCCAGATCGATCTCCTCGACGCAGGGGAGCGGATCCGCCAGGAGACCCGTCACTGGGACGAGGCCGCCGGCCGCACCGGCACCCTGCGGGTGAAGGAGGACGCCGACGACTACCGCTACTTCCCCGAGCCCGACCTCGTGCCGCTCGAGCCCACCCCCGAGGTGATCGCCGCCATCGACGCCGCGCTGCCAGCGCTGCCCGCTGCTCGCCGCTCGGCGCTGGCCGAGGCCGCCGGTGTGGAGACGACGAACGACAGCGTGGTGATGGCCGTCCAGCGCGGCCTCGACGAGCTCGCCGCCGGTGCCATCGCGGCCGGGGCCGACGCCGCCCGCGTGCTCACCCACGTGGAGCACAACCTCGCCGTCGAGGGCGCCGAGTCGCTGTCCGCCGAGAACCTGGCGGCGCTCGTCACCATGGAGACCAAGGGCGAGCTCACCGCCACGCAGGCCAAGACGGTGCTCGCCGAGATGGTGACCTCCGGCAGCGACCCCGCGTCGATCGCCACGGCCAAGGGCTTCGAGGCCCTCGACACCGGTGCGCTCGAGGCCATCGTCGACGAGGTCATCGCCGCTCATGTCGGCGAGTGGGAGCAGTTCCGCACCGGCGACGACAAGGCTCGCGGCAAGCTCACCGGCTTCTTCATGGGCAAGGTCATGCAGGCCTCCAAGGGCCAGGCCGACGGCAAGGCGGCCACCGCCCTCCTGCGCAGCAAGGCCGGCAGTACGACTTCGACGCATTCGCCGCCAGCCGCGTCGGCCCCGAGGTGACTGAGGCCGTCAACGACCCCGCCTTCACCGACGCCGGCACCGGCCTCTCCGCCTACCGCACCCAGGTCTGCGGCCTCTGATGGGACGTGTCCCGCTCACGACCAGATCACCGCGATGAGCTCTTCAACGTCGTCACCATCCCGATCGGCGGCTCGGAGGGCGCTGAGGTAGCGCACTCGCAGCGCACCAGTGTCGGTCTCTCGGGAGATCCCCCAGGTGGGCACGGGTGCGCCAAGTGCGCCGGCCAGATAGTCCGCTGCGGCGCGAGCGTGGCGACCGTTGCCGTTGGGGAACGGATGGATGAAGACGAGTCGATGATGGAAGCGCGCAACGACGAGCTCAGTCGAGTCCTGGTCGATCCAGTGGCGACAGTCACGCGTCAGCGATCGGACCGCACCGGCGATCTGGGCGGGCTCGATGCCCATGTTGCGCTCGGTCGTTCGATGGCGACCGGCCCAGATCCAGACTTCGCCGAACATGCGCCGGTGCAGATCCCGCAGCCACAGGTCGTCCAGCACCTCGTCGAGAGCGACGGTCCGAAGGGCCCGTCGAGCCCGCAGGATGTTGTCCCGCTCGGCCTCGTTGAGATCCCCGCGCGTGCGGACCCACGTCGGGCGCAGCCCCTGCGCCTCATCGTCATCGAGCGGCGTCCTGCCGTCGTCGACATCGAAGAGCGGGTCGGTCACGACCAGAGACCCCGCTTGTCGACGAGCTGCTGCGCCAGGTCGTCGATGCGCCGGCTCGTTGATGCCGGGGTCGGCCGTTGGTCTTCCAGCGCCATCGTGTGGTCGACCTCGGCGACCTCCGCGGTCGCCTTGGCCCTGGCCTGCTCCTGCACGAGCTCGTCGAGTGGCTGCCGCGGCACGAGCACGTACTCCACCTGGCAGTCCAGCGCCGTGGCGATCCGGTCGAGGCTGGACAGGGTCAGCGAGCGGTCTCGCTCCGCCTGCTCGATCTGACTGATGCGCGCCGCGGAGACTCCCGCCCGTTGGGCGAGCTCGCGGGTGGACATGCCCAGCGCGTCACGGATGGCACGGATCCACCCGCTGCGGGGTGGGACCGTGGGCTCGGCGCGGTGCCGACCGAGGTCTCGCTCCAACGCCCTTCGCGCTTGTGAACGGTCCATTTGACGGGCCCTCCGGCAACTAGTGGAAAGGAAAACCTATGCGTCAACGTCCAGATCGACAAGGAATACCTTGTCGTAGCGGGCATCACCGTGAAGTCATGCGTTGGTGAGGCATGCCCGTGCCAGGCACTGCTCCGCCGGCGGGGGTTGCCTGCGGGGATCAGTAGTACATTCGGTGTCGTGACGTACCACGACGGTGATGACGAGCTGGGGCCGGAGTCGATCCTGTGGCAGTACGCGGGGGACTCGCGGATCGCGTTCATGGGGGCGACGATCGGGCTCCTGCAGCTGATGCACCCGGCCATCGGGGCCGGGGTGATGGAGCACTCGAACTTCTTCGACGATCCCACCGACCGGGTGGTGCGGTCGCTGCCCGCCATCCTCGGCACCGTCTACGACGGGCCGAAGGCGGACGACACCGGCATCTGGGTGCGGGACCAGCACACGACCATCAAGGGCGTCGACGCGCATGGCCGCAAGTACCACGCCCTGACGCCCGAGACCTACTGGTGGGCCCACGCCACGTTCCAGTTCATGGCCGAGCAGGTCGTCGACCGCTACGACGACCGTCGCCTCACCGCCGCCGAGCGCGAGCAGCTCTACCAGGAGGGCCTCGTCTGGTACCGCCGCTACGCCGTGAGCGACCGGGAGGTGCCGCCCACCCGCGAGGCGTTCCAGGAGAGGTGGGACCACTACTGCGCCGAGGTCCTGGAGATGAACGACGCTGTCCGCTTCGTCATGAAGATGCTCGACCGGCCGCTGCGCCTCCAGCTGCCGCCGCACCTGGCGCCGATCGAGCCGCTCGTGCGCCGCAGCCCGCTGCCCAAGCTCATGTCGGTGCCGGCCCGCATCAGCGCCTACGGCGGCCTCCCGCCCATCGTGCGGACTCGCTTCGACATCCGGTGGTCCTGGACCGACCAGCGCCAGCTCGACGCGCTCGAGCTCGCCGTCCGCAAGGCGTGGCGCTTCGTGCCGTTCTCGGTGCGCTGGCAGCCGCGAGCCGCCGACGGGTGGAAGCGCGTGCGTGCCGAGGCCAAGGGTGAGACGTGGCCCGCCGCAAGCTGACCCTCGCCTTCGAGCCGATCGTCGCCGCCGTCGGCCAGCCGATCGACGACGAGCTCGCCGTTGACGTCCTGGACGCTGCGGCCGACCACCTGAGGCGCTTCGGCCTCGGGCGCTGGAGCGTGGACGACGTCGCCGACGCGGCCGGCGTCGGCCGCACCAGCGT
>JBPPMN010000167.1:0-7762 GCA_051306055.1 Acidimicrobiales bacterium
GAGGGCGAGCTGCGGGTCGGCCAGGACGGCCCCTTCCTGGTCGACGGGGAGGAGGAGCCCCTGCGCCACGACCTCCGCTACGACAACCCCTGGGCCCAGGTGCCGTTCCAGTCGGCGACCTACGAGCTCACAGGAGCGTCCTCCGGCTTGGTCCTCGACTTCGCGGCCGGCACCCGCACCGCCACCGCCGACCCAGCGTCTCCCTAGGTGCTGATCGACGCCCACACGATCCCCGACGGAACCTGCTTCGACGTCGACGTGTGCATCGTCCGCGCCGGGCCGGCTGGGATCACGGTGGCGCGGGAGCTGTCCGGCGGTCGCCAGCGGGTGGCCCTCCTCGAGAGCGGTCACCTGCGCCCCGACCCGTCGACCGAAGCCCTCTCCCGCGGCGAGGTGACGGAAAGGCGCTACTTCCCGCTCGAGACGACGCGGCGGCGCTGCTTCGGTGGGACCAGCGAGCTGTGGGCGGGGGAGTGCCGGCCGCTCGTGGCGGAGGACTTCGAGCGCCACAGGGACGTTCCGGGTCCGGGCCCGCCGGTTCGTCCTCGCCGCCGGCGGACTCGAGAACCCCCGCCTGCTCCTGCTGTCCGACCGAGTCGAACCAGCTGGGCTGGGCAACCAGCACGATCGTGGAGCAGGCGCCCAACCCGGCCAGCCGCGTCGTGCTGGCCCGATCGCTCGACCCCCTCGACCCCCACAAGGGTGTGGTCGACGCCGACGGTGCGTTCGCTCAGACTGCCGTGCGAACCCGACCCTGCAGGTCCGACCTGAGCGACAGCTCGTTGGCGACGGGGTGCCGCGGCGTCTAGTACGTGTGCGGTGCGACAGGACCGCGGGTGACGATGCGACGGTTGTCGGCGGTCTTCTCGATGATCGCGGCGACGACGGCGGTACTGGCGTCGTGCGGCGACGGCGGGACGTCCGAGACGCCGACCGTGGCGGGCTCGATCCGCGTGTTCGCGGCGGCGTCGTTGACCGACGCGCTGGCAGAGGTGGCGGCGGCGTTCGAGGCGGCCGACCCTGATGCCGCGATCGAGCTCAGCTTCGCCGGGTCGTCGTCGTTGCGCGAGCAGATCCTCGGAGGCGCGCCAGCCGACGTGTTCGCGTCGGCCAACGAGGCGAACATGGAGCAGGTGATCGAGGCAGGCGAGGTCGAGGCGTCGGCGATCTTCGCCACCAACCGCCTCCAGGTCGTCGTGCCGGCCGGGAACCCCGCCGGCATCACCGGGCTGGACGACCTCGCCGACCCCGACCTGTTGATCGGGCTGTGCGCCGAGGAGGTCCCCTGTGGCGGCCTCGGCCGCCAGGCCCTCGACGCGGCCGGTGTGACCGCGTCGCCGGACACCAACGAACCCGACGTCCGGGCGCTGCTCACCAAGGTCGAGGTGGGCGAGCTCGACGCCGCGCTGGTGTACGCGACCGACGTGGTCGCCGGCGGGGACCTGGTGGAGGGCATCGACCTCCCGGCCGAGGTCGAGGTGGTCACCGCCTACCCGATCGGGGTCGTTGCCGGCTCAGGGAACGCCGACGCGGCGAGGGCGTTCGTCGACTTCGTGCTCAGCGACGAGGGCCAGGCGATCCTCGACGACCACGGCTTCGGTCGACCGTGAACGGGCGACGGACCAGCGCGCGGGCACCGTGGGTGCTGCTGCCCCTCGCCTTCCTCGCAGTCGCCTTCATCGTGGTCCCGCTGCTGGCGTTGCTCCAGCGGACACCGTGGAGCGATCTGGGCCGGCTGCTCCGCGAGCCGGTCGTCACCGACGCACTCCGTCTCAGCGTCATCAGCGCGCTGGCCGCCACCGCCATCTCCCTCCTGGTGGGCGTGCCGCTGGCGTGGGTGCTGGCCCGCACCGACTTCCCCGGGCGCTCGGTCGTCCGTGCGCTGATCACCTTGCCCATGGTGCTGCCCCCGGTCGTCGGGGGCGCCGCCCTCCTGTTCGCCTTCGGACGGCGCGGCCTGGTCGGCGGACCGCTCTACGACAGCACCGGCCTCCTCCTCCCGTTCTCGCTGTGGGGCGTGATCGCCGCCAACACCTTCGTGGCCATGCCGTTCCTCGTGATCACCGTCGAAGCGGGGCTCCGCGCCGCAGATCAGCGCTTCGAAGAGGCCGCCGCCACCCTCGGGGCCACCCGCTGGACCATCTTCCGGCGCATCACGCTCCCGAACGCCTGGCCCGCCGTGCTCGCTGGAGCCGTGCTGTGCTGGGCCCGTGCCCTGGGCGAGTTCGGTGCCACGGTGACCTTCGCCGGCAACCTCCAGGGCCGCACCCAGACCATGCCGCTGGCCGTCTTCCTCGCCCTCGAATCCGACCGCGACGCCGCCATCGCCCTCTCGCTCGTGCTCATCGTCGTCTCGTTGGCCGTCCTCATCCCGCTGCGCGACCGCTGGCTCCGCTGACGATGCTCGACACCGCCATCACCCTCCGCCTCGGCGAGCTCGACCTCGACGTCGCGCTCACGGCCCGGACCGGCGAGGTCGTCGCCCTCCTCGGCCCCAACGGTGCCGGCAAGACGACCGTCGTGCGCGCCCTGGCCGGCCTCCTGCCCATCGACGCCGGCCACATCACGCTCGATGGCACCACCCTCGACGACCCGTCGACCGACACCTTCGTCGCGCCAGAGCGCCGCCCCATCGGCGTCGTGTTCCAGGACTACCTCCTGTTCCCCCGCATGACCGCCCGCGACAACGTCGCCTTCGGGTTGCGATCTCGTGGCGTCGACCGGGCCACCGCCGCTCAGCAGGCCGACCACTGGCTCCAGCGGTTCGATCTCACCGATCAGGCCGATCAGCGACCGCCGGCGCTCTCCGGTGGTCAGGCGCAGCGCGTCGCGCTGGCGCGGGCGCTGGCCACCGACCCGCGGCTCCTGCTCCTCGACGAGCCGCTCGCCGCGCTCGACGCCACCAGCCGGGTGCACATCCGGGCCGAGCTCCGCCGCCACCTCACCACCTTCGACGGAGCCCGCCTCCTCATCACCCACGACCCGATCGATGCCCTCGTGCTCGCCGATCGGCTGGTGATCCTCGAAGCCGGCCGGATCACCCAGACCGGCACCACCGCGGAGGTCACCAGCCGGCCTGCCTCGCGCTACGTCGCCGACCTCGTCGGCATCAACCTCCTCCACGGCCGCCTCGAGGGGACCACCGTGCACCTCGTCGGCGGGGGCCAGCTCACCGTCGCCCCCACCGGCCAGCCCCTCGACGGCGAGGTGGCGCTGGCCATCCGACCCCAGGCGATCGCCCTCTACGCCGACCGACCCGCCGGCAGCCCTCGCAACGTCTGGGCCGCCACCATCGCCGACCTCGAAGCCGACCGAGACCGCATCCGGGTCTCCCTGGTCGGGCCCATCCCTCTCACCGCCGAGATCACCGCCACCGCCGCGCACAGCCTCGACCTTCGCCCCGGCCAGCAGGTCTGGGCCAGCACCAAGGCCGTCGACATCTCCATCTTCGAACGCTGACCGCTATGCGGCGATTGGGCACCGCCGGCTGGCGATGCAACGATGTCCCGACCTCACGGTCGATGGCTGGTTCCCGGGGGGTGGGCCGGCTCAGACCGCCAACACGACAGGAGCTCTCCGTGACTGCCATCACCGCCCCCGTGACGCTTGCCGACACGTTCTCGCTCACCTCCACCCGGGTGCGCACCGCCACCACGGTCGCCGTCGCCGTCGCCCTCACCGCCCTGGCGGCCCAGATCACCATCGTGCTCCCCTGGACGCCGGTCCCGATCACCGGGCAGACCTTCGCCGTGCTCCTCACCGCAGCCGCGCTGGGCATGCGCCTCGGGGCGGTCAGCCAGCTGGCCTACGTGGCGCTCGGTGCCGCCGGGCTGCCCTTCTACTCCGACGCCCAGGGCGGCTGGACGGCGGCCACCGGAGCCACCGCCGGCTACCTCGTCGGCTTCGTGCTGGCGGCGGCCGTGATCGGGCGGCTGGCGGAGGCGCAGCAAGACCGCGCCCTGCTCACCTCGATCCCCGCCATGCTCGCCGGCACCGCCATCATCTACACCTGCGGCGCCACCTGGCTGGCCCACCACCTCGACGTGTCCGCCGCCAGCGCGGTCGAGCTCGGCGTGGCCCCGTTCCTCATCGGTGATGCGGTGAAGCTCCTCGCCGCCGGTGCCGTGCTCCCCGCAGCCTGGCAGCTGGCCCGCCGGTCCTCCGGCCGCTCCTAGCTGCCCTACAGGCAGCCCGTTCAGCGCGTGCGGTGGGCGGCCGGGGCTCGCCAGTGGAAGTGCATGGCCAGCAGGCGCAGCACGAACACGCCGGACGCGATCGTCGCGGCCGCCACCGCTCCGAAGAGGTCGCGTGGCCAGACGGTGGCGACGGCGCAGGCGCCGAGCGTCGCCGGGACGGCGTACAGCGCGCTGTCGGACCGGAACACCGATGGCACGTCGCGGGCCAGCACGTCGCGGAGCACGCCGCCGCCCACGGCGGTGATCACACCGAGGAGCACCGAGGCCACCACCCCGAGGCCCCGGTCGAGGGCCATGGCCGTCCCGACCACGCAGAACAGGCCCAACCCGGCAGCGTCGAACACCAGCACGGGCCGCTCGAGCCGCTCGATGGCGCGGTGCCCCACAGCCACCACGAGCGCGGCCGCCAGCGGGACCATGAGGTAGCGCTGGTCACGCAGCGCCACCGGCGGCGCCTCGCCGAGCAGCACATCGCGCAGCATGCCGCCGCCCAGCCCCGTCACGGTGGCGAGGGCCACGATCCCCACCAGGTCGAACTGGCGTCGCACAGCCAGCGACGCGCCGGAGAGGGCGAACACGAACACACCGACGAGGTCGAGCACCCGCTCGAGGGTCGGGTCGAGCCCGGTCACCGTCATGGCGTCAGCATCGCACGGTGCACCTAGGGTGCCTCGTGCGCCGCACCATGACCGGGTTCCGTCGCGACGAGGAGGGGGCGTGGGTGGCGGAGCTCTCCTGCCTGCACTCCCAGCACATCCGGCACGAGCCTCCGTTCCGGGAGGCCGCGTGGATCGACCACGACGAGGAGCGGGCCCGGCGGGTGGGCCGGCCGCTCGACTGCCCGCTGTGCGACCGCGCCGAGATGCCGGCGGATCTGCAGGTGGCGAGGACGACGGCTACCTGGGATGCCTCGACCATGCCCGTCGCGCTGGGCCGAGCCCACCGCGTGGCCGCCGGCACGTGGGGTCTGCTGGGGGTCGAGGCCGGCCGGGTCCGGTTCGTCGCCGCGACCGATCCCACCATCGACGTCCTGGTCACGCCGGCCGAGGCCCAGCCGATCCCTCCCGAGGTCGACCACCAGGTCGAGCCGGCGGAGGGGGCCCGCTTCCACGTCACCTTCCTCACCCGGCGCGCCTGACACCGGAGCGGTCGGTCAGGCCTCGAGCAGCTCGATGAGGTGGCCGTCGCGGTCCTTCACGAAGCCGACCAGCGCGTTGCCCATCTTGGGGAAGCGCCGCGGTGCCATCACCACCGCGCCGCCCTGCTCCGGCACGCTGGCCGCCACCGCCTCCGGGTCGGCCACGTACAGCACCAGCTTGAGGGGGTCGCCGGTGCGGGAGTTGTCGGACCCGTCGGTGTACTCCATGAGCACGAGGCTGCTGCCGCGGCCGTCGGGGAAGCCGAGCACGATCTCGCGCATGTGGGGGAGGTCGAAGGTCATGGTGTCGACCATCCCGAACACGGAGCGGTAGAACTCGGCGCTGCGGTCGAGGTCGGCGACCGCGATGCCGAAGGCGCCCAGGCGGGGCCGACCGGGTGCGGCGTCAGTCACGGTCGACCTCCAGTGTGCCGCGGAGCGCGGCCAGGCGGTCGGGGACGATGGTGCAGTTCACCCAACGTCCGACCTTCTCCTTGGTGATGAGACCGGCCTCGGCCAGCAGCGTGAGGTGGTGGCTCACGGTGGGCTGGCTCTTGCCCACCGGCTCCTCGAGGTCGCAGCTGCAGGCCGTGCCGTCGGGAGCGGCGGCGATGAGCGAGAGGAGGCGGAGCCGCACCGGGTCGGCCAGCGCCTTGAAGGCCGCCGCCAGCTCGACGGCGGCTGGCTCATCGAGGGCAGCGGTGAACAGCGGGGGGCAGCACTGGTCGACCGCGGTCTTCGTCGGCATCGAGATCTTCTCCTTGCGCGTATCGACGATCGTCGATACATTGACCATCATCCATACGTTACCCCTGAGGAGCAACCGATGTCTCGTGTCCAGCTGGCCCTGAACGTCTCGAGCGTCGACGAGGCCGTCGAGTTCTACTCCAAGCTGTTCGGCACCGAGCCGGCCAAGCGCAAGCCCGGCTACGCCAACTTCGCCATCGCGGATCCGCCCCTCAAGCTGGTGCTCATCGAGGGCGCTGGAGGCGGCTCGCTCAACCACCTCGGCATCGAGGTCGAGGCGGGGGCCGACGTGGAGGCCGCCGAGGCTCGCCTGTCGTCCGACGGCCTCGAGAC
Organism: Acidimicrobiales bacterium; assembly: GCA_051306055.1. Taxonomy (GTDB): domain Bacteria; phylum Actinomycetota; class Acidimicrobiia; order Acidimicrobiales; family VFJN01; genus VFJN01. The sequence goes on from JBPPMN010000167.1 coordinate 6,415, forward strand.
CACCGGTGTCGACGACACCATCTGCTGCTACGCCGCCAAGACCGAGACCTGGGTGCACGACCCCGACGGCGCCAAGTGGGAGGTCTACGTCAAGACCGGCGACGCCGAGCAGATGACCAACACCGTCCTCGCCGAAGGTGAGACCGCCCAGTGCTGCGCACCCGCCCAGGGGTGACCGCGGGCACAGGCGGTTGGGTCGACCATCGAGGCAGGCGTAGCCTTTCCTCCATGGCCACCAGCCGCTCCCGATCCACCGCCGACCGTCGCCCGAAGGCGAAGGTGCTGCCGCTGCCCGGTCTGGGCGCATCGCACTCTGAGCTCGTGGCGGAGGCATCGATCACCCGCTGGACCAAGGTGCACGGCCACGACGTGGCCTACCGGCAGGCCGGCTCCGGTCCGGTGCTGGTGATGATCCACGGCATCGCCGGCAGCTCGGGCACCTGGGTGCCGGTGATGCCGCTGCTGGCTGAGCACTACACGGTGATCGCCCCCGATCTCCTCGGCCACGGTGAGTCGGCCAAGCCCCGCGGCGACTACAGCCTGGGCGCCTACGCCTCCGGCATCCGCGACCTGCTCGGCGTGCTGGGCCACGAGCGGGCCACCATCGTGGGCCACAGCCTCGGCGGCGGCGTCGCCATGCAGTTCGCCTACCAGTTCCCCCAGATGGCCGAGCGCCTCGTGCTGGTGAGCAGCGGCGGGCTGGGCAAGGAGGTGAGCCCCCTGCTGCGGGCCCTCACCCTGCCCGGGAGCGAGTACGTGCTGCCCGTCGTCCTCGCTCCGCAGGTGCACGCCGTGGCCCGAGCCGCCGGCGGCCTCCTCGGGCGCGTGGGGCTGCGGGCCGACCCCTTCCTCAACGAGGTGTGGGAGGCGTGGTCACGCCTCACCGACATGAAGGCCCAGCGGGCCTTCATCCACACCATCCGAGCGGTGATCGATGTCGCCGGGCAGCGGGTGAGCGCGCGCGACCGCCTCTACCTCGCCCACGAGGTGCCCACCCTCATCATCTGGGGCGACCGCGACGCCGTGATCCCCGTCGAGCACGGCCACATCGCCCACGAGCTCATGCCGGGCAGCCGCCTCGAGATCGTGGAGGGCGCCGGGCACTTCCTGCCCCTCGAGCGGCCCGAGCTGATCGACCGCCTGCTGCGCGACTTCCTCACCAGCACGAAGCCGGCCAACGTCAGCCCCCAGCGCTGGCAAGAGGTCCTCACCGGCCACGGCTGACGCGCCGACCCCCCGGTCGAAGCCGTCGGAGACGGTCCGGCCGAGGGGCCACAAGGGTCTGGCGGTGCCCCTGTGCGGGGCCATGGGTCAGCCCACGAAGGCGGGGGCCGCGGTGACCGGCTGG
>JBPPMN010000190.1:0-41448 GCA_051306055.1 Acidimicrobiales bacterium
TAGTCGGCCAGGCGCGGGTCGTCGAGGTCGGTCACGCGCTCGATGGCCACCGCAGCAGCCTCGCGCGTGAGCGCTGACGCGCCACCGCCCCGACCGGGCGGGGACGGGGCGGTGGCGCGTCAGCGCTCACGCGCGAGGCTGCTGCGGTGGCCATCGAGCGCGTGACCGACCTCGACGACCCGCGCCTGGCCGACTACCACCACCTGCGCGAGCCCTCCCGCCGCATGGCGGTGGAGCGCCGGCGGGGCATCTTCACCCTCGAGGGCCGGCTCTCCGTGGAGGCGCTGCTCGCCTCGAGGTACCGCGTGCGGTCGCTGCTGGTGGCCGAGGAGCACGTGGAGCGGATCGCCGCCCAGCTGGTCGCCGACGTGCCGATCTTCGCCCTGCCCGCCACCGCCATGACCGAGGTGACCGGCGTGAACTTCCACCGCGGCGTGCTGGCCGTGGCCGAGCGGCCCGAGCTGCCGACCGTGGCCGAGGTCACCGCGGGGGCTTCGACGGTCCTCGTGCTGGAAGGGGTGAACGACCACGAGAACATCGGCTCGATCTTCCGCAACGCGGCGGCCTTCGACGTCGACGCCGTCGTGCTCGACCCGGCCACCGCCGACCCCCTCTACCGGCGGTCCACCCGGGTGTCGCTCGGCCACGTCCTGCGGGTGCCCTTCGCCCGAGCCGACGACTGGCCCGGCGCGCTGGGCGACCTGCGGGCGGCCGGCTTCACCACCGTCGCCCTCACGCCCGACGCCGGAGCCGTTGCCCTCGGGGACCTCGTGGCGGAGGCACCCGAGCGGGTGGCGTTGGTGCTCGGCGCCGAGGGGCCAGGCCTCAGCCCCGAGGCCCTGGCGGCGGTGGACCGGCGGGTGCGCATCCCCATGGCCCCAGGCGTCGATTCCGTGAACGTGGCCACCGCCGCGGCCATCGCGCTGTCGGCGCTCCACGGCTGGAGCTGATCCCCTACAACTGCCGCAAATCGTGCTCAATCGAACACGCAAAGTGTCTGGGGGAGGGTGTCTGGGGGGGCCGGGCGCGGATGACGTCGCCCGACACCGTGTCGAGCAACGGAAGCTCGGCGGAGGGCGCAGGCACCAGGTCGGGCAGCGCAACGGGGAGCTCTTCGCCCGGAGGTTGCAGCAGGTAGAGCTCGGCGTGGTGGTAGCCCTCTTCTTCCGCTCCCTCGCTGTCGATGCCGAGCCGGTCGAGCTCCTTGAGGACGAACTCGGCCTCCTCGACGTCGCTGAAGCGGCGCTGCGGGAAGGTGACCTCCGGCAGGTGGTGCACCGTCATCCCGCGCTGGATGCCCATCTCGGCGATGGCGTCGAAGTCGACCCAGCGCAGGCACAGCGCCGCCACCCACGGCGTCTCGGTGGCGGCGTCGAGGACGCGGCCGACCGTGCGCTCGGTGATGTAGCCGATGCCGCCGGTGACCGTCACGAGATCGGTGGGCTCCAGGAGCTCGACCAGGTGCGAGGAGGGGTCGCTCACCTCGAGGTCCTCGGCGGCGCCGCCGTCGAGGAACCCGACATCCAGCGCGTAGTCGATGGCGGGGATGGAGGCATCGATGCCGATCACCTCGGGCGCCTCGTCGTCTCGCCGGGCCGCGAAGTAGGCGCGGTCGATGGCCCGCTGCTCCTCGGGGTCGACGGGGGGCTCCGCCGCTGGACCCTCCGCGTAGTGCTCCACGATCTCTTCGAAGGACGCGTCGTGGCGGAGCACCGCGCCGTTGATCCCGTAGGAGCAGCACAGATCGGCGATCCGCACCCGAGCGACCTCACGCACCTCGCCGAGCTGTTCGGCCAGCGCCCCGAACACCGCGGCGCCGTGGGCCGGGATCTGGTAGTCGAGCGCACCGAGCGTCTGGAAGTACGGACGCGGATCGGCCGCGGTGTAGATGTGGTCGAAGTTGGCCTTGCCCATGTGGGGCCCAGGTGAGCTCGGGGACTGGCCCTCGCAGGCTGCGTCCGCCACGCCGATTCCCACCTGGGCGTTCACCCCTGGAGTCTGGTCGTCGGTGACGTGGACGACTGGTCCCGAGCGATCCCGACCCTATCGGATGCTGACGGACCGTCAGGCCCGGCCGGTCACGTCGACGACCCACGAGAGATCGGCGGAGTCGAGGCGCTCGTGCCAGGCGGCGGGGGCGGCGCCCATGAGCGTCTGGAAGTCCCAGTAGTCCTTCCACAGCACGATCACGCCGTCGACGATGCGCTGCACGGACACGAATGGGAGCGCCACCGTCTCGCCTGTCTCCCAGGTCCACACCTCGGTGTGCTCGGTGACCACCACGCCGTCGGGTCCCTCGGCCACCACGCCGGGGTGGTGCTCGTAGCCGACCAGTCCCTCGAGTCCGAGCCGGAGCCGGGCCTCGATGCTGTCGGGGCCGACCCCGGCGGAGGTGGGGCCGGTGGGCACGTCGTAGTAGATCGACTCGGGACCGAAGAAGCTCCGGATCAGCGGCCAGTCGCGCTCGTAGAGGGCGGCCCAGAAGGCGGCGGCCGTGGCTGCGGGGCTGGCGGTCATCGGGCCCCCCGCAGCAGCGCGCCCGGGCGAGCGCCGGTGTCCTCACCCTCCACGAAGGTGGCCTGGCCGCCCTTGATGGTGGTGATGTAGCCGTCGGCCCGCTGGATCAGTCGGCTGGCACCGCCCGGCAGGTCGGCGGCCAGCTCGGGCCGGCGCAGCTGCAGGCGCTGGTGGTCGATCACGTTGGCGTCCGCGACGTAGCCGGGAGCCAGCACGCCCCGGTCGCCGAGGCCGTAGAGCGTGGCGGTGGCCTGGGTCATCTTGTGGACGGCCTCCTCCACCGTGAGGCGACCGTGGTCGCGGTCGCGGGCCCAGTGCGTGAGGAGGAAGGTGGTGGTGGAGGCGTCGCAGGTCTGGCCGGCGTGGGCGCCCCCGTCGCCGAGCCCGAAGGCCGAGGTGGGGTGCTGGAGCATCTCGCCCACGGCGTCGAGGTTGCCGTGGGTGTAGTTGAGCACCGGCGCGTTGAGCAGCTCTCGGCCGCCGTCGCCCAGGAACAGCTCGAGCAGCAGCTCCCACTCGTCGACGCCTCGGGCCGCCGCCAGGGCGGTGGCGCTGCGCTCGATGCCCGGTTCATAGATCGGTGGATCACCCAGCACGTAGATCCGGCTGGGGTGCATGAACCCGTTCACGATCGGGTCGTCCTTGAGGAGCGCGGCATCGGCGACGATGCGGGCCCGGAGGTCGGGGTCGGCCTGGAGGCGGGCGACCTGCTCGGTCCAGGGCAGCAGGCCCAGCCCGGCGGCGCCCCAAGCGGCCGTGAAGGCGAGCGGGTGGAACGTCTGGAAGCCGAGCAGCAACGACACGGTGCGGCCGTGCACCTGGGGTCGCACGGGGAGCCCCTCGGCGGCCGCCGCGGCCGACAGGTCGAGCAACCGCCGCCAGGCGTCTGGATCCTCGTTGTTCTGGTTGAGGGCGAAGGTGACGGGGCGGTCGATGGCCTCCGCCAGTCGCCGCATCCAGTCCATCTCGCGCTCGGGCGCAGCCAGGTCCTCGCCGAGCGCGCCGGCGGGGGCCAGCTCGAACACGCCCGTGCCGAGCTCGCCGAGCACCCGACCGATCCCGAACAGCTCGTCCTCGGCCGCGAACGTGCCGGGGACGGGCTCGCCGTCGATGGCCCGGTGGGCCAGCGTGCGGCTGGTGGAGAAGCCGAGCGCACCGGCCTGGATGCCTGCCTTCACGATGGCGGCCATGGCTTCGATGTCCTCCGCGGTGGCGGGCTCGTTGCGGGCGCCCCGCTCGCCCATCACGTAGCCCCGCACGGCCCCGTGGGGCACCTGCGTGCCGAGGTCCATCGCATGGCGGCGCGACCCGAGGACGTCGAGGAACTCGGGGAAGCTCTCCCAGCCCCACTGGATCCCGGCCGAGAGGGCGGCGCCGGGGATGTCCTCGACGCCCTCCATCAGGCCGATGAGCCACTCGTGGCGGTCCTGGGCCACCGGCGCGAACCCGACGCCGCAGTTGCCCATCACCACCGTGGTGACGCCGTGCCAGCACGACGGGGTGAGCTGCTCGTCCCAGGTGGCCTGGCCGTCGTAGTGGGTGTGGATGTCCACGAAGCCGGGGGTGACCAGCGCGCCGTCGGCGTCGATCTCGTCCCGCCCGGCTCCGTCCACCTGGCCCACCTCGGTGATCACGCCGTCGCTGATGGCGACGTCGGCGGTGCGGGCGGGGGCGCCGGTGCCGTCGACGACGGTGCCCCCCCGGATGACGAGATCGTGTGCGGCCATGGGGTCCCCCCGGACGTGGTGCGATGCGAGCGGGCGCCAGCATCGCAGAGATCTGACGGCGCGTCAGGTCCGGCCGGGGTCGGGCGCCTCCCCAGGTGTCACCCGTCGGTCACGCTGGCGGTGCCCTCGGATGGGGAGATCGTCACGGCCATGGGTCCCCCGCACGGGGTGCGGTGCGCGCGGCACACCCGTCAGGTCGACGGGTGTTCCACTCGCTCACGCCGCGGTCCGCACGAGCCGGCGCGCCGCTGTGCCACGATGCCCGCGTGAGTGAGGAGCTGCGTCCCACGTTCCTCGTCATCGGAGCAGCAAAGGGCGGCACCACCACCGTCCACCGGCACCTGAGCGCGCACCCCGACGTGTTCGCCAGCCCGGTGAAGGAGCCGCGCTTCTTCGCGCTCGAGGGCGCCCCGCCGGATCACCCGGGCCGCTTTCCCGACACCGTCACCCGGTGGGACGACTACCTCCGCCTGTTCGACGGGGCCCGCCCTGACCAGGCCAGGGGGGAGGCCTCCACCCTCTACCTCCACGCGGCGGGCGTGATACCGCGGGTGCAGGCCCGGATCCCCGACGCGCGGCTGATCGCGATCCTGCGCCATCCCGTCGACGCGGGGTGGTCCCGCTACCAGATGGTGCGCCGCCTCCACCGTGTCACCACGCCGCTGGAGGAGCTGGTGGCCGAGGAGCCTGACGCGCCGGCGTCCGACCTGGTGCCCGACGCCGCGGGCACCTACCTCGTGCGGTCCTGCCGCTACCACGCCCATCTGGAGCGATGGTGGGCTGCCTTCCCCGCCGAGCAGCTGCTGGTGGTCCTCTACGACGACCTGTGCGTCGATCCCGGCGGCACCATGGAGCGCATCTACCGCCACGTCGGGGTGGATCCGATGGAGCCAGGAGGGATGGACCTGTCCGAACGGCACAACCTGGGCACCTCGCCGCGGTCCATCCGCCTCTACCAGCTCCTCTACCGTCCCGGCGCCGCGGGCCAGGCCGTCCACCGAGCGGTGCGGCGGATCCCAGGGGCGCGACGCCTGCGCGATGCGGTGGAGCGGTCGAACGACCGCCCGACCCCGTCGATGCCGACCGAGCTGCGGTCCGCGTTGATCGAGCGGCTCCGCTCCGACGTCGACTCGCTCGAGGTCGCGCTGGGACGTGACCTCAGCGCCTGGCGGCGCTGAACCGTCGATCGACCCGAGAGCCTGCCCGCTCCTCGGTCAGCCGTCGACCGACTGGGGGTGGAACCAGGCGACGCGGTCGCGGCCCTGGCGCTTGGCCGTGTAGAGGGCCACGTCGGCCTCGTGGATGAGGGCCTCTGCGGTGGCGTGCTCCTCGCGGCTGAGGGCCAGGCCGATGCTGCAGCGCAGGGGGAGCGGGCCATCGGGGCTCACCAGCACCTGGTCGGCCAGCGCGGCCCGGATCCGGTGGGCCAGCGCCTCGACCTCGGAGGTGTCGTCGGTCGCCATGCCCGCCACGAGGAACTCGTCGCCACCGATCCGGGCCACCACGTCGGCACCGCGGGTGGTGGCCACCAGGGCCTCGGCCGTGAGGCGCAGGGCGTCGTCGCCCGTGGCGTGCCCGTAGGTGTCGTTGATCGGCTTGAGCCCGTCGAGGTCGATGAACAGGGCCATCACGGTGAGGCCGTCGCGGTGGGCCCGGGCGAGGTCGCGCTCGATGATCTCGAGGGCCGCCGACCGGTTGAGCAGCCCGGTGAGGCCGTCGTGGGTGGCGGCCCGCTCGAGCTCCCGGCGCTGATCCTCCGCCGACCGCATGGTCGCTCGCAGCCGGTTGATGGCCACCTGCAGGGCCCGACCGGTCTTCCCGGGCAGCGCCTCCCGGTGCATGGCGGCGTCGGGGTCGTCGGCCAGCGCCACCGCCTGGGCTTCGACCGACGCCAGCGTGGAGGTCATGTCGTTGAAGGCGGCGGCGGTGTCGGCCAGCTCTCGGGGGCCGCTGGTGTCGATCGGAGCCAGGGCGAACCGACCCTGCCGGATCTCTTGGGCGGCGCGCTCCAGGCGGCGGACGGGCAGGATCACGCTGCGGGCCAGCAGGAGGGCCGCCGCCAGCGCCAGCACGGTCACCGCGACGGCGAGCCCGATCTGCGCCCGCAGGTCGGTGCTGGCCCGGTCGGCGGCGCCGGCGGCCTCCGAGCGGAGATCGCCTGCGGCGGCCTGCACGGTGTCGGTGAGGCCGACCGCCCACGGGGCGCCGTCTCTGAAGGCCTCGCCGTAGGCCTCGACGTCGTCGGTCAACGACGACTCCGTGCCGGCCAGCACGGCCTCGGCCACCTCGGTCAGCGTGGCTTCGAACCGGTTGGTGCTCGCGTCGCGCGTGCGGGCGCTCCACACCTCGGTGGCTCGCGGCCCGAGCCGGCCTTCGAAGGAGCTGATGGCGGCCTGGTAGCGGGAGCGGGCGTCGAGCAAGGCGCGCTGGTCGGCTTCGTCGGGCGGTCCGAGCGGGATCTGGCTGGCCAGGCCGGCCTGCAGGTTCCCGAAGGTGAGCGCCCGGAACGTGCTCTGGAGCACGATGAGCCGGTCGAACACGACGCCGGCGACGTCGTCGGAGGCGGCTCGCTGCCGCAGCTTCGCGAACACGTCGCCCCACGTCTCGTCGAGGGCGGAGGTGAGCGACTGGAGCACCCCGCTGGCCTCGGCGTAGGCGGCGTTCCCCTCGTCGAGGTCGGCCCGCAGCGCGGTGAGGGCCGCCAGCTCGTCGTCGAGGGCATCGATGTCGTGCAGCGTGGGGTCGTCGTCGAGCGCCTGGCGTGCCGCCAGGATCTCCGCCCGGTAGTCGCGGTCGTCGAAGTCGTCGAGCTCGTCGATGCCCACGCCGAGGTCGTTGGCGATGGCGACCGCCACGGTGAGCACCTCCTCGTTGGAGACGACGGCCCGGGCGTCGACGAGGGCGGTGAGGTCGTTGACGTCGCTGAGGACCTGCTGGGCCGACGCTCGTCGCTCGACCGTGGCCGACGATGTGGTGGCGGCCAGCACCACCAGGCCGGCGGTGGGGACGAGGACCACGGCCAGCAGCAGGGTGAGCACGCCCAGTCGGGGACGCCGTTCGTCGGCCCCCTTCTGCGGGTCCGCCGAGCGGACTGTGCTGGTGCTCATCCCCATGTGCGCCCCTCGCCAGGCGAGGGCCTCCTCTCCAGGCTCCAACCTACGGCGTCAGCGGTCCGCCGGGCACACCTGCGGCCCTCAGGGGCGGGGCGCGCCCTCGGCCTGCTGGGGGTGGTGGGCGGCCCAGGCGGCCAGCCACCCCTCGACCACCGGTGCGAAGGCGGCGGGGTTGTACACGTCCTCCTCCGAGGCGAACAGGCCGTCGCCCGCGTAGACGAGCCGGGTCCAGTTCGCGCCCTCGTGCACCGCGCCGTCGCCCGGGTCGAGGAACCGGTTCTCCACCTGGCCCACCACCCAGCCCTGCTCGGCGTCGATCGTGTACCAGTCCCACGGGAACAGCTGCATGTGGGTGAAGGGCCAGCGGTTCATCGTGCGCTCGATCCACGTGCGCACCGCCTCCCGTCCGCGGAACTCGCCGTAGAGGTGCTCGACGTAGTGCACGTCGGGCACGAAGCAGTCCACCCAGGGCCCCCAGTCGCCCGTGCGGCCGGCCTCGTCGGCCGCCGCCCGGTAGCGCTCGAAGGCACCCTCGATCTCCTCGCGGCTGTAGCCCATCGTCCCCCCTGGTCGGCGCGGGCGAGCGTACCCATCGGCGGTGGTGCAGGCTGTGGCGGTGGACCTCGACCACCTGAACCTCAGGGTGCGTGATCCCGACGCCTGCCGTGCCTTCTACGAGCGGTGGTTCGGCTTCGAGCACGTGTTCGACGCCGATGGCGGTCCCTTCCTCCGCAACGCCGCCGGGTTCCTGCTGGCTCTGATCCCCACCGACCCCCATCAGCCGCTGCCGCCCGGCTTCCACATCGGCTTCCGCCTCGAACGCTCAGCCGAGGTCGCCGCCCGCCACGCCGAGATGGCGGCCGCCGGGGTGCCGGTGGCCGAGCTCGAGGACCACGGGCCGTCGTCGAGCTACGTGAGCTTCCGCTGCTGGGACCCCGATGGCACGGAGGTCGAGCAGTTCTGGAACGGCTGAGACGCCGGAGCGCCGTGGGTGAGCCCTACAGGCGCTCGATGATGGTGACGTTGGCCTGGCCGCCGCCCTCGCACATGGTCTGGAGGCCGTAGCGGCCGCCGGTGCGCTCGAGCTCGTTGAGCAGGGTGGTCATGAGGCGAGCGCCGGTGGCGCCGAGGGGGTGGCCCAGGGCAATGGCGCCGCCGTTGACGTTCACCTTGGCGTGGTCGACCTCGAGCTCCCTCTCCCAGGCCATCACCACGGAGGCGAACGCCTCGTTGATCTCCACCAGGTCGATGTCGTCCATGGTGAGGCCGGTCTTCTCCAGCGCGTGGCGGGTGGCCGGGATGGGGGCGGTGAGCATCCAGATCGGGTCGTCGGCCCGCACGCTCATGTGGTGGATGCGGGCTCGGGGGGTGAGGCCGTGGGTGGCCAGGGCCTGCTCGCTCACGATCAGCAGTGACGCGGACGCGTCGGAGATCTGCGACGCCACCGCCGCGGTGACCCGTCCGCCCTCGGTGAGGGTCTTGAGCGAGCGGATCTTCTCCCAGTTCGGCTCGCGGGGGCCCTCGTCGTGGCTCAAGCCGTTGAGCGGCGCGATCTCGGCCTCGAAGCGGCCCTCCTGCGTGGCCCGGATGGCCCGCTCGTGGCTCTCCACGGCGAAGGCCTCCATGGCGTCGCGGCTGCAGTCCCAGCGCTCGGCGATCATCTCGGCGCTGTTGAACTGGCTGACCTCGCCGGCGCCGTAGCGCTTCACCCAGCCCTCGGACGTGGTGAAGGGGTCGGGGAAGCCGAGGTCGGCGGCCAGCGTCATGGCCGAGCTGATCGGGATCATCGACATCTGCTGCACGCCGCCGGCCACCACCACGTCGTTCACGCCGGCCATCACGGCCTGGGCGGCGAAGTGGATGGCCTGCTGCGCGGAGCCGCACTGGCGGTCGATGGTGGTGCCGGGCACGTGCTCGGGGAGGTCGGCGGCCAGCCAGCAGGTGCGGGCGATGTCGCCGGCCTGGCCTCCCACGGTGTCGACGCAGCCGAACATCACGTCGTCGACGGCGCCGGGGTCGACGCCCGTGCGGTCCATGAGCGCCTTGATCGAGTGGGCGCCGAGGTCGGCGGGGTGGATCTGGCTGAGGCTGCCGCCCCGGCGACCCACCGGGGTGCGGACGGCATCGACGATGAAGGCTTCGGGCATGGCGGTCAGGCTCCCAGTGCGTCGGCGACGCGGTCGGTGTGGTGGGCGGTGTCGCCCCAGCTGCGGGCGAGCGCCCAGGTGCGCTTGAGGTAGAGGTGGAGGTCGGCCTCGACGGTGTAGCCGATGGCACCGTGGCACTGCAGGGCCTGGCGGCCCACGAGCTCGGCGGCGTCGTTGGCCATGGCCTTGGCCATCGACACGTCGCGGGCTCGGGTGGGCGCACCGCTGGCCGTCGACCAGGCGGCCCGCCAAACGGCTGGGCGAGTGAACTCCAGGGCCAGGGCGGCGTCGGCCAGGTGGTGCTTCACCGCCTGGAACGAGCCGATGGGCTTGCCGAACTGGTGCCGCTCGGTCACGTAGCCCACGGTGAGGTCGAGCATGGCCTGCCCGAGCCCGATCAGCACCGCGGCGGTGCCGAGAGCGCCGCGGTCGAGGGCGAGGTCGAGCTCGGACGGGTCGTCGGTGAGCGGCTCGCCGGTGCCGTCGTGGCTCACCCGGGCGGCGCGGCGGCCACCGTCGACCGTGGCGAGGGGTGTGAGCTCGGCCGCATCGCGGTCGACGTGAGCCAGGGTGTGGCCCCATCGCAGGAGGAGCGCGTCGGCGTCGGCGGCGCAGGCGACGTTGGGGCCACCGAGGTCGCTGGCCACCATGCCCGTCCCGGCGCCGAGCAGGGGAGCGGCGACCATGGCCGTCTCCACGATCGGGTGGGGGAGGGCCGCTCGGCCGCACTCCTCGAGGATCGGCACGAGGTAGGTCTCGTCGAGCCCCAGGCCCCCGTCGGCCTCCGGCACCAGCAGCGCGAGCACGCCCATGGCGTCGAGGCTGTCCCACACCCCGCGATCGAGCTCGCCCTCGGGCGCCTCCCACGCGGCCCGCACCACGGCGGGGGTGGCCTCCTTGGCCAGCAGCTCGCGCACCGCGTCGCGGAACGAGGCCTGGTCGTCGGACAGCGAGAACCTCATCGGGGGAGCCCGAGGAGGCGCTCGGCGGCGATGTTGCGCTGGATCTCGTTGGTGCCGGCGTAGATCGGTCCCGACAGCGCGAACTGCCAGCCCTTGCTCCACGGGCTCTCGAGCTCGGCGTCGGGGCCGAGCAGGTCGAGCGCCAGGTGGTGCAGCTCCACGTCCAGCTCGCTCCACCACAGCTTGGTGAGGCTGGCTTCGGCGCCGGGCTTGGCCCCAGAGGCGAGCTTGGTCACGGTGGCGAGTGTCTGCTGCTGGTAGGCGTCGGCGTGCATCCATGCGGTGGCGGCGCGCCGGCGCAGGGTCGGGTCGCCCCGCTCGGCGGCGAGTGCCACCAGGCGCTCGGCCGTCACCACGAAGCGCCCGGGGGAGCGCAGCGTGAGACCTCGCTCGGAGCCCGCGGTGGCCATGGCCACCGCCCATCCGCCCTCCGGCTCGCCGAGCACCACGCCACCGGCGACCGCGTCGTCGGCCAGGAGGGCCTCGTCGAAGAACACCTCGGCGAAGCCCTCGTCGCCGTCGAGTCGGCCGAAGCCGCGCACGGTCACTCCCGGCGTGTCGAGCGGCACCAGGAAGTAGGTGAGGCCCTTGTGGCGCTGGCTGTCGGGGTCGGTGCGGAACAGCCCGAACAGGTGGGTGCAGAACGCGCCACGGGTGGTCCAGGTCTTCTGGCCGTCGAGCACCCAGCCGCCGTCGACGCGCCGGGCCTTGCTGGTGACCGAGGCCAGGTCGCTCCCGGCGTTGGGCTCCGACCAGCCCTGGCACCAGAGGTCCTCGGCCGCCGCCATCCGACGCAGGATGCCGTCCTGCTGCTCGGGCGAGCCGAACTCGTAGATCGACGGCGCCAGCAGGAAGATCCCGTTCTGCGTGATCCGCGGCGGCGCCCCGGCCCGGTAGTACTCCTCCTCGAAGATCAGCCACTCCCACAGCGAGGCGCCCCGCCCGCCGTGCTCCTCGGGCCACGACACCACCGCCCACCGGTCGGCGAAGAGCCGCTGCTCCCAGCCCAGGTGCTGGGCGAACCCCTCGCGGGTGTCGCCCGAGGCCGGCACCCCGTCGTGCTCGGCCCGCCACGCGGCCAGGTTGGCCTCCAGCCACGCCCGCGCCGCAGCCCGGAACGCCGCCTCCGAGGCCGACCACGTCAGCTCCATGGCTGGCCCCCACCCGTTCTGTGGACGGATTCGTCCGCATACCGGCCATGAACGTCCACAGAACCGGTCATGTCAGGGCCTCGAGGGTCTTGGTGGCCTCGAGCTCGATCCTCGACAGGAGGTCGGCGACGGTGGGGAGCTCGTCGATCACGCCGGTGACCTGGCCGGTGGGGAGGATGCCCACCTCGGGCTTGCCGTCGACCATGGTGGCCTTGATCAGCATCGGGGCGTTGGCGGCGAGAGCAACCTGGCTCCAGGAGAGGTCCTGGTTGCGCCGCATGGCCAGGCCCTCGCGCACGAGATCCCGCAGCGAGGTGCCGGTGTCCGTCCGGAACCGCAGTGCGGCCAGCGCAGCCCGAGGGAAGCGGAGCAGCCTCGGTGAGCGCTCGATGCGGTCGACCACGTCGGTGCGGATCACCCGCTGCGGCGCGCCGTCGAGGGCGGTGGTCACCACGGTGTCGAACACGCTGGCTGCCGTGTAGCGGTCCTTCACCACCGGTGGCACGTGGCTCTCCTCAGTGAGGAGGAAGCGCGTGCCCATGGCGATGCCGTCGGCGCCGTAGGCCAGCGCGGCGACCAGCCCCCGGCCGTCGTGGAAGCCTCCGGCCCCGAGCACCGGGATCGACCCACCGACGGCGTCGACCACCTGCGGCAGCAGGAGCGACGTGGGCACGGTGCCGGTGTGGCCGCCGCCCTCGCCGCCCTGGGCGATCACGGCGTCGACGCCCATCTCGAGGACCTTCTCGGCGTGGCGGCGGGCGCCGACGGTGGGCATCACCAGCACCCCGGCATCGTGGCAGCGGGCCACCGCGTCCTTGGTGGGGGCGCCGGCGAAGCTCACCAGCCGCACCCCGTTGGCCACCACGAAGGCGATGCGCTCGGCCAGATCCGGCTGGTCGGCCCGGAAGTTCACCCCGAAGGGGGCGTCGGTGCGCTCCGTGACGCCGCGCACGGCCGCCTCGAGCTGCGCCGGTGTCATGGTGACGGCAGCCAGGATGCCGAACCCGCCCGCGGCCGACGTGGCGGCGGTGAGGTTGGCGCCCGACACCCAGCCCATCCCGGTCTGCACCACGGGGAGGCGGCACCCCACGAGCGCGGCGAAGCGCGTGTGCAGCGCGGGGTGGACAGAACCTGACACTGCGTCAGATTACCGGGGGCCAAGGGAGTGCGGCGAACCGGTCGTAGCCTGCCCGGCATGCGGATGGGCACGACTGCGGCGCGGTGGGTGCTGCTGGCCACCGTGCTCGGCTCGGGGGTGGCCTTCCTCGACGGCACCATCGTGAACGTGGCCCTCCCGGCCATCGCCGCCGACCTCGATGCGTCGTTGGCCGACCTCCAATGGGTGCTCAACGGCTACCTCGTGACGCTCAGCGCGTTCGTGCTCCTGGGCGGTTCGCTGGGCGACCGCTACGGCCGCCGCCGGGTGTTCCTCCTCGGGCTCGGCGGCTTCACCGCGGCGTCGGTGCTCTGCGGGCTCGCTCCGAGCACCGAGGTGCTGATCGCCGCTCGGGCCCTGCAAGGGCTGGGCGCTGCGCTGCTGGTGCCGGGGAGCCTCTCGATCATCTCGGCCACCTTCCATCCCGACGACCGGGCGCGAGCGGTCGGTGCCTGGTCCGGACTGGGCGGCATCGCCGGTGCCATCGGTCCCTTCGTGGGCGGGTACCTCGTCGACAGCGTGTCGTGGCGGGTGGCGTTCCTCATCAACGTGCCGCTGGCCGCCGCGGTGGTGGTGGCCAGCCGCCACGTGCCCGAGACCAGCGCGCCCGCCGCCGGGCGCCTCGACATCCTGGGTGCGGTCACGGCATCGGTGGGGCTGGCCCTGGCCACCTACGGGCTGATCGAGTCGTCGACGGCCATCGCTGCGGTGGGCGTCGTCGTGCTCATCGGGTTCGTCGTGGTCGAGGCCCGCAGCCCGTGGCCGATGCTGCCCCTGGCGCTCTTCCGCTCACGCCAGTTCAGCGGGGCCAACGGCACCACCCTGGCCGTGTACGCCGCCCTGAGCGGCGCGTTCTTCCTCCTGGTCCTCCAGCTCCAGGTGGTGCTCGGCTACTCCGCCCTCGAGGCCGGTGGGGCCCTCCTGCCGGTCACCCTCCTCATGCTGGCGCTGTCGGCTCGGGCCGGCGCCCTGGCCCAGCGCATCGGTCCCCGGCTGCCGATGACCGTCGGCCCGCTGGGCGTGGCCGTGGGCCTCCTGATCTGGTCGACGGTCGATGCCGGGTCCAGCTACGTGGGGACGGTGCTGCCGGGGGCCGTCGTCTTCGGGCTCGGCCTCTCGCTCACGGTGGCGCCGCTCACCGCCACGATCATGGCCTCGGCCGAGGCCGAGCACCTGGGGGTGGCATCGGGCATCAACAACGCTGTGGCCCGCCTGGCCGGGCTGCTCGCCGTGGCCATCCTTCCGCTGGCGGTCGGCCTCGACACCGCAGCCAGCGCGGCCGACCTCGACGCCGGGGTCGACCAGGCGCTGCGCATCTGCGTCGGACTGGCCGTGGCCGGGTCGGTCATCGCCTACCTCACCGTGCGGCGCGGCGTCGACGTGGCCACCCCGTCCCAGCCGCTGCTGCAGCCCTGCGGCGACCCCTGCCTCGAGGAGTCGGCGGCCGCCTGAGCGCCGCCAGCGCAGGCGGCGGCCCGGCTCTACGCTCTGCATCGTGTCCGACTTCGAGGAGACCTACGGCAGCAGCGTGAACGCTCGCATGGCCGCCCAGGCCGGAGAGGAGCAGCGAGAGCCCCTCGACGACCGCGAGCGCCGCCCCATCCCCGGAGCGCCGCCGGTCGAGGGCGCGCAGTGGGACGAGCTGCACCACCGCTGGGAGCGATGGGACGAGGGGGCCCACGCCTGGGTGGTGGTGGGCGACGACGGCGACGGCATCGACCCAACGGTCGAGAACCCGGTGCCGGCCGTGGTGGCCCGCGAGGTGCTCCACGCCGATGACCTGGCCGACGATGCGCCGCTGATCCCCGATGTGCCGCGCGCGCCCGAGCCGGGGTCCGGGCCGCCGGGTGCGCAGTGGAACGAGGTGGCCGACCGCTGGGAGCGATGGGACGAGGCCAGCGAGACCTGGGTGGAAGCCGTCGAGTGACGGCAGGTGACGTCGGGAGACGGCCGGGGTGTCCCGGCCGGCTCCCCCGACGTCGACGGCGTCAGAGCGTGCCGCAGGCTGCGACGGCCGCGGCCGCGTCGGGCGTCGGCTCGTCGGAGCCCACCGACCCGGCGTCGCCGACCGTGTCGAGGACGCAGGTCAGCCAGTCGTGCACCACGGGGATGTCGGTGCGCTGGTACCCGCCGAGGTAGCGGCAGTTGCTGGTGTAGCCGTAGCTGGTGTCACCCACGATCTGGCCGCCGAGGAACGCCGGACCGCCCGAGTCGCCGAAGCAGGTGCCGCCGCTGCCGAAGGGGTCCTTCTCGTTGCCGTTCAGCTGGAGGATCTGGTCGGTGAGCTTCTGGGGCTTCTCGTCGGCCAGCTGCCGCCGCAGCGGGTAGCTCTGCGGGGTCGGCGCCTGGGGGCCCGCGTCGGGCTTGCGCACCTCGGTGCCATAGCCGACCGTGCGCACCAGCGCCTTGACCAGCTCCTTCTGGCGCAGCCCGTCGAGGGTGCCGACCGGGGCCAGCTCGGCGGGCTCGATCCCCTCGACCGGCTCGTCGAGCACGATCACGCCGGTGTCGTTCCAGTTCCGGAGGTCGGTGAAGTCGCTGTACTCCGGGTGGCTGAGCACCGTGCCCGTGATCCACACCGGGCTGCCGTCGGCCGTGCCGTCGGCGGCACCGTCGTTGGGGTAGGGGGTACGGACGACGTTGCCGTCGTCGTCGACGACCGGTTCGCCATCGGCGTCGTAGCTCACCAGCCACAGGCCGTCGGTGTAGCCGGAGCCCTCGAGGCCCGTGCCGGGATCGTCGATGGCGCGGGGGAGGGCGGCGCGACCGGCGACGGCATCGCCGGCCACCTCGGCGTCGAAGGTGATGGCCACCTTGCCGACGTTGCCGTAGGTGCAGTGTGCAGCGGTGAGCACCACGCGGGGCTCGATGAGCGTGGCCGAGCAGCGGTAGCGCCCGTCGGGGGCGTAGAAGAACATCAACCCCACCTCGGGGTGGGTGGGATCGGTGGGGTCGTCGTCGGTGCCGCCGGTGATGGCGCCGGCCAACGTCGCGCTGCCGGCCAGCGTGGCCAGGGCCACGAGGAGGGCGAGCAGGACACGTCGAGGATCGCGTTGCATGAGGAGCTCCCTTGTCCGCCCAGATCGGATGGCGTGCGCTCCGGATGACCCGCCACAGGTCCTTGGTCGGTGACGGTAGCGCGCCGTCGCCGGTCGAGCCGGCGGCGTCGGCCCTACGGGTCGGGGACCTCACGGACCCGTAGGCCGTCGGGGTCGATCACGGTGGCGATGAGCTCGATCTCGTCGGGCGTGGGGAGGCGGCTCTGGGGGACCTCGTCGGGGACGACGAGGTCGAACCCGGTGGCCGCCTGCACCTCGTCGACGGTGACGCCGGGGTGCACCGAGCGCAGCCGCATGCGATGGTCGGGGGTGGCGAAGTCGAGCACGGCGAGGTTGGTGACGACGAAGCGGATCTCGTGGAAGCGGCGCTGCTGCTCGGTGAGCTCGGCGGCCCGGTCGTAGCCGACGCCGCACACGGTGTCGACGCGGGCGCACAGCACGTTCGGCGAGTGGTTGGGCACCCAGTAGCTGGTGGTGTCGTTGATCGTGTTCCCCGGGGCGCCGCGGTAGCCGAGGAGCTGCACCTTGGGTCGCTGGTAGTCGCCGATGGCAGCGAAGTTCTGGTTGCCGTACTGGTCGATCTGGGTGCCGCCCATCACCACGTGGCGGCGGCCGTTCCACACCCAGCCGAACATCTGGCGGTAGGGGTTGAAGTGCTCCACCACCTTGCCGTCGGGCCAGGTGAAGGCCTCGTCGTTGGCGATGAGCCGCGCCTCGCCATCGGTCATGGCCAGGTCGGGCTCGAAGGTGGCGCGAGCAAGGCGGCCGCCGATCATGGGGATCGTGCCGATGGGGTTGGCCAGCAGCTCGCCGTCGCCACGGAAGCACTCGGCCATGGCCACCACGCACACATCGGCCCGGTGCACGAGATCGCTCAGCTGGTCGGTCATCGGACACCTCCGTCGGTGCGGAGCTTGGCCTGGTAGTCGGCCTCGCTGAGGTCGAGCCAGTCGGTGCGGAACTGGGCCCATGCCTCGGGCGACTTGGCCGAGGCGGCGTACTGCTTCTGGAAGGCCTCGTCGCGGGCGTAGTCGGGATCACAGGAGGTGAAGTGGGCGCCGTTGGGGGCCTCGATCACGCCGTCGACGAGGAGGCGGCTGATGAGCAGCGACTGCGGAGGTCCCTCCTTGTCGAGGTCTTCGGTGGCCACCACCTGCTCGGCGGACAGGAACCGCTGCTCGGCCGCCCCGAGGAAGAGGTCGTCCATGTAGGGGTCGGGGCCGAGGTACTGGCCGTTGCCGCGGGCATCGGCTCGGTTCATGTGCACGAAGGCGGCGTCCATCTTGAGGGCGGGCACGGCCACCAGCTCCTCGGCGTCGTCGAAGGGGGAGGTGACCATCCGCACGCGGTCGTTGTCGCGCAGGATGTCGGAG
Organism: Acidimicrobiales bacterium; assembly: GCA_051306055.1. Lineage (GTDB taxonomy): Bacteria > Actinomycetota > Acidimicrobiia > Acidimicrobiales > VFJN01 > VFJN01. Next base: position 17,206 of record JBPPMN010000190.1, read on the forward strand.
CCGAGGCCCACCCGGGTGGGGAGGAACGGCACCCGCCACGCGGCGGCCTGGAGGCCGAGGAGGAACATGCCCTCGTCGTGGGGCTCGTCTTCGATGGCACCGCTCTGGCGGGCGGCTCGGAAGTGGGGTTCGAGGGGGATCGAGTCGAGCGACACGAAGGCGTACACGAGTCGCTTCACCTTGCCGGTGGCGCACAGCAGGCCCACATCGGGGCCGCCCCAGCTCATCACCGTGAGGTCGGTGAGGCCGGAGCGGACGATGGCGCGGACGACCGACATCGGCTTGCGGCGCGACCCCCACCCCCCGAACCCGATCGTCATCCCCGATCGCAGCTGGGCGACGGCCTCGTCCTCGGTGCAGCGCTTGTCACTGGGGGCGGCCATCACTTCTCCGTGTCGGTCTCGCGCTTGGCCACGAAGGCGTCGCGGTGCTCGTCGGCCACACCAGAGAGGTTCAGCTCGAAGGTGAAGCCCTGCTCGAAGCGGTAGCTCCGCTTCACGTCCCACAGGTCGATCCCGTTGAGGCTCTCCTTGGCCGCCCGGATCACGGTGGGCGACTTGGCCGCGATCTGACCGGCCAGCTCCATGGCAGCGGCCCGCAGCTCCGCCGGTGGCACGACCGCGTGCACCGAACCGAAGTGGTGCAGCTCCTGCGCCGTGGCGGTGGCCGACGTGTACACCATCGCCCGCATCTTGTGCTGCGGCACGAGGCGGCTGAGGTGGGTCGCCGCACCCAGCGCCCCCCGGTCGACCTCCGGCAGCCCGAAGGTGGCGTCGTCGGCGGCCACGATCACGTCGGCGTTGCCCACCAGACCGATCCCGCCACCGAGGCAGAAGCCGTTGACGGCGGCCACCACCGGCACCGGGCAGTCGTACACCGCGGCGAAGGCCGCGTAGCAGCCCCGGTTGGCGCCGATCAGCGCGTCGAAGCCCTCGGTCGCCTGCATCTCCTTGATGTCGACCCCTGCGTTGAAGCCGCGACCCTCGGCCCGCAGCACCACCACCCGCACCTGCGGATCGCGCCCCAGCTCGATGAGCGCATCGGCCAGGCCGAACCACCCCGCCACGGTCAGCGCGTTGACGGGAGGGTTGTCCATCACCACCTCGGCGATGCCGTCGTCGTGGATCGTGGTGGTCGTCGGCATGGCGCTCCGGTGGGCAGGTGCGGCGGCCTCGCCGCCGCGGATCTGATGGGTCGTCAGGTCTCGGCAGACCGTAGCCGAGGCAGTACCGTCACCCCCCATGAGCGACGGGGCGGAGACGGGCATCTGGGTGGCGGGGGCGATCGCGGCGTCGCTCCTGCTCTACCTGATCCTGCGCACGAAGATCCTGCGGGTCCTGGAGCGGGAGATCATCGAGTCGCCCGTGCGCTGGGACGACGCCCTGCTCCGGCGCCGGGTGCCGCAGCGGGTGGCCCTCCTCCTCCCGGCGGTGATCGCGTTCGTAGCGGTCGGGGTGGTGCCCGAGGACGACCCCGACGTGGTGGTGGGCACCCAGCGGGTGCTGCTGGCCATCGTCGTGCTGGTGGGGATGTTCGTGATCTCGGCGCTGCTCAACGCGGCCGACGAGATCTACGAGATGCACTACGACCCCACGCGGAACCGGCCGATCAAGGGGTACCTGCAGATCATCAACACGATCATGTTCCTGGGCGGGTCGATCCTCATCGTGGCGGTCCTGGCCGACCGGTCGCCGCTGGTGCTGCTCGGCGGCCTCGGCGCCCTCACGGCCATCCTGCTGCTCGTGTTCCAGGACACGATCACGGGCTTCGTCGCCTCGGTGCAGCTCCAGAACTACGACGTGGTGCGCCAGGGCGACTGGATCGAGGCGGCCGACTTCGGCGCCGACGGCGAGGTGGTCGACGTCACCCTCCACACGGTGAAGATCCTCAACGCGGATCGCACGATGGTGACCATCCCCACCAAGAGCCTCACCCAGGGCGGGTTCACCAACTGGCGGCCCATCTACGAGGGTGGCGGTCGGCGGATCATGCGGTCGATCCGGCTCGACGTGTCGATGGTGCGGTTCCTCTCCGACGCCGAGGTGGCCCGCTTCGCCACCTGGGAGCTCCTCCACGACTGGGTGGACGCGAAGCAGGAGGCCATCCAGGCCGAGGTGGTCTCCGACGCCAACCTGCCGGCCGGCGTGATCCCGCACCGCCGGGGCATGACCAACATCGGGGCCTTCCGCGCCTACGCGGAGGCCTTCGTGCGCAGCCACCCGAAGATCCATGGCGACGGCGGCGACCTCACCGCGCTGGTGCGCGTGAAGGAGGCCACCCCCGACGGCGTGCCCGTGGAGGTCTACGCCTTCGCCCGCGAGACGAGCTTCGAGGCCTTCGAGGAGGTGCAGGCCGAGGTGTTCGACCACCTGCTGGCCGTCGTGCCCGAGTTCGGGCTGCGCGTCTTCCAGAACCCCACCGGGGCCGACATGAGCCGGCTGGTCGGCGCCACCGCAGAGCTGGCCGGCGCCACCCACGAGCTCAGCGAGGCCACGTGAGCATCGCCATCGACCTGGCCGACCGGGTCGCCCTCGTCACCGGTGGCACCAAGGGCATCGGGGCGGCCATCGCCGACCGGCTGGCCGAGGCCGGAGCGACGGTGGTGGTGTGCGGCCGCAACGCACCCGAGGCGCCACGCCACCCCTTCCACGCCTGCGACGTGCGCGATCCCGACCAGGTGAGCGAGCTGGTCGGTGCGGTGGTGGCCGACCATGGTCGCCTCGACATCGCCGTGAACAACGCCGGCGGGTCACCCAACGCCGACGCAGCGGAGGCCTCGCCGCGCTTCTCCGAGGCCATCATCCGGCTCAACCTGCTGGCCCCGCTCCACGTCGCCCAGGCCGCCAACCGGGTCATGCAGCAGCAAGCCGACGGCGGCGCCATCGTGAACGTGGCCAGCGTGAGCGCCCTGCGCCCGTCACCCGGCACGGCGGCCTACGGCGCCGCCAAGGCCGGGCTGCTCAACCTCACCCAGAGCCTCGCCGTCGAGTGGGCGCCGAAGGTGCGCGTCAACGCGGTGTCGGCCGGGCTGGTGGCCACCGACGACAGCCTCGAGCACTACGGAGGGCCTGACGGCCTCGCCCGCGTGGCCGCCACCGTGCCCGCGCGGCGCTTCGCGACCCCGACCGACATCGCCGACGCCGTGGTGTTCCTGGCCAGCCCCCTCGCCACCTACGCCACCGGCGCCAACCTGGTGCTCCACGGCGGGGGCGAGTGGCCCGCCTTCCTCCGGGCCGCCGAGTCGTAACCGATCAGAACGGGGCGGGCGGACCCTTCCCGTCGCGCTCCGCGACGGCCTGCCGCGCGCTCCTCGTGGCCTGCTGACCGAGGCGCCCTGCGCTGCGCCCGCCCGCCACTGCCACCCGGCTGACGCGCCCGAAGACCTCCCGGGCCGGGGTGGAGGGAGGCAGGTTCCGGGCCAGCTGGGTGACGTTGAGCAGCAGGAGCAGCAGCGGTCCCGTCACCATCACCCCGAAGTGGCGAGACGCGATCAGGCAGGCCACCACCGGCACGAGGAACACCAGCACCTGACGGCGCGGCTCCACGTCCTCCAGCCGCCGGGCCAGCCGTCGTCGGAAGACCACCTGGACGATGGTGACGAACAGCAGCGAGGCGAGGAAGCCGACCAGGAGCAGGAAGGCCCGCTCGACCGGCTCGAGCAGCGCGGGTGGGTCCCATGTGCCATCGAGCCGCTGGAGCGTGCCGGCCACGTTGTAGTGGGCGGCCACCCACGCGACCCCGATGGCGGCCAGGCCGGCCCAGCCCGCGACGTGCTCGGCGGTGGAGTGCACCTCGGGGCGCTCGGCGGGATCCGTCACGCCGAGGATCAGACCATCGGAGCGAGCCGGCGACAAGGGGCAGAACGGAACCCCGCCGCGCCACCCGTGGCGCAGCGCGATGCTGTCCGCGTGCCGCTGGCCTCTCCCCTCGTGGGGCGTGACGACGATCTGCGCCGCCTCGAGCAGGCGGTGGCCGAGCATCCGCTGGTGACCGTCGTGGGCCCCGGCGGCGTGGGCAAGACCAGCCTCGTGCTGGCGCTGGTGGACCGGCTGTCGTCGGCCGACGGTGGCGATGTCCCCGTGGCACTCCTCGCCGGGCTCCCTCCGGGGGCCGAGCCCCGCGACGTGGTCGTCGCCCTGGGGTTCGAGTCCCTCGACGCGGCCACCCTGGTGCTCGCTGGCCGGTCGGGGCCGATCGTGCTCGACAACTGCGAGCACGTGCTCGATGCCGTGCGGCCGGTCGTGGAGGCCGTCCGGGTCTGCTGTCCCGGTGTGGCGGTGGTGGCCACCAGCCGGGAGACGCTGCGGATCCCGGGCGAGCAGGTCGTGGTCGTCCCGCCCCTGGCGCTGCCGTCGCCCGGGGGCGCCGACGCCGAGCAGGTGCCCGCAGTGCAGCTCTTCCTCGCGCGAGCGGCAGCGGCGGGGGCCAGCCTCTCCCCTGGGCCGCGCCTGCTGGCCGACGTGGGGGAGCTGTGTCGGCGGCTCGATGGGCTGCCCCTGGCCATCGAGCTGGCGGCCGCCCGCACCCGCGCCATCGCGCCGAGCGAGCTGCTGGCGGTGCTCGACGAGCGCCTCGACGTGCTGCGGCGGAGCCGGGGCTCGGGCGACCGCCACGACAGCATGCGCGCTGCCATCGAGGTGTCCACAGCGCTGCTCACCCGGCCCGAGCGTGAGCTGTTCCGCCGCCTCGGGGTGTTCTCCGGGCCGTTCGACCTCGGGCTGGCCCACGCGGTGGCGGGCGAGCCGGGCACGGATCGGTTGGCGTCGCTCGACCTGCTGGCCTCGCTCGTCGACCGCTCCTTGGTCACCGCCACCGTCGACGGCTCCGGCGGCCACTACCGGCTGCTCGAGCTGCTCCGGGCGCATGCCGGCGACGAGCTCCACGCGGCCGGCGAGGTGGCGGAGGTGGAGGAGCGGTTCGTCGTGGGGATGCTGGTGGTGGCCGACCGCGTCGTCGCCGAGGCGCTCACCCGCTGGGATCCGATGGTGCTGGAGGCGGCCAGCGGCCAGTTCGCCAACCTGGTGCGGGCGGTCGAGCTCTGCCTGGACCGGGATCCCGATCCGGCCCGGGCCTACCGGCTCGTCCTGCCGATGTTCGCAGCGGTGCACGAGGGCCGCCCGGCCGAGGTGGCGGCGGTGGGGGCCCGCGTGCTGGATCGGTGGGACACCGAGGACCAGCCCTGGCGGGCCGAGGTGATCGGGGTCCTGGCAACGGCCGCGGCGCTGGCGGGCTGGGGGCCCGACGCGGTCGCCCACGCCCGTCGCGTGGCCGCCGATCCAGAGGCCGGCCCGGTGGCCGTCGCCCTCGCCGAGCGGGCCTGGGGGATCGTGGCCCGCGCCGACGATCCTGAAGAGGCGGCCGCCCACTTCGAGCGGGCTCGGGCTGCCGCCCTCCAAGCCGGCTTCGCGCCGATCGCCCGCGAGGTGCTGGTGTTCGAGGCGGGCCAGCGGGCCGTGATGGGCGACGGCGACGCCGCGATGCACCTGCTCGACGACGCCCTCGACCAGGCTCGATCGGCCAACGACCCCTTCGCCTCGGTGCCCGCCCACCTCGTGCGGGCGCTGGTGCTGCTGCGGGCCGGCGACGTGGTGGCCGCCGGGCAGGAGGTGGAGCGGGCCGAGGTCGACGCCGCCACCACGGGGCACCCCTGGTGGACCGCCGCGCTCCTGCGCACGGCCGCCGCGGTGGCCTCTCTGGGCCCGCAGGGGTGGGCACCGTCGGCGGCGCGGTGGCGGCGGGCGGTCGACTTCGCCGCATCACGCGGCGCGCTCGGCGAGATGGGCATCACGCTGCGGGCGGCGGCGTCGGTCGCCCTCCACCTGGGCGAGCGGGAGGTGGCCGAGCTGCTCTTCGCGGCGGTGCCTCCTGTGTCGAACGTGACGGTGCTCCCCGAGCTGTTCCCGGACGCGGTGGCCACGTTGCGGGTGGCCGCGCCGGCCGGTCCGACCGGCACCAACCTGATCGATGCGCTGGCCCGGGCCCGGGCGGCGCTCGACGCCGCCGTGGAGCGCGCCGGCGCGTCCGCCGCGGCCGGTGCCACCAGCGCCGCGGTGGCGGTGGGCGGCCCGCAGGGGTCGTTGCGCCAGGAAGGCGACAGCTGGGCCGTCACGTGGGCGGGCCGCAGCGTGCGCTGCAAGGACATGAAGGGCCTCCACGACCTGGCGGTGCTGCTCGACCGCCCCGGTGCCGAGGTGCACAGCCTCCACCTCATGGGAGGGCACGACGTGGGCACCGCGGTCGGTCCGTCGCTCGACGACACCGCCCGCCAGGCCTACCAGGACCGGATCGTCGACCTGCAGCGCGAGATCGAGGAGGCCCGCGACGCCAACGACCCAGCGCGGGCCGAGCGGGCCGAGCTGGAGCTCGACGCCCTGGTCGAGCAGCTCAGCGAGGCCTTCGGGCTGGGCGGTCGAGCGCGCGCAACGGGCTCCAGCGCCGAGCGCGCTCGCACGGCCGTGACCTATCGGGTGCGGGCGGCGATCAAGAAGGTGGGTGAGCTCCACCCCGATCTGGGCCGACACCTGGCCAACTCGGTGCGGACCGGCACGTGGTGCTCCTACCAGCCCGAGACCGACACGGGCTGGGACGTGGCGGTCGGCTGAGCGCCGGTGGCCTCACATCGTGAGGGCAGACCTCACGCCCCTGGGGAGAACCACGACACGAGGAGCACCCCATGACCGCCACCCGATCCGACGCCCACGGCAACCCCATGACCGGCGACGCCGACACCGTCGCCCTCTACGACCGGGCCATCGACCGGTTCGTGCGCTTCCACCCAGAGGTGGTCGACCTCGCCACGCGCCTGGCCACCCAGGACGCACCCATCCCGATGGCGCACGTGCTGGTGGCCTACCTGCACCTCAGCAGCTCCGATCGAGCCGACCTCGCCACCGCACAGGACGCCCTCGACGCCCTGCAGGCCGCCCCCGGCAACGAGCGGGAGCAGCACCACGCCCGGGCGATCGCGGCCTGGGCGGCAGGGGAGTGGCACCTCGCCGCTCGCCACCTCGACGACCTCCTGCAGCGCTGGCCGACCGACGTGCTGGCGCTCATGCTCGGGCACCAGCTCGACTTCTTCGTGGGCGACGCCGCCAACCTCCGCGACCGACCGGCCCGCTCCCTGCGGGCCATGGACCCCGAGCACCCGCACGCCGCGTTCGTGCGAGGCATGCTGGCCTTCGGGCTGGAGGAGGCCGGGCACTACGGCCAGGCCCTCGACGCGGGCATGGCCGCAGTGGCCGCCCACCCCGACGACGTCTGGGCCATCCACGCGGTGTCCCACGTGCACGAGATGCAGGGTCGGGTGGCCGAGGGGATCCACTTCCTCGAGTCCCGCACCGACGACTGGGGCAGCGGCAACCTCTTCACCGCCCACAACTGGTGGCACCTCGGCGTCTACCACCTCGAGGCCGGTCGCCCCGAGCGGTCCCTCGCCATCTACGACGCCGAGATCCACCACGCCGGCTCCGACGGCGTGCCCCTGGAGATGCTCGACGCCAGCGCCATGCTGTGGCGGTTCCGCCTCGAGGACCGCGACACCGGCGGTCGCTTCACGCCCCTGGCCGAGGCCTGGGAGCCGTTGGTGGCGGCCGAGCCCTGGTACGCCTTCAACGACCTCCACGCCACCATGGCCCTGGCCGGCGCCGGGCGCCTCTCCGACGCCCACCAGGTGGTGAAGCGCCTCGACGCCTGGCTCGACTCCGCCGCGGGGTCGAACGCCCGGATGACCGCCGAGATCGGCCTGCCCGCCTGTCGGGCGGTGGTGGCCTTCGTGGAGGACCGCCACGACGACGTCATCGCCGAGCTGGCCCCCATCCGTCGGGTGCTGCAGCACTTCGGTGGCTCGCACGCCCAGCGCGACGCACTGCAGCGGACGCTGCTCGAGTCGACGCTGCGGGCTGGTCGGTTCGAGCAGGCCCGAGCACTGACCGGGGAGCGCCTCGCCGTGCGTGAGACGAGCAGCTACAGCTGGGCCCAGCGAGCCCGTGCCCTTCAGGGCCTGGGCGACGGTGCCGGGGCGGCTGCGGCGGCCGACATCGCAGCGAGCCACGAGGCGACGTTCCGAGCAGCCTCCTGAGGCTGGTCCCGGCTTGGGTCACCCCTCGCAGGGGTGGCCCGAGCGGCTCAGCCGGCGGCCTCGACCGGCCGGTTGACGTAGATCTGCCGAGCCACCCGCTCGCCGAGCGTGCGGTCCTGCCCGTCGACCTTCACCACCAGAGGTCCGTCGAACGGGTGCTTCTCCACCACGACCACCTCCACCCCCGGCACGAGGCCGAGGGTGCCGAGGAACGCCACCAGCTCCGGATCGGTGCTGCCCGACAGCGCCACCTCGGCCACCTCGCCGGGCTCCAGGGCGTAGAGGTCGGGGGTGGCCGGGAGCTCCACGTCCTCCGCCTGCGGGATCGGGAACCCGTGGGGGCACGTGGCCGGCCGGTGCAGCGCCACGAAGAGGCGGTCGAGCACCTCGTCGGGCAGCTCGTGCTCGAAGCTCACGGCGAACTTGTCGGCTTCGTTCCACGGGTAGCCGAGCATGTCGGCCAGGAACCGCTCCACGATCCGGTGCCGCCGGATGGCGGCCACCGCCGTGCGCTGGCCCAGGAGCGTGAAGCTCACCCCTTGGTAGGGCCGGTGGTCGACGAACCCGCGGTCGGCCAGCCGCTTCACCGTGGTGGTGACGGTGCCGGGCGACAGGCCGAGCACGTCGGCCAGGGCCCCGGTGTGGGCCTCGGAGCCATCGCGGGTGAGCCGGTAGATGGCCTTGAGCGCCTCGCGCTCCGACTTGGTGAGGGTGTCGTCCATGGGTGCCGTGCCGATCGCTCCGCCGCCCGGGGGCCGGTACGGTGCTGGCGGTTCATCCCACCATGTCGGTGGAGACGGGGCCAAAACGGGGAGTGGCCTTGTCGGCCGCTGTCGGCGGCCCTAACGTTGACCAAATCGGTCAACTATCCGGAGAATGAGGAGCGCATCGCCGTGAGCGACAACACCTGGGGCTTCGAGACCCGCCAGATCCACGCCGGTCAGACACCCGACGAGACGGGTGCGCGGGCGGTGCCGATCCACCAGACCACGAGCTACACGTTTCGTGACTCCGCCCACGCCGCCAACCTCTTCGGGCTGGCCGAGGTGGGGAACATCTACACCCGCATCATGAACCCCACCCAGGGGGTGCTGGAGGCCCGGGTGGCGTCGCTCGAAGGGGCGCCCGACACCGCGCTCGGGATCCCCGGGGCGCTGGCCGTCTCCAGCGGGCAGGCGGCGGAGACGCTGGCCATCATGAACCTGGCCCAGGCCGGCGACCACATCGTGTCGTCCACCTCGCTCTACGGCGGCACCTACAACCTGCTGCACCACACGCTGCCGAAGTACGGCATCGAGGTGAGCTTCGTGGCCGACCCCGACGACCTCGACGAGTGGCGCGCCGCCGTGCGTCCCAACACGAAGGCCTTCTTCGCGGAGAGCATCGGCAACCCGCGCAACGACTTCCTCGACATCGAGGGCGTGAGCGGCGTGGCCCACGACAACCAGGTGCCGCTCATCGTCGACAACACCGTCGCCACGCCCTACCTCGTGCGTCCCTTCGAGTGGGGCGCCGACATCGTGGTGCACTCCGCCACCAAGTTCCTCGGCGGCCACGGCACCTCGATCGGCGGCATCATCGCCGACGCCGGCTCGTTCGACTTCGGCGCCAGCGGCAGGCACCCGGGCTTCACCGAGGCCGACGCCAGCTACCACGGCCTGAAGTACTGGGAGGCCCTCGGCCCCGGCGCCTTCATCCTCAAGGCCCGCGTGCAGCTCCTGCGCGACCTCGGTCCGGCCATCAGCCCGTTCAACTCGTTCCTGCTGCTGCAGGGCATCGAGACGCTCAGCCTGCGGATGGAGCGGCACTTCGAGAACGCGGCCAAGGTGGTCGAGTTCCTCGAGGGCCACGCCCAGGTCGAGTCGGTGGCCTTCGCCGGCCTGGCCTCGTCGAAGTGGCACGAGCGGGCCGAGCGGCTCGGGCGGGGCCGGGGCTACGGCTCCGTGCCGGCGTTCGTGATCGCCGGCGGCAAGGACGCGGGCCAGAGGTTCGTGGAGGCGCTCGAGCTCCACAGCCACGTGGCCAACATCGGCGACGTGCGCAGCCTGGCCATCCACCCGGCCAGCACCACCCACAGCCAGCTCACCGCCGAGGAGCAGGAGTCCACCGGCGTCTCGCCTGGCCTCGTGCGCCTCTCGGTCGGCCTCGAGAGCATCGACGACATCCTCGCCGACCTCGAGGTGGGCTTCCGCGCCGCCAAGTAGGTGCGCGATGCTGGGGCTCGTTCCTGACGGTGCGTCAGGTCCGAGCCCCGGGAGCTGCACATGACGACCACTGCCGTGCCTGCTGTGGAGGGGTGGTTCACCACCACCGACCAGCCGGCCCTCCTGGGCACCCGCTGCACCACCTGCGGCACCGTGTTCTTCCCGCGGGCCAGCGGCTTCTGCCGCAGCCCTGAGTGCCGCGGGCGCGAGTTCGACGAGGTCGAGCTGTCGCGCACCGGCACCGTGTGGAGCTACACCGACGCCCAGTACCAGCCGCCGCCACCGTTCATCCCGAGCGGCGACGAGCACGTGCCCTTCGCCATCGCCGCGGTGGAGCTGGCGGAGGAGGCCATGGTGATCCTCGGCCAAGTGGCCGACGGCTTCGGCGTCGACGACCTCACCGTGGGTGCCACGGTGGAGCTCGTCGTCGAGCCGGTCTACGAGATCGAGGGCGTGACCCACCTGATGTACCGGTGGAAGCCGGTCGAGGGAGGTGCGGCATGACGGCTCCCGAGAGCGTCGCCGTGCTCGGTGCGGGCATGCACCAGTGGGGCAAGTGGGGCCGGCCGTTCCACGAGTACGGCATCGAGGCGGCGCTGGCCGCCCTCGACGACGCCGGCGTGCCCTGGAGCGACGTGCAGTTCGTGGCCGGCGGCGAGACCGTGCGCAACGGCTACCCCGGCTACGTCGCGGCGTCCACCATCACCCAGGCCCTCGGCTGGAACGGCGCCCGCCTGGCGTCGTCGTACGCCGCCTGCGCCTCGGGGGTGACCGCCATCGACACCGCCCGCTCGCGCATCCTGGCCGGGCTGTGCGACGTCGCCCTGGTGGTCGGCGCCGACACCACCCCGAAGGGCTTCCTGGCCCCCACGGCCGGTGAGCGCTGGGACGACCCCGACTGGCTGCGCTTCCGCCTCCTCGGTGCCACCAACCCCACCTACTTCGCCCTCTACGCGCGGCGCCGCATGGACCTCTACGGCGCCACCGACGCCGACTTCGCCAAGGTGAAGGTGAAGAACGCCCGCCACGGCCTGCACAACCCCAACGCCCGGTACCGCAAGGAGGTGACCGAGGAGGAGGTGCTGAACAGCCCGATGGTGGCCGACCCCCTGCGCCTGCTCGAGATCTGCGCCACCTCCGACGGCGCCGCCGCCGTGGTGCTCACCTCGATGGACTACGCCCGCAAGCACGCCACCAACCCGGTGCGCATCCGGGCCGTGTCCACCGTGTCGCCCCGCTTCCCGAACACCGTGATCGAGATGCCCAACTTCTCCACCGACTCCGCCGCCGCCCTGGCACCGCCGGAGCTCACCTTCCGCGACTCGATCGCGGCGGGTGCCTACGAGGAGAGCGGCATCGGCCCCGAGGACCTCTCGCTGGCCGAGGTCTACGACCTCTCCACCGCTCTCGAGCTCGACTGGTACGAGAACATCGGCCTCTGCAAGGAAGGCGAGGCCGAGAAGCTCCTCAACGACGGCGAGACCACCCTCGGCGGCCGCATCCCGGTGAACCCCAGCGGCGGCCTGGCCTGCTTCGGCGAGGCCGTCCCCGCCCAGGCCATCGCCCAGGTGTGCGAGGTCACCTGGCAGCTCCGCGGGCAGGCCGAGGGCCGCCAGGTGGAGGGCGCCACCGCCGGCATCACCGTGAACCAGGGCCTCTTCGGCCACGGCAGCTCGGTCCTCCTCACCACCTGATCCCACCCCGACCTCTCGACGTTCCTGGTCCAAGACGTCCGCCCAGCGAACGAATCGACCACAGCCGCGGTCAGCGACGGTCGCGGAGCGCCTTCTCGATCGCGGGCAGCTTCTCGAAGTCCTTGGCTCGGCCTACGGCGTGCTTCGAGCGGGCGATGTCTTCGAGGGAGGCCACGGGGACGTCGATGCCGTCGAGCCGGATCATCACCCGATTCGGCACCAGCCCCTCGTACCCACCTGAGGCGGCCGGCTCGAACGCGAGGTCGACCTCGCCCACGTCGGTGACGAGGTCCATCATCCTGAGCCGTTGATGGGCGAACCAGGCCTGGTCGAGGCGCACCGGCCCGGGAGCCGGTTGACCCGACGGAAGTGGTCGAGGTCCACCAGGGCGATGGCGAAGGGCGGCGACAGCGAGGCGATGGCCTCGAGGCCGCCGCGACGGTTCAACGCTCCGGTGAGCGGGTCGTGACGGGCCAGGTGACGTTCGCGATCGAGCTCGGCCCGAAGCGCCTCGACCTGTGCGATCAGCGAGAGGTCGTCGGCGGTCACAGCTCGTCGGCGTACTTGAGGAAGAGGTCGTCGAGCGCTTCGCGCAGGAGGCTGGCCTCGGTTCGGCCGGTGTTGTCCGACAGCTTGGCCACGCGGGACAGGGCCGCCCGGTCGTAGTAGTTCGACTTCATCACCATCTTCTCATCGACGTACATGGCCACCCGATCCCGCCCCTCAGCCTTGGCCCGGTACATGGCCTGGTCGGCCGCACGGAGCAGCTCGTCGAACGTGGTGCCATGAGGTGGACGAGCCGCCACGCCCACCGAGATGGTGACTGGACGACCGACCTTGGGCATGGTGTGCTCGGCCAGGAACGTGCGGATCTCCTCCAGCAGGATGAGGGCGCTCTCGGCCGAGCGCTCGGGGAGGGCCACCAGGAGCTCATCACCGCCGACGCGACCCGTGATCGCATCGGCGGGAAGGCTCTTCGTGATCGTCTTGGCCAGCCGGACCAGCACTTCGTCGCCGACGGCGTGCCCGAGGCTGTCGTTGATCTCCTTGAACCCGTCGACGTCGATGAGCGCCAGCGCCAACGGTTGGTCCGACGGCAGGGCGTCGACCACGAGCTTGAGGTGGCTCCGGTTGGTGAGCCCGGTCAGCGCATCGGTGGTGGCGGCCTGCTCCAGCGCCGTCGTCCTCTCGTCCATGCTCCCATAGATACACGTCATACGTATATACGTCAAGCATCATGAGTGCAGGACGGCGGTGGCCTTGCGACAATCGAGCGCATGGCCGTCCGCTTCAACCACACGATCGTGCACGCCCACGATGCCCAGACCTCGGCGACGTTCTTCAGCGAGGTGTTCGGCCTCCCGGCCCCGCAGTCGGCCCCGCCGTTCATGGCCGTGCCGCTCGACGACGGCGCAACCTTCGACTTCATCACCAGCCCTGGCGACTTCACCACCCAGCACTACGCCTTCCTCGTCTCCGAGGAGGAGTTCGACCAGATCTACGGCCGGATCCAGGCGTGGGGCCTCGAGCACTGGCCGGAGCCCCGCCGTGAGCGGCAGGGCGAGATCAACCACAACGACGGCGGCCGCGGCGTCTACTGGTGCGACCCCGCCGGCCACTTCCTAGAGATCATCACCGTCCCCTACGGTGGCTGGCCCTCGTGACGTGGGCGGCGGGCGACGTGATCGTCCGGCGGGAGGTGTGGCAGGGGCGACCCTGGTTCGCCAACCCCCAGCACGTGATCGCCGATGACGGCGAGGTCCTGGTCACGTTCCAGCCGGTGGGCGCGCCCTTCGGCTTCGGGGAGGGCGCCGACTGGCCCACGCCCACCGGCCTCCACCCCTACGACGGCCGCACGCACTGGGTGGGGGAGGGCGTGCTCGGCCTCCAGCGCGCCGGCGACCCCTACGCCGTCTGGCACCACTGGTCAGGCCCCGAGCGCAGCTTCACCTGCTGGTACGTCAACATCCAGGCACCCCTCGCCCGGACGCCCATCGGGTTCGACTCGCTCGACCTCGAGCTGGACCTCATCGCCTTTCCGTCGGGAGAGGTGGTGCTCAAGGACGAGGAGCAGGTGGCCGCCAGCGCCGCGCTGGGCCGCTTCTCGCCCGACACCGTGCCGGCCATCCACGCGCTGGGCCGGCACCTCAGCGACGACCTCGAGGCTGGCCGGCGCTGGTGGGGCGACGACTGGCTCGGCTGGGTGCCCGAGCCGCACCTCCTCGAGCCGCCGCCGCTGCCCGACGACTGGGCCCACACGCCGGCGCTCGACCGGCGCGACCTCGACCTGCTCTGATCCTCGGCGGGCCGAGCCCACTGGCGCGACGATGGGTCGATGGTGAGCGATACGACCCAGCCGTCGCGGTTCTTCGACCCGGCCACCGGCGACACCATGGTCCTGCAGCTCGAGCCCGACGGCGCCCGCTTCCGGATGCTGCGCCAGCTCGGCTACCGCGACCCCGATCACGCCGAGGCCTTCGTGGTGCCGGCCGACGTGGCCACCTTCCGCACCGATCTCGCCTCCATCCCGTGGTTCTTCGCCTGGCTGGTCCCCGGCCTCGGCACCCACCTCCCGGCTGTCCTGGTGCACGATGCGCTCGTGGTGCGGCCCGACGAGGGCAAGTGCCACATCGGACCCGACGTCGATCGAGAAGAGGCCGACCGCATCCTGCGCGACGCCATGGCCAGCCTGGGCACCCCGCTGGTGCGTCGTTGGCTCATGTGGACGGCGGTGATCCTGGCCACCGCCTTCGTCGACCTCTGCCCCCGCTGGCGCTGGGCGCCCCTCGTGGTGGGGCACCTCCTCCTCATCGGTGGGCTCGGCGTGGTGGCCACGCTCGACCTGCTCGACATCGCCGACGTGCTGCCCTGGATGGGCGATCGCCCGTGGCCGGTCGAGGTGCTGGGCGGCGCGGCGGTGGCGGTGGCCGTCCCGCTGGCGCTCTCCGCGCTGTGGGGCCGGCTGTGGCGAGCGGGCGCCATCGCGGGCGTCGCCCTGGCGCTGCTGCTCCACGCCACGACCATGGTGGCGCTCGTCTACGGCCTCTACTGGGCGCTCGAGCGGCTGCTGTCGGCCGGCGAGGGCTCGTCACCGAGCCCGAAGGCCAACCTGGAGGAGGCCGACACGTCCGAGGGCCGCTACCTCCCCGCCGAATGACCCCACCCAACCCCTCCGGTTCTGTGTGCGTGGATCACCGCATGCCGGTGCTCAGCGCACACAGAAGCGAGGGCTCTCAGGCGAGCCAGCGGGTGAGGGACTCGATGACGCAGGCGGGCTTCTCGGTGCCCTCGACCTCCACGGTGATGGTGATGGTGGTCTGCAGGCCGCCGGTCACCTCGTCGACGGCGGTGATCTCGGCGCTGCCGCGGATGCGGCTGCCCACCGGCACGGGTGCGGGGAAGCGCACCTTGCCGGTGCCGTAGTTGACGCCGCTCGACGCCGCCGGCACCTCCAGCAGCTGGGGCAGGAACAGGTTCGACAGCGCCAGCGTGAGGTAGCCGTGGGCGATGGGCCCGCCGAAGGGGCTCTCGGCGGTGGCCCGCTCGACGTCGACGTGGATCCACTGGTGGTCGCCCGTGGCCTCGGCGAAGAGGTCGACCCGGGCCTGATCGACCTCCACCCAGTCGGTGTGCCCGAGGTGGGTTCCCACCGCGGCGCGGAGGTCGTCGAAGGAGGTGAAGGTGGTCGGCACGGTCAGGCTCGCTGGCTGGAGACCGACACGACCTCGCCGGTCATGTAGGTGGAGTAGTCGGAGGCGAGGAAGGCGATCACGGTGGCGATCTCCCAGGGCTCGGCGGCGCGCCCGAAGGCCTCGCGCTGGGTGAGCTCGTCGAGGAGGTCGTTGGTGGTGACCTTGGCCAGGAAGGCGTGCATGGCCAGCGACGGGGCCACCGCGTTCACCCGCACGCCGTGGGGGGCGGCCTCGATGGCGGCGGAGCGGGTGAGGGCCATCACACCGGCCTTGGCCGCCGCGTAGTGGGCCTGGCCGGCCTGGGCCCGCCAGCCGAGCACGGAGGCGTTGTTGACGACCACGCCGCCACCGGGCTGGTCGTACATCTGGCGCAGCGTGGCGCGCAGGCAGCGCATGGTGCCGGTGAGGGTGATGTCGAGCACCTTGTGCCACTGGTCGTCGGTCATGTCGACCAGCTCGGCGGTGCCACCGAGGCCGGCGTTGTTGACCACCACGTCGACGCGGCCGTGCTCGGCCACGGTGCCGTCCACCATGGCCTGCACCTGCTCCTCCACGGTGACGTCGCACACCAGGGTGAGGGGCCGGGTGCCGCCAGCGGGCTCGGCGAGCTCGTCGGCCGCTTCGCCCAGACGGCGTTCGTGCGCGTCGGAGAGCACCACGGTGGCGCCCTCCTCGAGGCAGCGTCGAGCGGTGGCGTTGCCGATCCCCGTCCCGGCCGCCGCGGTGACCAGCACCACCTTGTCGCGCAGCAGGTCCCGCCCCGCCGGCGGCGTCGGCGCGCTCACCACGGGTTCTGTGGGCACATATGGCCGGATAGCGGACCCAGCACCCGAGCGGACAGGCGGAGGCGCACGTGTCTCGGCGGCCGAATGACGCCCCGGGCTGCGTCCTCGCAGGTCGCCATGAGGGCGCTGGCTGGTGGCGACTGCTGCGTCCTTGCCCGGAGCGCCCCCGGCTCGCCGATCCACGCGCGCCGCCTGTCCGCTCGGGTCCTCTTCCGTCTACAGAACGGTGTCATTGGGGCTGGGGCTCCTTGGGGAGGGCGAGGGCTCGCTCGCCGATGATGTTGCGCTGCACCTGGTTGGTGCCGGCGTAGATGGTGTCGCTGCGGCTGAACAGGAACAAGCGCTGCAGGCGGCTGTAGTCGGGCGAGCCGTCGGGGAAGGTGGCCGTGCGCAGGGTGGCCTCGGGGCCGAGCACGTCGACGGCCAGCTCGCCGAGGTCGCGGTGCAGGGTGGCCCAGAACAGCTTCGTGACCATGGCGGCAGGAGGCGCCTCCACGGTGGCCGACATGATCCGCATGGCGTTCAGGCGCATCAGGCGCAGGCGGATCCAGCAGTCCATGAGCCGCTGGCGCACCACCGGGTCGTCGACGCGGCCGTTGCGCTGGGCGACGGCGAGCACCTCGTCCCACTCGTTGAGGAACATGAGGTTCTGGCCCAGGGTGGAGGCGCCCCGCTCGAAGGCCAGGGTGCCCATGGCCACTCGCCAGCCGCCGTCGACCTCGCCCACCACGGCGTCGGCGTCGGCCCGGGCACCGCTGAAGAAGACTTCGTTGAACTCGGAGTCACCCGTGAGCTGGTGGATGGGCCGGATCTCCACGCCGTCCTGGCGCATGGGCACCAGCAGGTAGGAGATGCCCTTGTGCTTGGCCGCGTTGCGGTTCGTGCGGGCCAGCACGAAGCACCAGTCGGCCCAATGCGCCTGGCTCGTCCACACCTTCTGCCCCTCGATCACCCAGGCGCCGTCGACCAGCCCGGCCCGGGTCTGGATGTTGGCCAGGTCGGAGCCGGCGCCCGGCTCGGAGTAGCCCTGGCACCACAGCTCGGTGCCGGCCACGATCCCGGGGAGGAACCGCTCCCGCTGGGCGCCGGTGCCGAAGGCGATGAGCGTGGGGCCCAGCAGCGTCTCGCCGATGTGGCCGATGCGTCCCGGAGCACGAGCCCGGGCGTACTCCTCGAAGTAGACCACCTGCTGGTGCAGCGACAGGCCCCGCCCGCCGTGCTCCTTCGGCCAGGCCACGCACGTCCAGCCGTGGGCGCCGAGGTGCCGCTCCCAGGCCAGGCGCTCATCGAAGAGGCAGTCGTCGTCACCCGGACCGCCGCGCCCACGGCAGACGGCGAAGTCGCTTCGGAGCGAGTCCTCGAGGAACGTGCGCACCTCGTCGCGGAAGGTCTCGTCCTCGGCGCTGAACCGCAGGTCCATGCCGGTCGACGCTACCGGTGGACCTGACGGGGCGTCAGATCCAGGTGGTCGCGCTCAGTCGGCCGCCGCCACCTCTTCGCGCATGAGCGTGCGGTAGAGGTCGGCGTACAGGCCACCCGAGGCCAGCAGCTCCACGTGGGTGCCCTGCTGCACGAGGTGTCCGGCCTCGAGCACCAGGATGTTGTCGGCCGCTTGGATGGTGGACAGCCGGTGGGCGATCACCAGGCTGGTGCGCCCGGCCAGCGCGGTGCCGAGCGCCTGCTGCACGAGGTGCTCGTTCTCGGAGTCGAGGTGGCTGGTGGCCTCGTCGAGGATGACGATGGCGGGGTCCTTGAGGAGCATCCGGGCGATGGCGAGACGCTGCTTCTCGCCACCGGAGAGCCGGTAGCCGCGCTCGCCCACCAGCGTGTGCAGCCCGGCGGGCAGGCTGTCGATGAGGGTGCCGATCTGGGCGGCGTGGGCGGCGGCCCACACCTCGTCGTCGCTGGCGTCGGGTCGGCCGTAGCGCAGGTTGTTGCCGATGGTGTCGTGGAAGAGGTGGGCGTCCTGGCTCACCACGCCCACCGCGGCGCGCAGGCTGGCCTGGGTGAGGTCGCGCACGTCGAGGCCGTCGATCCGCACGGCACCGCTGGTGACGTCGTAGAGGCGCGGCACGAGCTGGGAGAGCGTGGTCTTCCCCGCTCCCGACGGGCCCACCAGCGCCACCATCTGGCCCGGTTCGATCGCGGCCGACAGGTCGTGGAGCACGAGGGTGGGATCGGCCGGCGGGGCCACCACCACGCCCTCGGCCTCCAGGCTGCGCACGATGCTGTCGGTGGGGTAGGCGAAGCTGACGGCTTCGAGCTCGACCCGCCCCTTCGGCGCGACGAGGTCGACGGCTCCGGGGCGATCGACGATCGGGTTGGGCGCGTCGAGCACCTCGAACACCCGCTCGAAGCTGACGAAGGCCGTCATCACGTCGACCCGCGCGTTGGTGAGCTGGGTGAGCGGCCCGTAGATGCGGCTCACGAAGGCGGCCAGCGCCACCAGCGTGCCGGGCGTCAGCGAGCCGGAGATCACCAGCTGGCCCCCGATCCAGTACACGGCGGCGGTGGCCAGGGCCCCCACCAGCCCGAGGGCCACGAAGAACGTGCGGCCGTACACGGCCGACCGGATGCCGACCGTGCGCACGCCGTCGGCGCGGCGGGCGAAGTCGCGGGTCTCCTCGTCGGTGCGGCCGAACAGCTTCACCAGCAGGGCGCCCGACACGTTGAAGCGCTCCGTCATGGTGGTGTTCATCGACGCGTTGAGGTCCATCTGGCGACGGGTCAGCGCCTGCAGGGTCCGTCCGACCCGCTTGGCCGGGACGATGAACAGCGGCAGCAGCACCAGAGCGATCACGGCGAACCGCCACTCGAGCACGACGATGGCGGTGCCGTTGGCCACCAGGGTGACCACGTTGGACACGACCGACCCGAGGGTGCCGGTGACCGCCCGTTGCGCGCCCATCACGTCGTTGTTGAGCCGGCTGGTGAGGGCTCCGGTCTGTGCTCGGGTGAAGAACGCCATGGGCATGCGCTGCACCTGGTCGAACAGCGACACCCGGAGGTCGTAGATGACGCCCTCACCGATGCGCGAAGACAGGTACCGCTCGCCCAGCGCGCACGCCGCATCCAGGAGGGCGGCGGCCACGATGAGGCCGGCCAGCACGTTGAGCAGGCCCCGGTCGCCGGAGGGGATGGCGTCGTCGAGGATCTCCCGGAACAGCAGCGGCGGGGCCAGGCTGATCAGCGACGCCGCCACGATGATGGCGAGGAACCCGCCCAGCAGGCGGCGGTAGGGCCGGGCGAAGCGCCACACCCGCGCCACCGATCCTCGGCTCAGCCGAGCGCCCGCGACAGCGGCGGGGTCGCTCCCGATCATGCTGTGAGGTCCACCGCGTCGCATCAGGAAAGGCTAGAGGCGGTTCCTGGCTGCGAGGGGACCAACTGATCCACACGGCGGGGGTTCGTTGGGCGGGCCAGGACTGGCCCGAGAGCGACCAGCCGCGTCAAGGGTCAGCTGCTGGCGAGGCGAGCCGAGGCCTCGTCAGCCAGCTTCCGCAAGCCATCTGCGCCGATGTCCAGACCGACGGTCTCGATGAACACGGCGACATCGCCGTCGACGAAGAAGTACCCATAGGGGAAGCTGCCGCCGCCGAGGTCTTCGACCGCCTGATCGACGAGCAGCACGGCCTTCTCGCCGGGCCCGTCCTGTGGCTCCACGATCGGCTCGACATCGATGTTGTAGGCCCGGTCCGTGTGGTCTTCGGTCTCAGCCGAGGCCGCGTCCTCCAGGGTCAGCCGCAACGACAGACCCGTCGAGCCGTCGTTCCACGTGCACATGAGGCCATCCGGCGAGCCGACGCCAGTGCTGAACTGGTACGGATCGCCGAAGGTGCCGGTTTGGCCGGCGAACGTCTCGGCGAGGAACGCATCATCGAGCAACCTGCATGCCTCGCCCGCCGACTCCGGCGTCCCGGAGGAGCTGGGCACCGAGGAGGATTCGGGTTCGATGGTGCCCGGCGCCGAGTCGCGCACGTCGGCGGAGGTCTCGTCCGGGGCAGCACTGTCGCCGGCGTCGTCGCCACCACACGCCGCAACGAACAGGAGGGTGGCGATTGCGATCTTCCAGCGGAGCCGAGACGAATTCATTCGGGGAGCGTCGCCGGGCCGGGCGCCCGCCGCAATGGGCCATAGGAGGTAGCGAACTACGCTCGCCAGGTGGATGGCCGCTTGCCGATCGCTGATGTCGACGCGGTCCTCGGGACGCTCCGGGAGCTCGATCTCGCCGCCCACCCCGACGATCTGATGGCGCAGACACTCCGCGGCCTCGCTGACCTGATCCCGAACGACATGGCGTCGTTCAACTGGATGACCACGGGGTCCGTCTCCGCGATGTTGCGGCCCGAGATCGCCTCCGCGGAGTTCGATCGGCTCAACGCGGTGCTGATCCAGCACTGGCACGAGAACCCGCTGGCGCGCCACTTCGAGCGAACAGGCGACACACGAGCACTCACCTGGACCGATGTCGAAGTCGATCCGAGCTGGCGCGACGGGGCGCTCTACCAAGGGCTGTACGTCCCGCTCGGCGTCACGCAGCAGATGGTCGTGCGCCTCCCGAGCCCTCCGGGCACCGTCGCCGGGCTCGCGCTGAATCGAACCCGCGAGCCGTTCGACCAACGCGACCGCGACCTGCTGACCCTGGTGGGTCGACAGATCGGCGCCATGCTCGGCTCCACAAGTGAGCGGACAGCGATGCGCACGATGCTCAATCAACAGGGCTGGCGTTCGATGCTCGCCGACGACCACGGACGGATCATCGACGGACCGGTCGGAACGGACTCGGAACATGACGAGATCGCGTCGATCATCCGCACCATCCTCCGCCGGACCGTCGGCGACCGACGCGGCGGCAGGCTCGCACCGACCGATCCCGAGGACGTCGAATGGCAAGGCGCGCGCGTCGCCGTCGTCGTCGCTCCGGCCGCCGTCCCGCCTCACGTCGTGTTCGTCCGTCCCGCCGGGACGATCAGGCGGGCCGTGGCCGACACCTCCAGCCTCGCCTCGCTCGGCCTCAGCCCGCGTGAGCGACAGGTGGCGGCGCAGCTCAGCACCGGCGCGACCAACCAACAGATCGCTGAGACGCTCAGCATCTCGGTTGGCACAGTGAAGAAGCACCTACAGCGGATCTTCGTCGCGCTCGACGCCGAGACCCGGACGGCCGCAGCCGCGATCGTCGTACGGCACCTGCGCTGAACCCGCATCGACCCCGGCAGCTCCGACCGGGTGACGCGGCAAGAAGCCATCACGACTGAGCTGCCACGTCGCGCCGGCCGAGGGACCGCATGACCCGACCCGCGCAAAGGCTCAGCAGGGCTCGAAGGCCCAGCGGGCGAGCGCCAGGTCGTAATGCTCGGTCCTGATCACGCTCGCGTACGACCTTCCCGCGAACATCCGGATCTGGACCGGCGACTTCACCTCCGACGAGGCCACCACCGAGCTCAACCGTTGGCTGGCTCTCCACGCCGTGCGCACCCTCGCCGGCCTGGTCGCCGTCGGTGCCTCGTTCCGGGCGATCGACGCGGCGAGCTCGGTGACGTCCTCATCGACGCCGCCGTGACTCGGGAACGAGATCGTCGATGACGAGCCCGCGAGTGCGCCGTCGATGCGGGAGGCGGGCGACGTCGCGCACCGTCGGTTCAATCGACGAGCCGGGAGTTCGCCTGCTCGGTTATCTGGGCGATCAGTACGTCACGATGCTCGGCTGCCCCTGCCTGGGCTGGCGGAACCTCGACGGCGGTGTTGGCGATGCCCCAGATCGTCAGGTCGACCAGCACGGGAATCAGCTCGATCGCCGGGCGGCGCGGCACGTAGATCCAGCGGCGACCATCGTCGGAGTCTCGCACGCGAGCGACGATGCCGGCGTCTCGAAGTCGCTGCAGGCGTTCAGCGAGGGTGTTCGCTGCGATCGACCACGCTGCAGCAGCTATGGGACCGCGGGAGACTCGAATCGCATCGTCATCGTCCCGATGAGACCTCCAGAGCTGCTCTCAATGACGGTCCGCATGAACCGCAGTACGAGTCCGCCATCAACACATGCCTCGATGCGCTGCCGGTAGCCGTCGTTGCTCACCGCGGCGTAGCACGTGGTGGCGTCCGGACTTCCGTCCACATCAGAATCACGCAGTCCGGCGACTTCGAGCGAGGCTCTGATCGCCGTCCGCAGATCGGGTGCCTCATCGACCGAGGTGGCGTTTGGCAGCACGAGCGGCCCACCGCCCGAGCCGTCGACAACCCGGCTACCTTCGCCCGGGTCATCGAGATCGAGCTCCGTCATCTCGCCCCCGGCATACCGGTCCTCCCAGCGCTCTTCGCGGCCGTTCTGCGTCAAGGCGAACCTCACCGTCGCCGTGTCGTCACCAACGTCAACGACGCCCTCGCCCTCGAGCGAGAAGCCACCGGACGCCTCGATCCGCAGCCGCAGCTCCCCTACGTCAGCGGTCGCCTCCGCGACCTCATCGGCGAACCCCTCCGGCGCGAGCGCGCCCCCAGCAACCGGCTCGAACGGCCCCGAACTGTCGCCGGCGCAGGCAGCCGCCACCAACGCAAGAACGAGCGCCCACCCACGCATGGCGGCCACCGTACCGTGAGCTGACCTCCCTGCAGTGGTCCAGGGTTGGCGTCCCGTGACGTGGTGCAGATCGGCTTGGGACCCGAGCGGATGGGTGTCACGCTGGCTCCAGCGGTGTCGCCAGTCGAGGAGCCGACCGATGATCAACACGGTGGTGGCGAGGCAGAGGGCGGCGTGACGGTGGCGGCTTCGCCGGTCGCGGATCGCCTTGCTAGGGATGTGGCGCCCCGTCGTGCTCGAGCCAGCTGATGGGCTCGCCTGAGGCGGCGTCGAAGCGCTGGCCCTCGTGCACGGCGCTCAGCCCCCAGCGTGGCCCCTGCCGACCATCACTGGCCGGCAGGGCCCTCCACCAGTGGTACCGGTGAGGTACGGACCTCTCGATCCTTCGGCCTGGTCGTCCCGAGGTTGAGCCGCTGAACACGTCTCCACCCTGTCTGACCTGGGCTCTAGTGGCGGAGAGCGTGGGATTCGAACCCACGGTGAGCCGAAACCCACAACGGTTTTCGAGACCGTCCCATTCGTCCGCTCTGGCAGCTCTCCGTCGATCACGTTACAGGTCGTCCGCCACGGCCTGAAATGGGGATCAGGGACGGCGGGCGCCGAAGAACGACTGCAGCAGGGCGGCGGCCTCGTGGGCCAGCACGCCCGGCACGACCTCCACCTCGTGGTTGAGGCGGGGGTCGACGCACAGGTTGTAGAGCGTGCCGCAGGCACCGTTGTCGGTGTTGGCGGCTCCGAAGGCCACGGTGGCCACCCGGGCGTTCACCAGCGCCCCCGCACACATCGGGCACGGTTCGAGCGTGACCACCAGGGTGGCGCCGTCGAGCCGCCAGGACCCCACCGCCTGGGCCGCCGCCCGCAGCGCCAGGACCTCGGCGTGGGCGGTGGGGTCGCCGTCGCGCTCACGGCGGTTGCCGGCCTGGGCCACGACCTCGCCGTCGACCACGACCACGGCGCCCACCGGCACATCGCCCCCCTCTGCGGCGGCGCGGGCTTCGCTGAGGGCCAGGGTCATGGCCGACTCGAGGTCGACGGGTGGGACGGGGGGCATCGAGCGGACCCTATCCGGCCTCCCGATGACATCTCGGGTGGTGGCAGGGAGCCAGCCGACGCGTGTCGAACCTAGGTGACGACTCCTGGATCGGACGGCGCTGGGGCCGTCCGGCCCGAGGGGCCACGATGGAGGGTCGGGTGATGGGGGCAGGGCGGCGCGCGTGGGT
>JBPPMN010000197.1:0-30900 GCA_051306055.1 Acidimicrobiales bacterium
CGACGGTCATGGGTGTCCGCTTCCTGGGCGATGATCCCTACGTACGAGAGGTCGCGCCGAGCTTCGGGCTGTACCTCGACGAGAGGTGGGATCCGCCCTGGCCTCACGAGCACTTCGACTGGCCAGACTTCGACGTTCCGAAGGATCTCGACGCGCTGCGCGGAGCACTCACCGATCTTCTCGACCGCTCCCGCAGGGGCGAGCGGGTCGAGGTTGGATGTCTCGGGGGCCACGGTCGAACCGGAAGCGCACTCGCTTGCCTCGCCGTCCTTTCCGGCACTCCCGCCAACGAGGCCCTGGCGTGGGTACGAGCCAGCTACTGCTACAAGGCCGTCGAGACCGACTCACAGGCACACCTCGTCGCGACGTTCCACTCCTGACCCAAGGGCCCTCGCCTGGTCTGCCTCAACGGATCATGGATGCGGGTACGGCGAGATGCTCGTAGATGTGGTGCAACCTGGGCGGATCGGGGTGATGGGTTGCGGCGGCAAGATCGTCGACCAACCGGTCGAACTCATCGCCGGTGTTGCCCAGGTAGGAGTCCTCCATCGGTCCCCACTCGTCCCAGGGGAGCATCTCGACCTTGTGGGCGAGGCTGGCGAGGTCTCTCATCGCGTTGCCTCGCACCTCCCCGACGCCCCAGTTCTCGGTGCCGAAGACGCCGAAGTCCGCAGGGTCGTCGTGCCCGGCTCGCAGGAGCCGCCATGCCTCGCCGGCGGTGAGGAACTCGCCGGGCTGGAGGTCGTCGGGGCGGGCCGAGGCTGGGGTCGCTCGGCCGACGTACTCGGGGTCGATCCGGACCCAACGCCGATCTGCGGCGGACCAGTGCTCGACGATCCAGTGGTCCACCTTCTTCGGTGGGACGAAGTAGGCCGCGAAGCCGCACCGCGCTCGGGCCGGGACGTCGCACGCCCGCAGGAAGGCGGTCGCCATGACGGCGAAGTGCCGGCACGTCCCCACGACGCGGAGGTCGCCTCGTCGCGGTTGATCGAGCGCGACGCCAGGGTCGAGCTCGAGCGCCCTCGACAGCAGCATGGAGGCTGGCCGCGTGTTGCGCTCGGCCATGCGCTGCTCGGACAGCCCAGCGCCGATGGCGTCGAGGGGGGAGATCAGGAGGCCTTGAGCGGCGCGGCAGAGACCTTCGGGATCGAGACCGAGCCGGCGGATCATCTCGGCCTGCTCCGTGTCCAGCTCCGTCAGCGGCCCCGGGGCGGCGTAGTAGTCGATCACCTGTGCATCCACCCGGACATGGTGCCTGCGCTGCCCGCTCGACGCGTCGATCCTCGGTCGATGAGGGAACTTCGGCGGGCGGGCCGGCTGGAAGCTCAGCGCTTCCAGCTCATCGGCTCGGGCGGACGGCTGCGCTCAGGTGAGCGCTCGGTCGAGGGCGTAGTCGAGGATCTGGAGGGCGCGCTCGGATGTGATCATGTCGTCGAGCACGGACTGGGCCAGGCTGGGCACCGCGCTCACGAGGATGGTCGCCTCGAGGTCGGCGTCGACGCCCGTACGGAGGTCCGCCTGCTCGAGTCGTGTGCGGACGGCACGGTGGAGGGCATCGGGCACCTCCCGGGTCTCCTCCCGAGCGAGGCTCGGGTCGACGAGGGCGGCCGTGTGGAGCGCGACGAACACGATCATGTTCTCCCGGCTGGCGTCGTCGGTCGGGATGAACGAACCGAGCACGGCTCGCAGACCAGCTCGTGGTGTCGCTTCGGCGGCCTCGACCATCTGCATGGAACGGATGGTCGCTCGCTCGGCCACGTGCCGTTGGGTCACCAGCAGGAGCTGGTCCTTGGTGCCGAAGTAGTACTGCACGAGCCGCACGGAGACGCCGGCCTCGGCGGCGACCTCCCGGAAGGTCGCCGCGCCCAGGCCTCCCTTCACCGTGATGCGGCACACGGCGTCGGTGATCTGCCGGCGACGGGCTCGATGATCCACTCGCTTCGGCACCCGGTTGATGGTACACACGTATCATGAAACCGAAGGTGCACCTCAGCGAGTGGAAGAGTGCCGAGGCCGAGGCCCGCTTCCGCACGATGGCCACCGAGCTCGCCGACGAGCTGCTGACCGAGCACCCCGAGGCGATCGACGTCCCCACCCGCCTCGGGACGACGCGGGCCTACCGATGGCCCGGCGACGGCGAACCGGTCCTGTTCCTCCACGGGACGGCCGGCACGTCGCTCATGTGGGCCGCCTTCGCCGACCAGCGCCAGCGCCGGCTCATGTACGCCGTCGACACCATCGGCGACGTGGGTGACAGCCATCAGGAGGTGGCCATCGAAGGCGCTGAGCACCTGGCGGAGTGGCTGGTGGAGACCATGGCGGGCCTAGGCCTCGAGCGCGTGCACGTGGTCGGCATGTCGTACGGGGGCTTCCTCGCACTGAACCTCGCCGCCCGCCGGCCCGAGCTCGTGGCGTCGCTGTTCCTGATCGACCCCGCCGGGATCGAGCGGGTGCGCATGGTCCGCTTCATGGCGTGGGGCATGAGCCTGCTGGTGGCCTCGCTGCTCCCGGCCCGGCCGAGAGCCTGGGCTGCTCGAGCGCTCCGTACCCCGATCCTCGAGGATCCGAGGGTGCTGCGCCTCTCGTTCTTCGCGCAGCGCAACCACCGCTCCCGCCTCCTGCGGCCAGAGCCGCTCACCGATGCCCAGCTCGAGTCCATCGCCGCCCCGGTGTGCGTCGTGCTCGGGGCGAAGAGCGAGGTGTTCCCACCGGACCGGGTGCAGGCTCGCATCGACGAGCACGTGCCGCACGCCTCCGTCGAGCACATCGAAGGCGCCGGCCACGCCGTCGTGACGAGCCACACCGACCTCATCGCCGACCGGCTCGACCGGTTCCTCGACCGGCACTCGCCGTCCCCCACGGCCTGATCCGCGGGGGCGACGGCGAACCGCTCTCGTGCGACCTCAGAGGTCCGCGAGGCGGTGGCGGAGCTTGTCCATGAGCGAGATCACGCTCATGTGGCGCACCCGCTCCCGGTCGCCGGGCAATCGCACGAGGGTGGCCTCCACCCGGTCGCCCAGGGCCACGCCGAGCCACACAGTCCCGGGCGGCTGACCCTCCTGCTCGGCCGGACCGGCCACACCGGTGGTGGCCAGGCCCACGTCGGCCCCGAGGAGGTGGCGCACGCCGTCGGCCATGGCCAGGACCGCCGCCTCGCTCACGACGGGGCCGGCGGGCACCCCGAGGAGGTCGAGCTTCACCTGGCTGTCGTAGGCGACCACGCCGCCCTTGAACCACTCGCTGGCGCCCGGCACCGACACCACGCGGGACGCCACCAACCCTCCCGTGAGCGACTCGGCCACCGCCAGCGTGAGGCCGCGGTCGCGGAGCAGGCGGCCCACCTCGGCCTCCATGGGGAGGTCCTCGCTGGAGAACACGAGAGGCCCGAGCACCGAGCGCACCTCGGCCTCCTCGGCGTCGAGGAGGCCGGCGGTCTCCTCCTCCGACGAGCCTCGAGCCGTGAGGCGCACCTTGATCCCCTCGATGCCGCTGGCCAGGAAGGCCAGCGTGGTGTTGCCACCGGCGTCGAGGGCCTCGATCCGCGGCGCCAGCAGCTCGGAGAGGCGCGACTCGCTCTCGCCCCACGTGCGCAGCACGCGGCTGGCGATCACCTGCCGATGGCCGGAGCGGGCGGCCAGGTCGGGCAGCACGGCCCGCTCGAGCATCTCCTTCATCTCCCAGGGCACGCCGGGCACGGCGTAGATCACCTTGTCGCCCACCGGGCACAGCAGACCCGGAGCGGTGCCGGTGCGCTGCTCGATCACGGTGGCGCCCTCAGGCACGTCGGCCTGGCGCAGGTTGCTCTCGGCCATCACCCGGCCCCGGTCGGCGAAGATGGCCCGGATCCGCTCGGCCACGTCGTCGTGGCGCACCAGGCCCACGCCCATCACCCGAGCGATGGCCTCGCGGGTGATGTCGTCCTGGGTGGGGCCCAGGCCGCCGCAGGTGATCACGGCATCGGCCCGGTCGAGGGCCTCCTCCAGCACGGCCACGATGCGGTCGAGGTTGTCGCCCACCTTGGTCTGCCGGAGGTGGTCGATCCCGGTGATGGCGAGCTGCTCACCGATCCACGAGGAGTTCGTGTCGACGATCTGGCCGAGCAGCAGCTCGGTGCCGATGGCCACCACCTCGCAGCGCATGGAGCAGGTCTAGCGCGAGCCGGCGGTGGTGACGGCCCGCCGTCCCTCTACCAGGTACTGGCCGCCGCTCACCACGGTGAGCACGAGCGCCACCCACAGGATCGATGTGGCCACCCAGGTGGCGTCGTCGGCCGTGAGCGGCAGGAGCCCGAAGCCCACCGCCACCTCCTGCACCACGGTCTTGGCCTTGGCCAGCCCGCTGGCCGGGATGGCCAGGCCCCGCTGCCCCCAGTAGGAGCGGAGCCCCTGGATGCCGAGCTCCCGCACAGCGATCACGGCCACCGGCAGCCACCAGAAGGTGCCGTTGGCCACCAGCGCCACCAGGGTGCCCAGGACCAGCACCTTGTCGGCCAGCGGGTCGAGGAAGGCACCCGAGCGGGTGGTGCCATGGCGGCGGGCGAGGTGGCCGTCGATGCCGTCGGTGACGCACAGGACCACCCAGAGCACCACGGCCGGCCACGTGGCCCCGGTGTCGACCACCATCACCAGCAGGGGCACGGTGAGCACCAACCGGGCGATCGTGAGCAGGTTGGCCGGAGTGGCCAGCGCGGAGGGGCCGAACTGGCTGGTCACCGCGGCACCAGCACCAGCGGCTCGGCGGTGAGGTCGGGACCCTGGGCGCCGGTGACCCGCACCGTGGTCAGCTCCCCCACCGCCAGGGTGCCGGGGACGCTGATGATGCCGTCGATCTCTGGGGCCTCCCGGTGGCTGCGAGCCACGCCGGGCGCATCGACCAGCACCTCCACCACGTCGCCCACCAGCTCGTCGCGGCGGGCGGCGGTGATGCGGTCTTGGAGCTCGCGGAGCTCGGCCAGGCGCTCGTCCATGAGCGGACGGGGCACATCGCCGTCGAGGCCAGCCGCATGGGTGCCGTCCTCGCGGGAGTAGGCGAAGAACCCGCACCAGTCGAGCTGGGCGGCGACGACGAACTGGAGGAGCAGGTCGTGGTCGGCCTCTGTCTCGCCGGGGTAGCCCACGATGAAGTTCGACCGGAAGGCGGCCTCGGGGGCTCTGGCGCGGATGTCCTGGATGCGGGCCAGGAAGCGGTCGCCGTCGCCCCAGCGCCGCATCCGGCGCACCAGGGGTGCCGACACGTGCTGCAGCGACAGGTCGAAGTAGGGCACGCCGGTGGCCACGATGGCGTCGATCAGCCGGTCGGTGAGGTCGGACGGGTAGAGGTAGAGCAGCCGCACCCGGTCGATCCGTTCGGCCACCGCCTCCACGAGGGGCACCAGCGACTTCGTGCCCACCCCCTGGTCGCGGCCGTAGCTGGCCAGGTCCTGGGCCACCAGCACCACCTCGCGGGCGCCCCCGGCCACCAGCTGGTCCACCTCGGTGAGCACCTGCTCCACCGAGCGTGACCGCTGCGGGCCACGGAAGCTCGGGATGGCACAGAACCCGCAGGCCTTGTCGCAGCCCTCCGCCACCTTCACGTAGGCCCACGGGGCCGAGGCGGCGGGCCGGGGCAGGTTGAGCAGGTCGAAGCTGGGTACCGCGGCACCGCTGGGCTTGCGGCCCAGGGTGACCGGCACGCCGAAGCCGGTCACGGCGTCGGCTTCGGGGAGCGCCTCGGCCAGCTCGGTGCCGTAGCGCTCGGCCATGCAGCCGGTGACCACCAGCTCGGCGTGGTCGGCCTTGCGGTCGGCCAGGGCCAGCACCACGTCGATCGACTCCTGTCGGGCGTCCTCGATGAACGCACAGGTGTTGACCACCACGAGGTCGGCCGTCTCGGCGTCGGCGGCGGGCGCCATGCCGTCGGCCAGGAAGGTGCCGACCAGCTTGTCGGAGTCGACCTGGTTCTTCGGGCAGCCGAGCGTCTCCACGAAGAAGGTGCGGGGCCCAGCCATGCCGGCAAGGGTACCGGTGCCCCTGCCCGCAGACCGAACCCTTGCGCGAGCCCGGGCGACCCGTCATGGTGAGCCAAGCAGAGGGTGAACCGGGGGGTGGGCCGATGCTGCAGGTACCTGCGACCACGCACGATGCCGATGCGGCGTTCGTGACCGGCGCACTGCGGGAGGGCGGGCTGATCGGCTCCACCACCCGCGTGGCCGAGGTGGAGCACGATGCCATCGGCGAAGGGGTGGGCATCGTGGGCCAGCTGGCCCGGCTCCAGCTCCGCTACGAGGGTCCGGCCACCGCCGCCCCCGGCACCGTGATCCTCAAGATCCCGTCGCAGTACCCGGAGAACCGGGCCGTGGGCGACCACTTCCGCTTCTACGAGCGGGAGGGCCACTTCTACCAGCAGCTGGCCGACAAGGTGCCGGTGCGCACGCCCCGGTGCTACTGGAACCACGTCGACGTCGACGGCGGGGCGTTCGGGCTGCTGCTCGAGGACCTCGGCGACCGCACGATGATCAGCCAGGTGGCCGGCTTGAGCGGCGCGCGAGCGGCCAGCGCGCTGCGGGCCCTCGCCCGGGTGCACGGCACGTGGTGGGGCGCAGCATCTCTCGACGGGCTCGAGTGGATGCCGAGGCTCGACGATCCGGTCAACCTGGCTGCGGGCCAGCAGTACCGCGATGCCTGGCCGCTGTTCGTCGAGCGCATCGGCGATGCGCTGCCCGATGGGGCGCTCGCCCTCGGCGAGCGGGTGCAGCAGGTCTTCGAAGACCTCCTGCACCAAGGGATCGCCGAGGCGCCGGTCACCATCTGCCACGGCGACTTCCGGGGCGACAACCTGATGTTCGACGACCGGGCCCACCCGGCCAACCCCGACGACGAGGTGGCGGTGCTCGACTGGCAGATCGCCTATCGAGGGCCAGCGATCACCGACGTGGCGTACTTCTTGTGCCAGTCGCTGGAGGTCGAGGAGCGCCGGGCCCACGAGCGCCAGCTGGTGGGTGCCTGGCACGACGAGCTGGTGACCACCGTCCGCCGGGAAGCCGGGACCGATCTGTCCGACTACCCGGTCGAGCTGGCGTGGGAGCAGTACCGCCGCGCCGCGCTGGGCACCACGGTGTACCCGGTGAGCAGCATGGGAGCGATGGACCCAGCCAACGAGCGGGGGCGGCAGCTCGTCACCGCCATGGCCGTGCGGGCCTTCACGGCCAGCCTCGACCTCGACGCGGCGGCCTTCCTCGACTGACGGTGGCGCGGCCGCAGGCCGCGCGCTCTACAGGGCGTGGTGGAGGCGCAGGCCCTGCCGGGGCCACTCGAAGCTCACCAGTGCGCCCGTGCCCGACAGCGTGGCGTAGGCGGTGCGGAGGCCGTCGCCACCGAAGCAGATGTTGGTGACCAGCGGATCGGGCAGCGCGATGTGCTCCACGGTGGCGCCGTCGGGGCTGATGGCGGTGATGCCGCCGTTGACCAGCGTGCCCACGCACACCCAGCCCTCGCCGTCGACGGCGAGGCTGTCGAGGAGCTGCAGCCCCGGCAGGCCGGCCAGCAGCTGACCGCCGTTGCCGACGGGACCGGGGTCGGCCACCTCGCCCGGACCCGACAGGGCCCACCAGAACACGCGGCCGGTGTGGGTCTCGGCGGCGTAGAGCCGGGTGCCGTCGGGCGACAGCCCGATGCCGTTGGGAGCGTCGAGGGGGAAGATCACCTCGCGGCAGCTCGACCCGTCGGCCAGGGCGTAGTGGATGCCGGTGCGGTCGCTGGTGCGATCGAGGCGCACCCCGTGGTCGGTGAACCAGAAGCCGCCGTGACCGTCGAACACGAGGTCGTTGGGGGCCCGCAGCGGCCCTGACGACGACTCGGTGTAGAGCGTCGACACCGCGCCCGTGATGAGGTCGACCCGCTGGATGGATCCGCCCTTCCAGGTGGGCGGGACGGCGCCCGGGAGCGTGAGACCGGCCACGGAGTCCCAGCTGAAGCAGCCGCCGTTGTTGGTGATGTACACGGCGCCGTCGGGACCGAGGGCGGCGCCATTGGGGCCGCCGCCCAGGTTGGCCATGATGTCGAGCCGACCGTCGGCGGCCACCTTGGTGAGGGTGCCGCGGGCGATCTCCACCAGCAGCACGTCGCCGTCGTGGAGGGCCACCGGACCCTCCGGGAACTTCAGGCCGGTGGCCAGCTCACGGATCTCCATGCGGCCTTGCTAGCAGGACCGGGGAAGGGATGGGGCCCCGGGTCGGTTGCACCCTCTTGTGACCGATCCCGCCGTGGCCGAGCTCGACCCGCCTGTCGGCAGCCGGCCGCCGCGGCTGGTGACGGGGCGGTTCTTCATCGTCACGCTGGCCACCTTCGCCTACTTCCTGTCGCTGGGCTCGCTGCTGCCCACCCTGCCCCGGTACGTCACCGACGAGCTGGGCGGCGACGGCTTCGCGGTGGGGCTGGTGGTGGGCTCCTTCGCCGTGTCGGCGGCGATCGTCCGCCCCTGGGCCGGGCGCATCGGCGACCGCTACGGCCGCCGCGTGCTGCTGAGCGGCGGCGCCCTCCTGGTGGGCCTGGCCACCCTCGCCTACACCCAGGTCGACACCGTCGGGCCGCTGGTGGCCATCCGGCTCGTCACGGGCCTCGGCGAGGCCGCCGTGTTCGTGGGAGCCGCCACCGCGGTGCAGGACCTGGCGCCCGCCCACCGCCGGGGCGAGGCAGCGTCGTACTTCAGCGTTGCGCTCTACAGCGGCCTCGCCTTCGGTCCCGCCATCGGCGAGCGCATCGCCGACGCCTACGGCTACCACGAGGTGTGGCTGGCCGCCGGTGCTGCGGCGCTCGTCGCCGCGGTCCTCGGGCTGGGCACACCCCACACACGCGCACCCGCCGACCAGCCCCGGCCCACCACCCTGCTGCACCGGGCCGCGCTCGGGCCCGGCCTGGTGCTGCTGCTCGGCCTCATCCCCTTCACCGGCTTTGCGGCCTTCCTGGCCGTCTACGGCCCCACCATCGGCCTCGAGGACACCGGCCCCGTCTTCTTCGCCTACGCCGGGATGGTGCTGGCCGTGCGCATCTTCGGCGCCAAGCTCCCCGACCGGCTCGGCTGGCAGCGCGCGTCCACCATCGCCCTCCTTGCCGTGGCCTTCGGCTCGGGCATCCTGGCCGCGTGGCCGTCGGTGGCGGCCGTGTGGGTGGCGGCCGCCTCGCTCGGCGTCGGCATGTCGCTGCTGTTCCCGGCCCTCTTCGCCGCCACGCTGGAGCACGTGCCCGAGCACGAGCGGAGCCAGGCCGTGGGCACCTTCTCGCTCTTCTTCGACCTGTCACAGGGCCTGGGCGCGCCGGTGCTCGGGGTGGTCGTGGCCCTCAGCTCGGAGCGCGGCGCCTTCGCGGCGGCCGCACTCCTCGCCGTCACCGGCTTCTGGGCCCAGCGCCGCCTGCGCCACCAGGTCCGCCGAGCGGCGGCCGAGCCCGTCACCACCCCCGCCTGACCCACCCCACCCCGTGGGCGGGGCCCTGGGGGCGGGGTCAGCCCTTGGCGTTGCCGGTGAAGGCCCAGGCGCCGAGGCGGAGGCTGGGCACGTGGACGATGCCGCCTTCGTTGCCCACCAGCTGCGCGTCGGAGCCGATCCCGAGCACGTGGCCGGGGCCCAGGGCGGCCACCACCGACTGCGTGTAGCGGAGGTTCTCGACGGGGCGGGTGATCTGGCCGCCCTCGATGAGGAACAGCCCGTTGCGGGTGAGGCCGGTGACCACCTGGGTCTTGGGGTCGAGGATCCGGTTGTACCAGAAGTCGGTGACCAGCAGGCCCCGGTCCACGCCGGCGATCAGCTCGGCGAGCGACTGGTCGCCGCCGTCGAGGAACAGGTCGCCGGGATAGCCCCCAAAGGCCTCCGAACCGATCGAGCTGCCGGTGGACTCGGTGCCCGCCAGGCGAGCGCTGCGACGGTCGTGGACCAGGCCCACGGTGGTGCCGGCGGTGACGAGCTCGACCCGGCGCTTGGGCGTGCCCTCGGCGTCGTAGGGCCGGCCCAGCGCACGCGGGTCGGTGGCGTCGTCGAAGAGGTGGATCCGCTCGTCGAACTGCTGCTCGCCCAGGTGGACGAAGCTGGTGCCGTCGGCATGGGCCTTGCCGTTGAAGCCGAGCCACGCCGGGAACAGCAGCATCGACGCCACCGCCCGGGCCTCGAGGACCACCTCGTAGGTGCCGGGCTCGAGCTCGATGGGATCGACGCCAGCGGTGGCCTTGGCCGCCGCCACCTCCCCCACCCGGGTGCCGTCGAGGTCGCCGAGGCGCACAGAGGTGGTCTGGCCGTAGCCGTCGGTGGGCGGCCCCTCGGTCGCCGCGGCGCGGTGGATGGCGTCGACCTGGGCCATCGTGGAGCGGCTGGCACCGCGGATCCCGCTGGTGGAGCGCACCACGTGCACGTCGCTGTCGGTGGAGCAGTAGCCCGCCGCCTCCAGGCCTGGTCCGGCGGCCACGAAGTCGGCCACCACCTCGGCCCGCTGATCCGGCGAGGCGGAGGCGGTGGCCGGATCCCAGTGGTCGACCTCGGGCATCGGGGCCGGGTCGGCGAGGCCCGGGAACTCCGGGTCGGGTGGGCAGAGGTGCGCGGCGGCGAGCGTGCCCTCCACCAGGCGCTCGAGGCCGTCGGCGGCGAGGCGGGTGGTGCTGGCCTGGGCCAGGCGGCCGCCGGCGACGACCACCCGCAGCCGCACGTGGTCGTCGTCGCTGGCCATGTTCTGGTGGATGCGGCTGTTGGCGAAGCGGGTGAGGGCGCTGTGGCCCTGACCGCAGGTGACGAGGGCCTCGGCCCGATCGCCCACGAGCTCGAGCACGCGCTCGCACACCTCGGCGCCCCGCTGGGCGATGGGGTCGGTGGCGGGGTCCCACGCCATCAGCGCACCCCCACCCGCACGTCGGTGAAGCGGGCGGGCACCGACGGATGGCCGGTGTGGCCCACCTGCATCGGCTGGCCCTTCCCGCAGTTGGCCGTGCCCCAGAACACCCACTCGTCGGGGCCGGCCACCATGTCCATCGAGGCCCAGAACTTCGGACCGATGCCGGTGTAGGTGGGGTTGCGCAGCATCTGCCCGAGCTGGCCGTCCTTGATCTCCCAGGCGATCTCGCAGCCGAACTGGAAGTTGAGGCGCTTGTCGTCGATCGACCACGAGCGGTTGGTGTCCATGAAGATGCCGTCGTCGGTGGCGGCGATCATCTCCTCCAGCGAGCTGTCGCCGGGGAGCAGGCCCACGTTGGTCATGCGCACCATCGGGAGTCGGCCGGCACCGTCGGCGCGCACCATGCCCCCTGACGGCAGCCCCACGAGCGGGGCGGAGTCGCGGCCGGACAGCACGCCCACCCAGGTGCCGTCCTTCACGATGTCGACGGCCTGGGCGGGCACGCCCTCGTCGTCGTAGCCGAAGGTGCCCAGCGCGCCGGGCAGCGTGGCGTCCGCCGTGATGTTCATGAGGTCGGATCCGTAGCGCAGCGACCCGAGGCGGGCCGGGTCGAGCCACGAGGTGCCGGCGAAGGCGGCCTCCCAGCCGAGGATGCGGTCGAGCTCGATGGCGTGCCCCACCGACTCGTGGATCTGCAGGGCCATCTGCTCGCTGCCGAGGATGAGCGTGGTGGTCTTCTCGGGGCACTGGGGCGCCCGCAGCAGGGCCTGGGCCTCCTCGGCGATCCGCGGGGCGTTGCCGACCAGG
Source organism: Acidimicrobiales bacterium (assembly GCA_051306055.1). GTDB lineage: Bacteria > Actinomycetota > Acidimicrobiia > Acidimicrobiales > VFJN01 > VFJN01. Next base: position 11,658 of record JBPPMN010000197.1, read on the forward strand.
TCGATGTCGCGCACGAGCTCCCAGCCCCGGGTGCCGTACTGGCCCCGCACACCGGGATAGCTGCGGCGCTGGGTCTCGCCGTCGCCGATGGCGGTGGCGTCGATCACCGCCCCGCACTCCACGAGGTGCTGGTCGATCCGGCTGCCCTCGCTGGAGGCGAACCACTTCTCGGTGTCCCAGATCTGGTGGTTGGCCTGGGCGAGGGGCACGCCGGCGTCGGCCATGGCGGCGGTGGCCGACACCAGGAGGCCGGCCCGCTCCTCGATGTCGATGTCGTCGAGGGGGTGGACGTCGTAGGGGTTGGCCCAGCTGGCCTCGATCACCGGCGTGGGCGCCAGCTCGAGGGTGGGCCCGCTCACCCGGGCGCTGGCCCGGGCCACCTCGGCGGCTCGCCGGCCGGCGTCGCGAGCGGCGACGGCGGTGAGCTCGGGTGTGGACTGGAAGCCCCACGACGAACCGATGAGCGCCCGCACGCCGATGCCGGCGGTCTCCGACTGGGTGAGACCCTCCACCACTCGGTTCTTCACCGCCATCGACTCGTAGCGGACGATCATGATCCGGGCGTCGGCGTAGCGAGCTCCGGCGGCGAGAGCCGCCTCGACCGCGGCGGTGGCGAGATCGAACATCGCCGCGGACCGTATCGGGGCTGACCAGGCCCTGCTCGCCGCCCGCCGAGAGCGCCGTGGATAGTGTCTCGATCATGGGCGGGGACGAGCAGCTGGACGACCTCAGCGACATGAGCTCGATGGGCACCTCGCCGCCGAGCGGACCCGTCATCTCCCCGCGCGGCAGCGGTGCCAGCGGCTGGCTGGTGGCGGTCGTCGGGCTCACCCTCACGCTGGCCGCTGTGGCCCTCGTGGTGCTGGTGCTGGCCGGCGGCGACGACGACGAGTCGACCCCAGAAGCGGTGGCCACCGACAGCGTCCCCGCGCCATCGGAGCCGACCACCACCCAGCCGGGCGGCGGCCTGGGCGAGCCGTCGCAGCAGCCGAGCACCACCGTGCCTGCGGGGCCGGCCGACCTGTTCGGGGGCGACCTGCCGGCCGCCGTGACCGACCTGGAGGCCGCCGCCGGGGGGCCGACCGAGGTGATCAGCCTCAGCGTCTACCCCGACTACGCCTTCCTCGCCTACCGCGATCCGGTCCGCACCGACGACATCGACCGCCGCCTCTGGCGCGACCGGGCGGTCGGCGAGGCGGAGTCCAACCCGATCGACGATCGGGTCGATGCCGACACGGCGCCGTCGCTGTTCAGGCTCAGCGAGGTCGACCTGGCGCTGCTCCCCGGCCTGGTGGCCGACGCCGCCACCCGCTACGACCGCCCCGTCGTGGTCACCCACGTGATCATCGACCGCTTCCTGCCCTTCGACGAGCGGGTGCTGATCCGGATCTACGCCACCCCGACCGACGGGCGCAGCGGCGGCGGCTACGTGAGCTACGACGCCGCCGGCGCCCTCGTCGACGTCTGCTGCTGATCGGCCGTTCGTAGGAGAGCTAGGTGTCGCCCTGCTCGTGGGCGTTCTCGAGCTCTTCGACCGTCATCAGCACGGCACGGGCCTTGGACCCCTCGGAGGGACCCACCACCCCGCGCTGCTCGAGGAGGTCCATCAGGCGGCCGGCACGGGCGAAGCCCACCTTCAGCTTGCGCTGGAGCATCGAGGTGGAGCCGAGCTGGGAGCGCACGATCAGCTCCATGGCCTGCGCCATCAGGTCGTCGTCGTCGCCGTCGCCGGATCCGCCCGCGGCACCGCCGGCGCCACCGGTGCTGGTGTCGTCGCTGCCCTGCACCTCGGTGTCGTAGGCGATCTCGGGGGCCTGGCGCTTCCACACCGAGGCCACCTTGCGCACCTCCTCCTCGCTCACCCAGGACCCCTGGATGCGCGACGGGGCCGACGAGGCCGGCCCGAGCAGCAGCATGTCGCCCTTGCCGATCAGCCGCTCGGCGCCCTGCTGGTCGAGGATCACGCGGCTGTCGGTGGCGCTCGAGACGGCGAAGGCGAGGCGGGCGGGCACGTTGGCCTTGATGACGCCGGTGATCACGTTGACCGACGGTCGCTGGGTGGCGATGACGAGGTGGATGCCCACGGCCCGGGCCATCTGGGCGATGCGGCAGATCGAATCCTCGACATCGCGTGCAGCCACCATCATGAGGTCGGCCAGCTCGTCGATCACCACGAGGATGAACGGCAGCCGGGCGAAGGTGCGGGTGACCTCGCCGCTCGGCGACACCTCGTCGGGCAGGTCGCCGCGGTCGTGGGCGGCGTTGTAGCCGGTGATGTCGCGGAAGCCCACCTCGGCCAGGAGGTCGTAGCGCCGCTCCATCTCCCGCACGGCCCAGGCCAGCGCGTTGGCGGCCTTCTTCGGGTTGGTGACCACCTGGGTGAGCAGGTGGGGCAGGCGGTCGTACTGGCCCATCTCGACCCGCTTCGGGTCGACCAGGATCATGCGCACCTGATCGGGGGTGGAGCGCATGAGGATCGAGGTGATGAGCGAGTTGAGGCAGCTCGACTTGCCGGCGCCCGTGGCCCCGGCGATGAGGATGTGGGGCATCGTGGCCAGGTTCATCAGCACGGCCTTGCCGTTGATGTCACGCCCGACGGCCACCTCGAGCGGGTGCTTGGCCCGCTTGGCCTCGGCCGAGGCCAAGATGTCGCCCAGGGCCACGATCTGGCGGTCGGAGTTGGGCACCTCCACGCCGATGGCCTGACGGCCCGGGATGGGCGCCAGGATGCGCACGTCGGGCGACGCCATCGCGTAGGCGATGTCCTTGTGGAGGCTGGTGACCCGCGCCACCTTCACGCCGGGGCCGAGCTCCAGCTCGTAGCGGGTGACCGACGGGCCCACCACCATGCCCACCAGCTTGGTCTCCACGCCGTGCTGGGCCAACGCCTGCTCGAGCACGTGCCCGGCCGCCTCCACCGCGGCCTTGTCGACCTCCTGGGTGCCGCTGCGGTCGAGCAGGGAGAGGGCCGGGAGCTTCCACGAGGAGCCCTTCACGGCGGGGCCGAGCTCGATCTCGAGCTGGGTGGCCTCGGTCTCCTCGCCTGGGTCGGGCAGGGCCGCCTTCGGCTTGCGGGGCCCGGGCTTCTTCTTGGGCCGGGGTTCCTCGGCATCGAGGTCGATCACGCCGTCGGCGTCCTGGTCGAACACCGAGATGGAGGGCTCGGCGTCGGTGCCGCCGTCGAGCGAGAAGAGGCTCTGGCGGAGGCGTCGGGCGGCGTCGGCCACCGCGCTGCCGGCCGGCCGGGTGACGTTGGCGGTGCTCTCGGCCGCCGCCCGCACCGGCACCTGGGTGAGGACGACGAGCCCGCCCACCGCGAGGACCGCGAGGATGAGGCCGGCGCCCCAGGGAGCCAGACCAGCGGCCAGCGGGGCAGCGACCGCCACGCCGAGCAGACCGCCGGCACCGATGAGGTCGTCGGTGGGGGCATCGAGGCCGGGGCGCCCGCCGGCGAGGTGGAGCAGCCCGCAGCCGGCCAGAGCCACCAGCAGCCCACCCACCCACAGGTGGGCACGGGGAGCATCGACGGGCTCGGAGCCGTCGTCGGGATCGGGGACGCCCCGCACGAGCAGCACACCCACGGCCACGAGGGCCACGGGAGCCAGCACCCGTGCCCAGCCGATGGCGGTCCCGATGCCGGTGGCCAGCCCCTGGCCGACGGGTCCGGCCGCATCGGCGTAGATCCCCATGGCCGCCACCACGCCCAGCGCCATCAGCAGCAGCCCCGCCAGGTCGCCCGAGTGCCCGCTCAGGGCGGAGGCCAGGGCGCGGGTGAGCTTGTCGACGAACGTCGGCGGCGGCGCCTGCTTCTTGGCCGGCGCGCGCTTGGTGCCCCCGGAACGGGGCCGTTGGGTGGTAGCCACAGTGGCCCCAACAGTACCAGCAGCCACACCAGCCACAGTGGTAACACCACCCTCCCGGGATCTGTGGACGGATTCGTTCGCCATTCGGCCGTATCCGTCCACAGATCCTGGTGAGGGGCGGGTCAGGAGCCGATGACCCCGCCACCGACCTTGCGGACCATCACGGTCGCGGCACGGGGCCGACCCTGGCGGTCGGGCCAGTCGGAGACGGCCGCCGGCGTCGCCGGCGTCTGTGCGAGGCCCTCGCCGGGGTGCTGGACGTTGACGAACATCGTCTCGCCGTCGGGCGTCACCGTCACACCGGTGATCTCGCAGCCCTTCGGTCCCACCAGGAACCGTCGCACCTCGCCAGTCGCCGGATCGCAGCAGAGCATCTGGTTGTTGCAGACGATGGGCTGGGTGCCGTCGGTCTGGATCCAGAGACGACCTTCCGGCGACCACCAGAGCCCGTCCGGGGCGCCGAAGGCATCGATATCGTCGGACACCGGCCCACCGGCCGCCGCCTCGTTGGCCGGGTCGCCGGCCAGGAGCAGGATGCGCCAGTCGAAGCTGACGGCGCCGTGGTCACCCGCCGCCTCGTCCCACACGACGATGTGGCCGAAGGGGTTGCCGGGCCGGGGGTTCGCCTCGTCGACGGCGGCAGCCGATCGGGCGCTGTTGTTGGTGAGGGTCACCGCCGCTCGCCCGGGAACCACCGGGCTCACCGCCACCCACTCAGGACGGTCCATCTTCGTCGCGCCCACGAGGTCGGCCGCCCGCCGCGTGTTCACGAGCATCGCACCCAGGTCGCCACCGAACTCGGCCGCGATCGCCGGCACGTCCATGGTGAGGGGGGCCCAGGTGCCCACGCCGACGCCGTCGCCAGCCGTCGCATCGTCGCCGAAGATGGCGACGTGGAGGGTGCCCTCATCGAGCGGCGACACGCCCTCCGCCACCATCGTGCGCCACGGACGCGCGCTCACGTACTTGTACAGGTACTCGTTGCGCTCGTCGTCACCCGTGTAGATCACCGCCCGCCCGTCCGCCGCCTCGGCGAACTCGGCGTTCTCGTGCTTCACACGACCGAGGGCCGTGCGCTTCTTCGGCGTGCTGCGAGGATCGAACGGGTCGATCTCCACGACCCAGCCGAAGCGGTTGGCCTCGTTCTGCTCCACCCGGAGATCGAACCGGCGGTCGGCCTCGAACCAGTTCGGTCCGAACCCGTTGGCGCCGAAGCCGTAGCGAGCCTCGAGCGGCGACCGAACGAACGCAGGCGTCGTCGTGCCGAAGTAGGCGTTGAAGTTCTCCTCGCAGGTGAGGTAGGTGCCCCACGGGGTGTAGCCGCTGGCGCAGTTGTTGGCGGTGCCCAGCACCCGGCGCCCGGTGGGATCGGACGGGGTCCGGAGCAGCTCGTGACCGGCCGCAGGACCGGTCACCTCCATCGGTGTGCTGGAGGTGATGCGGCGGTTGTAGCGGCCCGGGACCTGCACCCATCGGTCGCCCTGGAGGGCCAGCTCCACCACGGACACGCCCTGTGCGTTCTGCAGCTTGCGGACGTTCTCGAGCGTCATGGCCTGATCGTCCGCGGGGAGGCCGGTCTCCTGGTCGGCGAACTCGTGGTTCACCGCCAGGAGCCCGCGAGTGGTCTTGTTGCCGCGCTCGGGCAACGGGAAGAACCACATGCCGTCGTGGCTGGTACCGATCTGCTTGGCCTGGTCGGCGGCGCTGTTGGTGGCGTCGGAGCGGTACTTGGGTCCACGCCCGTTGATCGGTGCGCCCCATGGGATCAGGACCTGGGTCTCGTATCCGGGGGGGACCACCACCTCATCGGCTGTCGACGGGCCGATCGGGACGAAGCCGAGCAGCGGGCTGGCAGCCCCGACGGGCGTCGGTCCGAGGAGCCGGGTGAGCGGACCGGCGCCGAAGAGGGCGGTGGCCATCGTGGCCAGGCCGCCGCCGAGCACGGCTCGCCGGGTCACCCCGGCCACCTCAACGAGGTGCGGGTTGGAGGACGGGTTGGAGCAGTCGTCGAGCACGGTCATCGGGGTCACCTCGGGTTGGGAGACGGGCGGTCAGCCGTTGGGTGGCTCGCGGGACCGGGCCCCCGACGACGCTCGGAACGTAGGAGTCGCCCTTGGCCGGCCGGCGGCGCGGAGGTGGCCGCTCTGCGAACCCTGGGCGAAATCGTCAGCGGGGCTGGCAGGCGGGGCAGTGGGTGGTGCCGCGGGCGTCGATCACCGTTCGGCGCAGCTCGGTACCGCACCGGGCGCAGGGCTCACCGGCACGGCCGTAGCAGGCCAGCTCGAGCTGGTTGCGGCCCGTGGCGCCATCGGGTGTGCGGTAGTCGCGCAGGGTGGTGCCACCGTTGGCGATGCCCTGCTCCAGCACGGCGCGGAGCTCCTCGAGCAGGCGCTGCGCCTGCCCTCGCGTCACCGAGCGTCGACCGGGATGGATGCCGGCCCGCCACAGGGCCTCGTCGGCGTAGATGTTGCCCACCCCGGCGATGGGGCGCTGGGAGAGGAGCTGCGTCTTGATGCGCACACGACTGCGGCGGAGGTTGCGCCACAGCCCACCGGCATCGAGGGCCGGGTCCCAGGGCTCGGGGCCCTGGTGGGCCAGCGTGGGCAGCGAGCCGTGCTCCCCCGCCGGCACCACCGCCACCCGACCGAACCGCCGCACGTCGCGCAGCTCCAGCACCGCACCATCGTCGAGGCGCCACCAGGCCCGCACGTACGGATCGAGCTCGCCGGGACGGAGGCGCAGCTGCCCGGTCATCCCGAGGTGGACGACCAGGTCGCGCTGGTCATCGAGCCCGAGCAGCAGGTACTTGCCCCGCCGCGCCACGCCGTCGATGGTGGCGCCGGCGGCCAGCGGTGCCGACGAGAACTTGGCCGACGGGTGGCCCCACGCCTCCGCGATGCGTCGTCGCACCACCAGCGGCTCGAGCTGCCGGCGCACGGTTTCGACCTCGGGCAGCTCCGGCACGCCCGCAGCATGCCAGCCAGCTGACCCGATCCCGCACGGTCGTCGGGTCGGCGCCGGCGCTACTGGAGCTCGCCGGCGAGGAGGTCCATCAGCAGGCCGTCGTGCCAGGTGCCGTCGGTGCCGCGCTCGTAGCGCCGAAGGGTGCCGACGGGGCGGAACCCCACCTTGGTGTAGGCGGCGATGGCCCTGGCGTTGTCGGCCGCCGGATCGATGGTGAGGCGGTGGTGCCCCCGGTCGTCGAGCAGGTGGCGGGCCAGGGTGCTGATGGCGTCGGGGCCCACGCCGCGACCGTGCCAGCGAGGGTCGACGGCGATGTCGATGCCCGCGCTCCGGTAGTCGCGGTCGGGCTTTTCATAGCACTGGATGAGGCCGGCCACGGCCCCGTCGACCTCGATGACCCACTCGGTGGCGTCGGGATCGTCGTCCTCGAGCAGCTCGGCCTGCAGCCGGGCGCGGTCGTAGCGGGGCCACCAGCGCGCCACCTCCGGCGTGGCGAAGACCTCCTCCAGCGACGTGAGGTCGGACGGCGCGACGGCCCGCAGCCGCACGAGGTCGCCGGTGAGCTCGCCGTCGGCCCGCATGAGTCGAGCGTATTGGCTCAGGGCCGAGCCGGCCCGGCGTTCGGCCGCTCAGGCCTCCATGACCACGGGGACGATCATGGGCTTGCGCTTGGTGCGGTCGTTCACGAACTTGCCGGCCGTGCGGCGCACCGCTCGCTGGAGCGAGTCGAGGTCGGGGGTCTTGGCGTCGGCGAACACGCTTTTGATCGCCTGCCGCACCGCATCGGCGCACTCGTCGAGGAGCTCCTCCGCCTCGGGTGCGTAGACCCATCCTCGGGTGATGACCTCGGGCCCGGTGAGGATGGCGCCGTCGTCGAGGCCGACCGTGACGACCACGACCACCACGCCCTCCTCGGCCAGCACCCGCCGATCGCGCAGCACGCCCTGGCCCACGTCGCCCACGATGCCGTCGACGTAGAGGTAGCCGGCCGGGACGGTGCCGGACTTCCGCACCCCGGCGTCGTCGATCGTGATCTGGTCGCCGTCGAGGCACAGGAGGTTGCGCTCGGCCGGCACGCCCATGGTCTGGGCCAGCTCGATGTGGTGCACGAGGTGGCGGTACTCGCCGTGGACCGGCACGAACCACTGCGGCTCGGCGATCGACAGCATCGTCTTGAGCTCTTCCTGCTTGGCGTGGCCGGTGGCGTGCACGTCTTCCAGCCCGGAGTGCACCACCTTGGCGCCGAGGCGCACGAGGCCGTCGATCACCTTGGTGACGCTCATCTCGTTGCCGGGGATGGGGTGCGAGCTGAGGATGACGGTGTCGCCCTCGCCCACCGTCAGCCAGCGGTTCTCGCTGTTGGCCATCCGGGTGAGGGCCGACATGGGCTCGCCCTGGCTGCCGGTGGAGATCACGCAGACCTCCCCGTCGGGCAGGTCGTCGACCTTCTCGATGTCGACCAACGACGCCTCGGGGATGTGCAGCAGGCCCATCTCGCGAGCCAGGCGCACGTTCTTCTTCATGGACAGGCCGAGGGTGGCCACCTTGCGGTTGAAGGCGATGGCGGCATCCGCGATCTGCTGCACCCGGTGGATGTGGCTGGCGAAGCAGGCGATGATCACCCGCCGACCCTCGTGGGCGTGGAACAGGTCGTAGAGCACTCCGCCCACGGTGGTCTCGCTGCGGGAGTGGCCGTGGCTGTCGGCGTTGGTGGAGTCGCCCAGCAGCACCCGGATGCCCTCGTCGCAGGCGATGGCGCCGATGCGACCGAGGTCGGTGAGCCGGCCGTCGACGGGGGTGAGGTCGAGCTTCCAGTCGCCGGTGTGGAGGATGACGCCCTGCGGGGTGTGGAAGGCGGTGGCGAACCCCTCCGGCACGGAGTGGGTGACGGGGATGAACTCCACGTCGAACGGGCCGATCTTGCGCCGCTCGCCGTCGGCCACCTTGATGAACTCGGTCTTGCCCAGGAGGCCCGCCTCCTCGATCCGGTTCCGGGCCAGGCCGAGGGTGAGGGCGGAGCCGTAGATCGGGAACGACAGGTCGCGCAGGAGGAAGGAGAGGCCGCCGACGTGGTCTTCGTGGCCGTGCGTGGCGATCATGCCGATCACGCGGTGCTGGTTCTCCCGCAGCCACGTGAAGTCGGGGAGGATGAGGTCGACACCGAGGTGCTCGAGCTCCGGGAACATGAGGCCGCAGTCGAGGAGGAGGAGCTGGTCCTCGCACTCGTAGACCATGCAGTTGCGGCCGATCTCGCCGAGGCCTCCGAGGAACGTGATGGTGACGGGTGAGGCCATGGCCCCGAACCTACTGGCCGCCCACCGCAGTGGCGATCCGAGCGAGCCGGCTCAGCGCAGCAGGCCGAGCTCGCCGAGCACCGTGCGCGCCTCGGCCTCCAGGCCGTCGGGCTCGGGGCCCACCGGGAGCCGACAGGGCCCGCTGGGCAGGCCGAGCACCCGCAGCGCCACCTTCACCGCCTGCGCGAACTGGGCGATCTCGCGGCTCTCGTAGGCGTAGGACTCGAACATCGACGCGTTGAGCGCCTGGGCCCGGCGGTGGTCGCCCGCCTCGAAGGCGGCGATCATCTCACCCATGATCGGTCCCACCCAGTGGGTGGCCGTGCCGATCACCCCCACCGCACCCACGGCCAGCAGCGGCAGCGTGAAGGGATCGTCGCCCGACCACACTTGGAAGTCGTCGGGGGCTCCGGCCAGCACCCGTGCCGTCTCCCCCGGGTTGCCGCCGGCGTCCTTCAGCCCCACGATCGTGGGCACGTCGTGGGCCAGGCTGATCAGCAGCTCGGTGGCCACCTTGCGGCCGGTGCGGCCCGGGATGTCGTAGAGCACCACGGGCAGGTCGGTGGCCCCCGCCACCGCCGTGAAGTGGGCCTCGAGGCCGGCCTGCGAGGGCCGGTTGTAGTACGGCGTCACCACGAGGAGCCCGTCGACGCCCGTGGCCGCCGCCCGCTCGCTGAGCTCGATGCTGTGGCGGGTGTCGTTGCTGCCGGTGCCAGCCACCAGCGGCGCGTCGACCGCCTCCCGCACCGCCGTCCACAGCTCCACCTTCTCGTCGTCGGTGAGGGTGGGCGCCTCGCCGGTGGTGCCGGCCAGGACGAGACCGTCGCTGCCGTGGGCGACCAGCCAGCGGGCCAGGTCGACGGCGCCGGCGAGGTCGAGCGAGCCATCGGGGTGGAACGGGGTGACCATTGCGGTGAGCACCCGGCCGAAGCGGTCCATCAGGCGTGCTCCTCGCTGCCGCGCTCGATGCCCAAGGTGGCCAGCAGGTCTTCGTGGAGCTCGAACCAGATGGTGTGGTAGCTGGCCAGCATCGGCTTGGTGAACCAATCGGTGTCGCCGGACTGCACCCGCTCCAGGGCGTGGGAGAGCCGGGGGCCGTAGTGGCAGTAGCGGTCGAGGGCGTCGGCCAGCTCGCCGCAGATCGGCTCGGCGTGCCCGTGGAGCGAGGCCAGGCGCGCCACCACCGCGGCGTCGTAGTCAGGGTCGCTGTGGTCGTTGGGGGTCGACTGGCCGTCGACCTCGCGCAGCTGCCACGCCGTGCAGATGGCCAGCAGATCGGTGTTGTGGCCCAGGAACCTGCGATAGGCCGCCTCGACCTGGCCCCGGACGCCAGCGGCGTCGAGCTCGGCCGCCAGGAGCTCGGCGTGCTCCACCCGTCCGGCCGGCGTGAGGCTGAACCCGGAGATCCGTCCCTCGCGGTGGGTGGCCGCACCGCCACCGACGAGCTCCTCGAGGATGGGCTCGGCCACGCTGCCTGCGAGCCCCACCGCCTCCGCCACCGATGCCGCCTCGGCGAAGCCCTTCAGGCGCAAGCCGTGCATCACGAGGGTGCGAGGGTCGGAGGGGGTGCTCACGCCGGCGACGATAGCCCCGCAGGTGTGCGGCTCCGAAGGAGGATCGGAGCGGCCCCGACCGGGTGGACGGCGCGTCGCTACGCTGCCGCGGTGACCACCCACTGGCCGGCCCGGGTGCTCCAGGCTGTCGACGCAGACCAGCCCGCCATGGTCGCGGCCCTGGCCGACCTCGTGCGCACGCCGAGCGTCTCGGGGACCGACGCCGAGCACGAGATCCAGGCCGACCTGGCCGAGCACCTCTCGAGCGATGGCCTCGAGGTCGACCACTGGCCCCTCCCCCTCGAGGACCTGCTCGGCCATCCGGACGCGCCGGGCGTGGAGGTCAGCCGCACGGAGGCGTGGGGGCTCGTGGGGCGACGGCCGGGACGGGGCGACGGCCCCAGCCTCCTGCTCCAGGGTCACGTCGACGTGGTGCCGCCCGGCGACCGAGGGACCTGGGACGGCGACCCGTTCAGCGGGCGCGTCGATGCCCGCTCGGTGCACGGTCGCGGCGCCTGCGACATGAAGGCCGGTGTGATCGCGGCGCGGTGGGCCGTGCGAGCGCTGCAGTCGAGCGGGGTGCCGCTGCGGGGAGACGTGCTCCTCGCCACCGTCGAAGGTGAGGAGGACGGCGGGCTCGGCACCTTCGGCCTCCTCCAGCGGGGTTGGCGGGCTGACGCCTGCGTGGTCCCGGAGCCCACCGGCCTCGACCTGGTGCCGGCCTGCTCCGGCGCCCTCACCTTCCGCCTGAGCGTCCCCGGTCTCGCCACCCACGCTGCTCGCCGCACCGACGGCGTGAGCGCCATCGAGAAGCTGTGGCCGATCTGGCAGGCACTGCTCGAGCTCGAGCGGCGCCGCAACGCACAGGCCGATCCCCTGTTCTCGCGGTGGGCGCTGGCCCACCCGCTGTCGCTGGGCACGATCCAGGCCGGTGACTGGGCGTCGTCGGTGCCCGACCTCCTCGTGGCCGAGGGCCGCATCGGGGTCGCCGTCGACGAACCGGTGGAGGAGACCCGCCGACAGCTGGAGGATGCGGTGGCCGACGCCTGCGGCGGCGACCCGTGGCTGTCGGCCCATCCCGCCATCGTGGAGTGGTGGGGAGGGCAGTACGCCTCGGGACGCCTCCCATCCGAGAGCGACCTGGCGGATCGGGTGGCGGTGGCCCACCGGGCGGTCGCCGGGGGCGCGCCCGACACCTGGGGGGCGCCCTACGGGAGCGACCTCCGGCTGCTCAACGGCGCCGGTGTGCCCACCTTGCACTACGGCCCGGGCGACGCCGCCGCGGCCCACGGCCCCGACGAGTCGGTTCCGATCGCGGAGCTGGCCACCGCCGCGCGCGCCCTGGCCCTGCTGGCCCTCGACGTGTGCGGGGTGGCCTGACGCCCAGCGTCACCTCGGTCAGGAGGCGGCCACCTCGCCCTCCGCCAGGGCGAAGGTCTCGTACTCCTCCTCCGTGTCGGCCCAGTCCTCGAACTGGATCACGCCGAGCTCGGTGAACTTCCCCCGCAGCCAGTGGTCGTTGCGGTCGAGCAGGCCCAGCTTCTTGCAGTTGGGCACGATCTTGCTGAACAGCATGTTCTGGAACAGCTGGCGCTGCGGGGCCTGCATGACCATCTTGGCCGCCACCTTGGGATCGATCTCCATGCGCTCCCACACCTCCTGCTGGAGGAAGCGGTCGCGCATGCGCACAGCGGCCTCGAAGGCGAACTGCTGGCGCTCGAGCATCTCGGCGTCGGTGAGCTCCGCGTAGTACTCCTTCAGCGACAGCACACCGAAGGCCACGTGGCGGGCCTCGTCGCTCATCACGTAGCGCAGCAGCTGCTTGAGGAGCGGCTCGGTGGTCATCTGGTGCATGAAGCCGAACGCGGCCAGGGCAAGGCCCTCCACCATGATCTGCATGCCCAGGTAGGTCATGTCCCAGCGCGAGTCCTCCACGATGTCGTCGAGGAGCATCCGCAGGTGGGCGTTGATCGGGTAGTGGCCCGAGAGCTTGGTGTCGAGGTACTTGGCGAACACCTCGACATGGCGGGCCTCGTCCATCACCTGGGTGGAGGCGTAGTACTTGGCGTCGATCCACGGGACCGTCTCCACGATCTTGGCCGTGCACACCAGAGCGCCCTGCTCGCCGTGCATGAACTGGCTGAGCATCCAGTTCTGGCTCTCCACGCCGAACTCCAGCCACTTCAGCTCGTCCCAGTGCTCCATGGGCGTGCCGGCCACGTCGACGTCGCTGTCGAAGCCGCCGTTGGCGAGGGCGTTCTCGGCCACGACCTTCTCCTGATCGACCACGGTGTCCCACGGCAAATCGGTCTCGCCGTTCCACATCGAGGTCTTGGCCTTCTCGTAGAGGCGGTTGAGGGCCGGCCGCTGCCCCTTCTCGTAGTCCCAGGTGAAGATGGCCTCGGCGTTGTCCTTCACCGCGTGGATCACCTCGTCGCGGTCGGTGTTGGTGATCCCGAGGATGGCTTCGAGGTCGTTGACGTCCTCGCGGCCGATCAGCTCTTCGTTGGTCGACATGGTCAGGGCTCCTTGGGGGCGGTGTCAGCCGGCGCAGAGCGCAGGGACGGTGGTTGCAGGACGGGCAGGACGAAGGTGTGCACGAAGTGGCGCACGCTGGCGGGGTCGGTGAGCTCCACGACGGGCGACGGGTTCACCGCGTAGGAGAGCAGGAGGCGCACCACCCACTCAGCGCGACGGGCGACGGTGTCGGTGGCGACCGCGGGCAGGAAGCGGGCGAGGTGGGGGACCGTGAAGGCGGTGGCGATGCCCAACGCCCGGTCGAGGCGGTGGAAGGCCAGCGCCGGCAGGATCCGCTCGGGCTCGTGGCGCAGCACGTAGCCGAGCGCCTCGTGGCCGTCGAGGAACCGGGCGGCCTCCACGATGCCCACGGTGAGCAGGTCGTCGAGGGACGAGGCGTCGTCGAGGCGGTCGGTGACGGTGGCGAAGAAGCGGGCCGTCTCGTGGCGCAGGAGCGCCTCGAAGGCCACCTCCTTGCCGCCGGGGAAGGCCCGGTAGAGCGTGGCGCGGGAGATGCCGGCCCCGCGGGCGATGTCGTCGACGGTGGTCTTGGCCACGCCCCACCGGCCGATGCACTCGAGCATGGCCTCCACGATGCGGGCCTCCTGCTCCGCCGCGGTGCGGGCCAGCGGCCGATCGATCGCAGCGGGAGGGGCCATCGCTTGAGACAATAGGAAGCGATGTGTCTCAGCGTCAACGGGCGCAGTTGCGACATCCGTCACATGTCGGGCTCCGGGGGCGACCGACTCAGGGGCGATCGAGCACGGCGGCGAGCAGGTGGTCGTCCACGAGACGGCGCACCTGCTCGGGGGCACCCAGGTCCCAGCGACCGGGGCTGCCGAGGTACGACAGCGCCATCCGGGCCACCAGGTCGGCGGCCTGGGCCGGCTCCACCCCCGGGCGAAGGCGGGCCGCCTCCAGGCGGGGCCGGAACCAGTCGGCCAGCGCGGCCTGCACCAGAGGCATCACGGTGGCCAGCGGCGGCAGCACCCGGGCCGCCTCGTCGCGCAGGGCCGCCTGCAGGACCTCGTGGTGCTCGAGCGCTTCGTGGGCGGCCATGAGCCCCTGCTCGAGGACGGCCGCCGTGTCGAGCTCGTCGGGGTGGATGGCATCGCTGATGCGCCCGAAGAACCGGGCCACCTCCCAGACCACCGTGGCGTCGAGGACCTCCTCCCGGCCACCGGGGAAGGCGCGGTACAAGGTGGCCCTGGACAGGTCGGCCTCCCGGGCGATGGCCTCCATGGTGGCGTCGGCCATCCCCTCGCGAGCCACGCAGGCATAGGTGGCCTCGAGGATCCGCTCCCGGGTGCTCACCTCAGGGTCGGGTCCTCAGCAGCTCGGCCAGCTCGTCGTCGAGCGGGTCGCCGGCCGCCGGAGGTCGGCCCGCCCGGGCCCGCTCGGCGGCCACCTTGCGCAGGAGCAACCCGTAGCCGCCCGCGGCGATGGTGGTGAAGATGAACCACTGGGCGGCGTAGGCGAGGTGCGGCCCCAGGTCGGGCTCGGGAGGGCCGAGCGCCACCAGCTGGGGCTCTCCCTCCGGCGGCGCCGCCTCAGCCGGGGTGGTGGTGACCGCCTGCACGTAGGCCGGCAGCAGGGCGACGTCGAGCTGCGCCTCGTAGCGATCGAGATCGACCCGGGCCAGCACGTCGAGGTCGCCGTCGGCGGGATCGGTGGGACCGAACCGACCCCGGGTCTGGGACGGGAAGAGCAGCCCCTCCACCGCCACCGGCCCCTCCGGCGCGGGAGGGGCGACGATGTCGCCCTGGCGGTCGAAGCCGATGAAGCCCCGGTTGACCACCACGGCGTTGCCGTCGTCGAGGACCAGCGGCGTGAGCACCCAGGCCCCGGAGGAGCCGTTGAGCGTGCGGTTCTCGACCACGACCGTGTCATCGTCGAGGTAGGTGCCCGAGGCCGTCACCGTGCGGTAGAGCACGTCGTCGACGGCGGTGGCGTCGACGGCCGAGTCGACATCGAGGAGCGCACCGACCGGCGCCGCGGGCTGCTCCTGGCGGTCCTCCACCAGCGCCTTGTAGGTGCGCTTGTCGTCGTGGCGCCGCAGCTGCCAGAAGCCGGCGGCCACCATCGCCACGACGAGCGCCACCACGGCCACGTGCCGGATCAACCACTTCGGTTCCCGCAGGAAGCGCCACTCCACCCCACGAGGGTAGAGCCCCGATCGACATGGCCCGCCATCACGCCGAGTAACGTCTGAGCGACTCGCTCGACGACATCGAAGGCAGACCCATGTTCCGAACCACGGCCCGGCTCCTCGCGGCTTCTGCCGTAGCCACCACAGTGCTCCTCGCGCCGGGCCTTCCGGCCCAGGCAGGAGCGGGCGTCTCCCTCGATTCGGAACCCACCGGCAACCGGTTGGTGCCCGAGTTCACCTTCGGCCCCGCTGGAGAGGAGCCGGTGTGCGACAGCCCCGTCGTCACCATCTACTTCGACGAGGGCGCAGCCTCCGAGCTCGACCCCGACGACGTGATCGAGTTCGATTCCCCGCTGTCGGGCACCTTTGCCCCCGGCGCAGCACCGGCGGGCTTCTACGAGCTCGAGATCATCTGCGAGGACGGTGAGTTCACCGAGACCTTCTTCGCCTCGTTCGCGTTCGCCCGGCTCACGATCGACAAGGTCGTGGAGGGCACCGCTCCGGCCGGCACCACCTTCACCGTCGAGGCGCTGTGCGACGACTCGGAGGGTGAGGGCGATGAAGGCGGCGCGTTCACCGAGGAGCGCACCTTCGAGGCCTCCGGCGGCTCAGCAGCGGTCGTCCTCTACTCGGGCGCGGTGTGCACCGTCACCGAGACCGACGACGGCGGCGCCACCTCCAGCACCATCACCGACGGCACCAGCGACTTCCTGCCGGCGCCGGTCGACCTGACCTCGACCGTCACCAACGTGTTCGCAGCCTCGACGCCCACGCCGACGCCCACGCCTCCGGGCGCGGCGCAGCCGGTCGTGGCCGCGCCCAGCTTCACCGGCTAGCTCCTCGCTCGCGCCGCACGGGGGCGAGGTGCCAGACTCCCCCGCCGTGGGACCGCCTTCCGACCCTCCGATCGATGAGCCCGGCCCGGGGTTCACCGTGCAGGAGCGCGTCCCGCCGGGGAAGCACACGCTGAAGCTGCTGGTGGCGCCGATCATCCTGCTGGTGATCGCCTCCAACGTGGGCGACGCCCTGGCCACCACGCTGGCCACCACCAACCCGTTGGCGCTGATCGCCCTCAACGCCCGCACCCGCAACCTCGTGCTGGTCACCAACCAGCTCGACGCGCTCAGCTACTACACCGTCGCCACCGTGCGGCTGCTCGTGAGCGACCCCCTCTTCTTCCTGCTCGGGTACTGGTACGGCGACGCCGCGGTGCGCTGGATGGAGAAGCGGACCCGCACCTTCGGCGACACCCTGCGCCAGGTCGAGCGGTGGTTCGGCAAGGCCGCGTACCCGCTCGTGTTCCTCATGCCCAACAACTACATCTGCCTGTTCGCCGGGGCCGCCGGGATGAGCGTGGCGGGGTTCTTCATCGCCAACATCGCCGGCACGGTGGTGCGGCTCTACCTGATCCGTCGCCTGGGTGAGGCCTTCGAGGCGCCCATCGACGACCTCCTCGCCTTCCTGGCCGACTACCGCATCCCGCTGCTGGTGGCCTCGGTGGCACTGGTGGCGCTGGTGAGCTGGTGGGAGACGCGCAAGGGCAGCAGCGAGGTCGACGCGCTGCTGCGCCTCGACGACGACCTCGGCCTCACCGACGGTGACGGTGACGGCGACGGCGACGGCAGGGGCGACCGCTCGGAGCGACCGCCGACCGCCCCCTGATCACGACCGCAGGGAGCGCGGGTGCGGGCGGTGGAGCAGTCCGGTGTCGTCGAGGGCCCAGGCATCGGGGAAGGCCAGCGAGCTCCAGAACTGCTCCGGCTCGAACCCGGGGCCGAGGCGGTCGCCCAGGTGGATCGACAGCGCCAGCCCGTGTGACACGACCACCACGGGCCGACCGTCGGCACGGGCGCTGGCGGCGGCGACGGCGGCGGCGGTGCGCTCCGCCACCTCAGCGTGCGCCTCCCAACCCTCGGGGCGCTCACCCCGCAGGTAGCGGTGGACCACGGCGCGGTAGCCCGGGCCGATCCACGGCCGCGCGGCCTCTCGCAGCCGGTCGTCGGCCACCACCTCCACCGCCCAGCGCTCAGCGATGGCGGCCGCCGTCCCCAGCGCCTTGGGCTCGGTGCTGGACACCAGCGCCCCGACCCCCTCCCCCACCTCGAGTCGCTCGGCCAGGGCTACGGCCGAGGCGACGCCGTTGCGATCGAGCTCCCACTCGGTGGGGTGGACCCCCTCGACGGTGACGGCCATCGCATGGCGGACATAGGTGATGGGAGCGGCGGTGGCCATCGCTGCCGACCGTAGCCAAGGCCCGACCGCGCCGGGGACCACACCCGAGCCACGGCCCTGGATAGGGTAGGCGGATGGCCACGACCCCTCCCCCGTTCACTGGCGTCGGTGTGGCCCTGGTGACCCTCTTCGACGACGAAGGCGAGATCGACGCCCCGGCCACGGCCGACCACGCCGCCCGCCTCGTGGAAGCAGGCGTGCGGGCCGTACTGGTGGCCGGCACCACGGGCGAGGCCAGCACCCTCGACGCCGACGAGCGCAGCGACCTGCTCATCGCCGTGCGCTCGGCCGTCGACGGCCGGGTGCCGGTGCTGGCCGGCACGGGCGCACCGTCGGCTCGCCAGGCCGTGGTGCTGTCGCGCCGGGCCGAGGCCGACGGTGCCGATGCCCTGCTCGTGCTGTCGCCCTCCAACGTCCCCGACCCGCGCCCCTACTACGAGCGGGTGGCGGCCGCCGTCGACGTGCCGGTGCTCGCCTACCACATGCCCAAGGCCTCCCTCCCGGGAGTGCCCGTCGACGTGCTCGGCCAGCTGCCGGTGGCCGGCATCAAGGACTCCTCCGGCGACGCCGAGCGCCTCATCCTCGAGGCCGACGAGATCACCCAGGGCGTCTACACGGGACATCCCAGCCTCGTGCACCTGGCCGGTGCCATCGGGTGCTCGGGAGCCATCCTGGCCCTGGCCAACGTCGACCCCGAAGGGTGCGCCCGAGCGTGGTCCGGCGACGGCGCCGTGCAACGGGAGCTGATCAACGGGCACCGCGCCCAGGCCCTGGCCGGGATCGCCGGGCTCAAGCGCACGCTGTGCGCCCTGCACGGCACGTCGCCCACCGCCCGGGTGGGCTGAGCAGCTCAGGGTCCTCAGAGGTCGAGCAGGGGCTCCAAGCCGATGGTGAGGCCGGGCCGCGCCGCCACACCCTTCACGGCGACGAGCACACCGGGCATGTAGCAGGTGCGGTCGTAGGTGTCGTGGCGGATCGACAGGGTCTGGCCGGCGGTGCCGAGCAGCACCTCCTGGTGGGCGAACAGCCCGCGCAGGCGCACCGAGTGCATGGGGATCCCGCCGGGGCCGGAGCCCCCGCGGGCGCCATCGACCACCAGGTTGGACGTGGGGTCGGGGGCCCAGGAGTCGGAGGCGGCGGCCATCCGCGTGGCCGTGGTCATGGCCGTGCCGGAGGGGGCGTCGACCTTGGCGTCGTGGTGGAGCTCGACGATCTCGGCGGTCTCGAACCAGGGTGCGGCCAGCTCGGCGAAGCGCATCATCAGCACTGCGCCGATGGCGAAGTTGGCCGCGACGAGGCAGGAGCTCCGGGTGAAGTCGGCCTCCAGGCGGGCCAGGTCGTCGTCGGTGAAGCCGGTCGTGCCCACCACCGCATGGATGCCGTGCTGCGCCGCGAAGGCCAGGTTCTTCCGGGCGGCGTCGACCACGGTGAAGTCGACCACCACCTCGGCGCGGGCATCGAGCAGGGCCTCCGAGGCACCCACCACCTGCAGGTCGCAGTCGACGCCGGCGAGCCGGCGCAGGTCGATCCCGGCGTGGAGCGGGTCGACCGCCGCCACCAGCTCGAGGGCGGGGTCGGCGGCCACCGCCTCGCACACGGTGCGGCCCATCCGCCCGGCCGCGCCGAACACCCCGACGCGCGTCATGAGGTCACGACGGGGGCGGAGGCGGC
>JBPPMN010000198.1:0-11584 GCA_051306055.1 Acidimicrobiales bacterium
GCTGGGTCGAGTCGGCCATCCCGTTCTCGCCCTAGCTGTAGAGCCCAGCGGTCGGATCAGGGGAGGTCGAGCACCAGCTCGCAGGCGTCGGGATCGCCGAACCAGCGGCCCACGAGGAAGGTGTAGGTGCCAGGCTCGACCTCCCATGTCCCGGTTGCGGCGCGCCGGACGGCGAGGTCCCTGACGGGGATGCGGATCTCCACGGCCACCTCGTCGCCGGCCTCCACCTCAAGGCGCGCGAAGCGGAGGAGGCGCTGGACGGGTCGCCCGGTCGCCAGGGGCCGCCCGGCGTAGACCTGCACGACGTCGTTGCCTGGCCGGTCGCCGAGGTTGCGCAGCCGGGCGCGCACGACGAGGTCGTCGCCATCGTGGTCGAGGGTGGCGGCCCCCAGGTTCCAGGCGGTGTACGACAGACCGAAGCCGAAGGGGTACGCCGGCTCGTGCCCATCGCGGTCCAGCAGCCAGTAGCCGTGCCAGCGGTCGTAGGTGGCGGCGTCGGCGTCGCGGTCGAAGGGCGGGAGGTGCGCCTCGTCGGTGGGGATCGTGAACGGCAGGCGGCCGCTGGCTTCGACTCGTCCGAGGAGCACGTCGGCCAGTCCGTGCCCGCCCTCCATGCCCGAGTACCAGAGCTGGGCGATGGCCGGGACGCTGGCCCGCCACGGCTCCATCACCACCGCACTGCCCGACACCACCGCCACCACCGTGGTGGGCTGGGCGGTGGCCACGGCCTCGATCAGCGCCTCGTCGGCCGCATGGAGGCGCAGCGACGAGCGGTCGCCTCCCGTGGAGAAGCCGCCGGAGTCGGTGGCCGGCACCGACCCGTCCACCAGCACCGGCCCGGGGTCCGCCTCCAGCCGGGCGGTGAACTCGGCCGCCAGCTCAGGGTCGTCAGGGCCGGGGAGCAACGCTCGAAGGTGCTGGGTGCCGGAGTCGCCGATGAACTCCCCCTCGTCGGCTCGGGTGTACCCCACGACCACCACTGCGAGGTCGGAACCGCCTGCCAGCGCGGCCGCTCGGTCGCGGTCGGAGCCGTCGTCGTGCACGACCTCGGCATGGGGTAGCGCCGCACGCAGGCCGGCCAACGGGGTGACGACCGTTGGGGCGTAGACGTCGCTGGAGCCGCCGTCGCCGAGGTTGCGGGCGTCGGCCAGAGCGCCGATGACCGCCACCCGTCCGACGGTGGAGGGGTTGACCGGCAGCACGGGGAGGCCGTCGACCGGCTCGTTGCGCAGCAGGACCACGGCCTTGCCGGCGGCCTCGCGCGCCAGGGCGCGGTGCTCAGGTCCCGCGATCACGGAGGCATCAGGGGCCGGGTGGTCGTGGAGGGGGAGGGCGGCGTAGCGGAGCAGCGCAGTGAGGGTGCGGGTGACGCAGGCGTCGATGTCGCCCCAGGTGACCTCGCCCGCCGCCAGCGCCGCATCGAGACCCTCCCGGCGGACCATCGGAGAGGGCATCTCGACGTCGAGGCCGGCGACCACCGACGGCCCGGCGTCTCGCAGCCCGAAGATCCAGTCGCTGATCACGAACCCCTCGTAGCCCCACTCCTCCCGGAGCACGTCGTGCAGCAGCGCCCGGCTCTGGCCGCACCACTCGCCGTTCACGGCGTTGTAGGCGCTCATCACGCAGGCGACGCCCTCGTCGACGATCCGCTTGAAGTGGGGGAGGAACACCTCGTGGAGCGCCTCGTCGTCGATCGAGACGTCGACCTTGAAGCGGGCGTTCTCCATGGAGTTGGCGGCGAAGTGCTTCACGGTGGCCATCACGTGGCGCTGCGCCCCGCGAACGAGGGCGGCGCCCATCTCGCCGATGTGGTGGGGGTCCTCGCCGTAGGTCTCCTGCGCCCGTCCCCACGCCGGATGCCGCAGCACGTTCACGCAGACGCCCCCGAACAGGTCGGCGCCGACAGCGCGCAGCTCGGCCCCGATGGCCTCGCCGATCCGCTCCTCGAGGTCGACGTCCCAGGTGGCGCCGCGGGCCATGCTCACCGGGAAGGCGGTGGCGTTGCCGATCACGAGCCCACGCGGCCCGTCGCTGAAGGCGAAGCCGGGGATGCCCAGGCGTGGCACCTCGGCGGCCCGGAACGGGCGCCGGTGGTATCCCCCGGCGCCGAGGTCGGCCAGCCCGGCCCAGAACGGGTGATCGCCGTCGAGGCACCACCGCCGCTCGGCTTCCGTCATCGCCGCCACCAGGCCCGCCGCGGCCTCGCTTGGGTGGGCTCCTGCTCGCACCGCGGCCACGGCGGCCGCCCACTGCGTGGTCATGGACGGAAGCATGGCCCACGACGGTCCACACTGGTGGCGTGCCCTCCATCGCCGTGAGCCCCGCGCCGCGCCAGGTGCGCGGTCTGATCCGCTTCCAGGTGGCCGCCGACTGCGCCACCATCGTGGCACAGGTCGCCCCGGCCGCCGGTGCCGGCGCCGTGTCCGACGAGCTGCTCGATGTGCAGCTCGACGGCGCCCCGTTCGCCGGCATCGTCACCGAGGTGGCCGGCGACCATGGCGGCCGCCTGCACGTGCTGCGGTCCGATCCCGGGCTGCTCGAGCTCACCTACTCCGCCACCATCACCCCGCGCCCGGCCCGGCCGGCGGAGCGGGGTCCCGTCGACTCCATCGACTCGGAGGCGCTCGTCTACCTCCGCCAGAGCCGCTACTGCCCGTCCGATGAGATCCTGGGCTTCGCCACCGGTGAGCTGGGCCACCTGGCCGACGACGAGGAACGGGCGGCCGCCGTGGCAGACTGGACCTTCGAGCACCTGTCCTACGAGTCGGGCACCAGCGGACCGCTCGACACCGCCATCGACACGCTGGTGAGCCGCCGGGGTGTCTGCCGCGACTTCGCCCACCTCACCATTGCCTGCTGCCGGGCGCTCGAGATCCCCGCCCGCCTGGTGGCGGTCTACGCGCCGGGTCTCTTCCCGATGGACTTCCACGCCGTGGTGGAGGCCCGGGTGGCCGGCCGCTGGCAGGTGCTCGACCCGACCCGGCTGGCTCCTCGCCCATCGCTGGTGCGGATCGCCACCGGTCGTGACGCCGCCGACACCGCCTTCGTCACCGTCCTCGACGGTCACGCCGATCTGCGGACCGCCGAGGTCACGGCCGTGATCGAGGGCGACCTCCCCGCCGACGACCACCGCGCCACCGTTCTCCTCCCGTAGCCCACGGGTTCGCGCTCTGCCGCGGGGCGCCCGTAGGCTGGGCAACCCCCCGATATTCCAAGGATGTGCTCGTGGAGCTCCGCTCTGACCTTCGCAACGTGGCCATCGTGGCCCACGTCGACCACGGCAAGACCACCCTCGTCGACAAGATGCTGTGGCAGTCCGGCGCCTTCCGCGCCAACCAGGACGTGAACGAGCGCGTGATGGACTCGATGGACCTGGAGCGGGAGAAGGGCATCACGATCCTCGCCAAGAACACCTCGGTGGCCTACGGCGACGTGAAGATCAACATCATCGACACCCCGGGCCACGCCGACTTCGGCGGTGAGGTGGAGCGGGGCCTGTCGATGGTCGACGGCGTGCTGCTCCTCGTGGACGCCTCCGAGGGTCCGCTGCCCCAGACCCGCTTCGTGCTGCGCAAGGCGCTCGAGGCCAACCTGCCCGTGGTCCTGGTGGTCAACAAGGTCGACCGCCCCGACTCGCGCATCGCCGAGGTGGTGCACGAGGTGGAGGAGCTCTTCCTCGACCTCGACGCCGCCATCGAGCAGCTCGACTTCCCGATCGTCTACTGCGTGGCCCGCGATGGCGCCGCGTCGATGGAGCGGCCGGCCGACGGCGCCGGCCTGCCCGAGGGCGCCACCCTCAAGCCCCTCCTCGACCTGCTCGTCGAGCGCATCCCGGCCCCGGCCTACGACCCCGACATGCCGCTGCAGGCGCTGGTGACCAACCTCGACGCCTCGCCCTACGTCGGCCGTCTGGCCCTGTGCCGGGTGATCAACGGCAAGATCAAGAAGGGTCAGCAGGTGGCCTGGTGTCGCGCCGACGGCACGGTGGAGAAGGCAAAGCTCACCGAGCTCTACATCACCGAGGAGCTCGACCGCGTGCCGGCCGACGAGGTGGGCCCGGGTGAGATCATCGCCATCGCCGGCATCCCGGAGATCACCATCGGCGAGACCCTCGCCGACCCCGACGACCCCCGGCCGCTCCCGGTCATCCACATCGACGAGCCCAGCCTGTCGATGACCATCGGCATCAACACGTCGCCGCTCGCGGGCAAGGAGGGCAAGCAGCTCACCGCCCGCCTGGTGAAGAGCCGCCTCGATCAGGAGCTGGTGGGCAACGTGAGCATCCGGGTGCTGAACACGGAGCGCCCGGACACCTGGGAGGTCCAGGGTCGCGGCGAGCTGCAGCTGGCCGTGCTGGTGGAGATGATGCGCCGCGAGGGCTTCGAGCTCACCGTCGGCAAGCCCCAGGTGCTCACCAAGGAGATCGACGGCAAGGTGCACGAGCCGGTCGACCGCCTCACGGTGGACGTGCCCGAAGACTTCATGGGCGTCGTCACCCAGCTCCTCGCGCTGCGCAAGGGGCGGATGGAGCAGATCATCAACCACGGCACCGGTTGGGTGCGCATGGAGTACCTGGTCCCCGCCCGCGGCCTCATCGGCTTCCGCACCGAGTTCATCACCGAGACCCGCGGCACCGGCCTCATCCACCACGTGTTCGAGAAGATGGAGCCGTGGGCGGGCGAGATCCGCGGCCGCCGCAACGGCTCGCTGGTGGCCGACCGCACCGGGCCCACCACCGGCTTCGCCCTCACCGCACTGCAAGATCGCGGCACGATGTTCGTGGGTCCCGGGGTGCCGGTCTACGAGGGGATGATCGTGGGCGAGAACAGCCGCGCCGACGACATGGACATCAACCCCACCAAGGAGAAGAAGCTCAACAACATCCGGTCGTCGACGGCCGAGGCGTTCGAGAAGCTGATCCCGCCTCGCCCGCTCAGCCTCGAGCAGGCCCTCGAGCTCATCGCCGAAGACGAGTGCGTCGAGGTCACACCCACGTCGGTCCGCCTCCGCAAGGTCATCCTCGACCAGACCGTCAGGGCCCGCTCCGCCAAGCGAGCCAAGACCGCCGACCAGTAGCGGTCCCTCACGGGCTCAGCTGTCGGTGGCGGAGACCACCAGCGGCAGGAACGTCTGGGCGATGAGGGCGTGCCCGCTCGGGTTCGCGTGGATGTCGCTGTTGCTGCACATCCGGGTCCAGGCACAGATGTTGGCCACGTTCTGGGGGACCACGACGCCGAGATGGGTGCCGGTGAGCGCGAAGTCGCTGGTGGCGAAGGCCACGTCGACCGGCGCGACGAGGGCACCTCCGGTGGCGTAGACGGCCGTGAGGGCGTCGTTGAAGGTCCCCACCGCAGCGTTGGAGCTGGCGGCGGCGGCCTCGTTGCCCACGATCCAGTAGGCGAGGAACGGGTTGTAGTAGGTCATCCCCACGATCGGGACGCCGGGGGCGGCCGCGGCGAGGCGGTCGAGGATCTGGCCCAAGTTGGCCTCCACGACCGGGAGGCGGTTGGCGGCGCACACCGGGTCGGCACCGGAGGAGGAGACGCAGCCGCTCACGTCGTTGGCGCCGATGTCGATGGTGATGAACGACACGGCGCCCGGGTGGGCCGCCAGGAAGGCCTCGGCTGCGGCCACCTGGGTCACCTCCGGGTAGGAGCACCCACCTCCGATGAGCATCGAGCGGGTGGTCGCTCCGCCACAGGAGAGGTTGCGCAGCGTGAGGCCGGGGAGCTCAGGTCGCATGGCGTCGGTGATGCGGGGCACGTAGCCCTGGCCCGCTGGGGCGCCGGCGCCGGCCGCGAGCGAGTCACCGAGTGCCAGGTGGAAGCGCTGCACCTCCACTGTGGTGGAGGCGCTGCTCGAGGTGTAGCCGGAGGCGGTCGGATCGAAGCGAGCGGTGACCGTGCGGCTGCCGGCCGCCAGGGCGGAGGTGGTGAGCACGGCGCGGCCGCCGCTCAGCGGTCGCGCGCCGAGGACCATGCCGCCATCGGCGAAGGTGACCGTCCCAGAAGGCGCCGTCCCCAGCGCCGAGGCGACCTCGGCCGTGAGCGTGACGGTGGCGCCGTGCACCACGGTCGCGGCGGACGAGCTCAGCGTCGTCGTGGTGGCGACGGCGGGCGTGCAGCTGGCCAGCGAGAGGACGAGGACCAGGACACCCAGGAGGGCGGAGGTGCGGCGTAGAGGCATGACGATCCGTGGCTCGGTGGCGTGATGATGCCACGCCACGGCGTGCAGGAGTCGAGGAACCCCTCCGCTTCCCGTTCTGTGGACGGATATGTCCGCTATGCGGACGAATCCGTCCACAGAACCGGGAGGGTCAGTAGTGCCAGGGGTGGCCGGACCAGTCGGGGTCGCGCTTCTCGAGGAAGGCGTCGCGGCCCTCTTGGGCCTCGTCGGTCATGTAGGCGAGGCGGGTGGCCTCGCCGGCGAAGACCTGCTGGCCCACGAGGCCGTCGTCGATCAGGTTGAAGCTGAACTTCAGCATGCGCTGCGCGGTGGGGCTCTTGCCGTTGACCTTGGCGCCCCACTCGAGTGCCACCCGCTCGAGGTCGTCGTGGTCGACGACGGCGTTCACCATGCCCATCCGGTAGGCGTCGTCGGCCGAGTACTCATCGCCTAGGAAGAAGATCTCCCGAGCGAACTTCTGGCCCACCTGGCGGGCCAGGTAGGCGGAGCCGAAGCCGCCGTCGAAGCTGGCCACATCCGCGTCGGTCTGCTTGAAGCGGGCGTGCTGGCGCGACGCCAGCGTGAGGTCGGACACCACGTGGAGGCTGTGGCCGCCGCCGGCGGCCCAGCCGGGCACCACGCAGATGACCACCTTGGGCATCATCCGGATGAGTCGCTGCACCTCGAGGATGTGCAGGCGACCGCTGCGGCCCGGGTCGATGGTGTCGGCGGTGTCGCCGGCGGCGTAGCGGTAGCCGTCCTTGCCCCGGATGCGCTGGTCGCCGCCCGAGCAGAAGGCCCAACCGCCGTCCTTGGGGGACGGGCCGTTGCCGGTGAGGAGCACGCAGCCGACATCCGAGCTCTGCCGTGCGTGGTCGAGCACCCGGTACAGCTCGTCGACCGTGGAGGGCCGGAAGGCGTTGCGGATCTCGGGCCGGTCGAAGGCCACGCGCACCGTGCCGTGGGCCTTGGCCCGGTGGTAGGTGATGTCGGTGAGATCGAACCCGGGGACCTCGTCCCAGGCGTCGGCATCGAACAGCTCAGAGACCATCCCAGCAAGGTAAGCGGTAGACAGGGGGTCATGGAGCATCGACGACTGGGCCGGTCCGGCCTCAAGGTGAGCGTTCTGTCCTTCGGGTCCTGGGTGAGCTTCGGGAGCCAGCTCGACGTGGCCAAGGCCCGTGACTGCATCGAGGCGGCCCACGACGCCGGGGTGAACTTCTTCGACAACGCCGAGGCCTACGCCGGTGGCGAGTCGGAGCGGATCATGGGCCAGGCCATCAGCGAGCTGGGCTGGGCCCGGGAGACCTACGTGGTGAGCACGAAGGTGTTCTGGGGCCTCACCGAGGGCGTCAACACCAAGAACACCCTCAACCGCAAGTACCTCCTCCACGCCGTCGACCGCTCGCTGGAGCGCTTCGGGCTCGACTTCGTCGACCTGCTCTTCTGCCACCGTCCCGATCCGGAGACGCCGATCGAGGAGACGGTGTGGGCCATGTCCGACCTCATCGATCGCGGCAAGGCGCTCTACTGGGGCACCTCGGAGTGGTCGGCTGATGAGATCCGGGCCGCCTGGGAGATCGCCGAGCGCCACCACCTGCGCAAGCCGGTGATGGAGCAGCCGCAGTACAACATCTTCGAGCGCCGTCGGGTGGAGCGCGAGTACGCCCGGCTCTACGACGACATGGGCCTCGGCCTCACCACGTGGAGCCCGCTGGCCTCGGGCCTCCTCAGCGGGAAGTACCTCGACGGTGTGCCCGAGGGCAGCCGGGCCACCCTGCCGGGCTACGAGTGGCTGGCCGAGATGCTCACCGATCCCGACCGCAACGCGAAGGTGCGGCAGCTGGCCGGCATCGCCGAGGAGCTCGACTGCACGCTGTCGCAGCTGGCCATCGCCTGGTGCGCCAAGAACCCCCAGGTGTCGACGGTGATCACGGGTGCCAGCACGGTGGAGCAGGTGCAGGAGAACATGGGGGCCCTCGAGGTGCTGGAGCGCCTCGACGACGACGTGATGGCCCGCATCAAGACGGCTGCTCGGTAGGCGGGCTCTGACGGAGTAGAACAGTGGCCGTGCAAGCGGTCGTCATCTACGAGAGCCTCACCGGGAACACCGCCAAGGCCGGCCACGCCATCGCCGGCGAGCTCACCGCCAACGGCATCGACACCCGGGCCTACCCGATCACCAAGATCGACTACCAGGCCCTGGCCGACGCCGAGCTGGTCATCGTGGGCAGCTGGACCGACGGGTTGATCCTGATCGGCCAGAAGCCCGGGCGCCTGGGTCGCATCATCTCGATGCCGGCCCTGGCCGGCAAGCGGGCGGTCGTCTACCTGACCTACGCCATCGACCAGGGCAAGGCGCTGCAGAAGCTGTCCGACGCCGTGGCCGGCCGCGGGGCCGAGGTGCTGGGTGGGCTCAGCATCCGACGCGACAAGCTCGACGAGGGCGTGGCCGACCTGGTCGACCGCATCCTGGCCGTCACCGCCACGCCGTAGGCGCGTCCGGCGGGGCTGCGGTCAGTCGGTCCAGGGGCCGACGCCGCCCAGGTGGTCCACGGCGATGCGCACGATGGAGCCGGGCGGCGGGTCGTCCATGGGCGGGAAGCGCACATCGGGACCCAGGTAGACGCGGGCCAGCTCCTGCAGGAGCTCTGGCGCGCCCCCGGGCTCGACCGTGGCGGTGCCCTGGAGCACGAGGTACTCGCGGAAGCCCATGGCGTTGGTCTCCGTCGACTCCACCGACACGGCCACCCGCGCATCGCGGCCGAGGTTGCGCAGCTTCCGCCACGGGCCGAGTGAGGCGAACACCACGTCGTCGCCGTCGAGGCCGACCCACACGCAGCTCACCTGCGGGCTGCCGTCGGGGTTGAGCGTCACGACGTGGCCGAGGTTGGGGCCCTCGAGGACGATGCGGGCGCTGGCGGGGAGGGCGACCATGGCGGGCAGCGTACGGCGCAGGGCCGCTGGTCCGGCGCTGCGCGAGGATCAGACGATGGTCGGTCGCGACGTGTCCACCTTCCTCGCCGAGCTGCGCGAGGTGCTCGGGACGGCCCACGTGGTGACCGACCCCGGCCTGGTGGCGCCCCACGTGACCGACTGGACCCGCCGCTGGACAGGGACGACCCCGGCCGTGGTGCGACCCGGCTCGATCGACGAGGTGGAGGCGGTGGTCGCCGCCGCTCGGCGGCACGGGGTGGCGCTGGTGCCCCAGGGTGGCAACACGGGCCTGGTGGCGGGCGCCACGCCCCTGGGCGGCGAGGTGGTGGTGGACGTGCGCCGGCTGCAACAGCTGCAACCTCTCGACCGCGCCGCCGCCCAGGTGACGGCCGGTGCGGGCGTCACCCTCGCTCGGCTGCAGGCCCACGCCGCCGAGGCGGGGCTGGCGCTGGGCGTGGACCTCGGGGCTCGCGACACGGCCACCGTGGGCGGGATGGTGGCCACCAACGCCGGGGGTCACCACGTGCTGCGCCACGGCTCGATGCGCTCACAGGTGCTGGGCGTGGAAGCGGTCCTGGGCACCGGTGCCCGGGTGGCGGTCAACCTCGACGGGCTGGTGAAGGACAACACCGGCTACGACCTGGCCGGTCTCCTGTGCGGGAGCGAGGGCACCCTGGGCATCCTCACCGCGGCCCGGCTGCGGCTGGTGCCCGCGGCGGGGGAGCGGGTGGTCGCCTTCCTCGGCTTCGGGTCAGTGGTGTCTGCCGTCGACGCCCTGCCGGATCTCCGCCTGCTGCCCGAGCTCCAGGCCCTCGAGCTGCTCCTGGCCGACGGCATCGGCGTGGTGGCCGACCACCTCGGCCGATCGTTCCCGCTCGATCCCGTGCCGCCAGCAGTGCTGCTGGTAGAGGTGGCCGGCCAGGCACCGCTGGGCGCCCTGGACGAGATGTTGGCCCGCCTCGGCCAGGCGGTGCTGGCCACTGCGGTGGCCACCGACCCACAGCCGCAGGGGGACCTCTGGCGCTGGCGCGAGGCCCACCCTGAGGCGGCTGCCGCGCTCGGCCTGGTGCACAAGGCCGACGTCACCCTTCCGCTCGCTCGCCTCCCCAGGTTCGTGGCTGAGTTGGTCCCGGTGGTGGAGGCGGCGGCGCCCGACGCGGTCACCCTCGTGTACGGCCACCTGGGAGACGGCAACCTGCACGTGAACGTGGTGGGCCCGCTGGCCGACGATGACCGCGCTGTCGACGCGGTCTTGGGCCTCACGCTGGCCCACGGCGGCAGCGTGAGCGCCGAGCACGGAATGGGCCGGGCCAAGGTGGCCTGGATGGCCCGTCAGCGCGACGCCGGCTCGGTGGCGGCCATGCGAGCGATCAAGGCCGCCCTGGACCCGGACGGCATCCTCAACCCCGGGGCGGTCCTGGCCTGACCCGAGGCGTCAGCGGAACTGGGCCAGCGCGGCGTCGGCCGCGGGCTCCACGAGGAACAGCACCGATCCGGCCTCGTTGCGGCCGTTCTCGACCGGCAGCTCCACGGGGACCGGATCGAGCGACCGGAGGCGCCAGCCGAGGCGGATGGCGTCGAGCAGTCCCAGGTCGTCGTCGATGGCCAGGCCACCGGTGGCGCTGCCCGCCGCCCGGGCCAGGGTGAGCGGGTTGCGGGAGTCGCCCAGCTCGCCGAACACCGCCTTCAGGAACTGCTGCTGGCGCACGACCCGCCCGAGGTCGCCGGTGGGGTCGCGCACCTCCTGCCCGTCGATGATCTCGGTGTACTGCCGGGAGCGCACGTAGCTGAGCGAGGCGGGCCCGTCGAGCTGCACCGGTCCGCTCTCGCGCACGTCGAGACCCGAGTTGCGGTCGAACGCAGGATGGGGGAAGTCGATCGTGATGCCCCCCAGCGCATCCACCAGCTGGGCGAAGCTGACGAAGTCGACCTCCATGTAGTGGTGGATGGGGATCCCGAGGGACTCCTGCACGGTGGCGACGAGGCGGGGCGGGCCACCGTTGTAGGCGGCGTTGATCTTCTGTGACCCTCCGGTGCCGGAGATGGGGACGTAGAGGTCGCGCGGGATCGACATCATGAGGGCCTGGCCGTCGACGAAGCGCAGCACGAGCATGGTGTCGGACCGCTGGCCGCCGCCCTCAGCAAAGCCGGCGGGGTCGAGTCCGGCGTCGATCAGGGCCTGGGGATCACGGGAGTCTGAACCGACGATGAGGTAGTTGGTGCCCCCACCGGCGGTGCTGAGCACACCGGTGAGGTCGATCTTCTCGATCCGGTCGTAGACCGAGCGGGCGTAGAGGAACCCGCCCACCGCGGCCAGCAGCAGGAGCAGCGGGAGGAACAGGGAGGTGAGGAGCAGGACGCGCCGGAGCTTGGGGCGACGGGGCAGCAGCCGGCGGCGGGACCGACCACGAGGCGGTGTGGTGCGACCAGCGGGGGCCGACGTGGCCGGCGGGTGGGTGGTGGGCTTTGTCCGGCTGGTGGG
>JBPPMN010000234.1:0-8597 GCA_051306055.1 Acidimicrobiales bacterium
CCAGCACGCCCCCTCCACGACCCGCCCCAGCCAGCCGCCCCGACGCACCGACAGCACCGCCACCGGCCAGGCGGCCGCCACCGACGCCAGCGCGCCGAGGGCCGACGCCTTCAGGCTGTTGCCGATCAAGGTGGTGGTGAGGCGAATGGGCTCCCCTGCCTCGAGGCCCCGGAAGAACCAGGTCAGCACCACGGCCATGGGGACGATGAGGGCGATGGTGAGCAGTGCGCTGAGCGCGGCGAGCGCCGGCCAGCGCCAGCGGCCGAGGGGCGTGATCGGCGCCGGACGGACTCCGCCGGCGTGGAGCCCGTGGTAGCCGCTGCGGCGCCGCACCGCCGACTCACCGCCCAGCACCACGATGGTCACGGCCACCAGCACCAGGCCGAGCACGGCGGCGGTGGAGCGGTCGAGCGAGGCGCGGTACTGCACGAAGATGGCCCGGGTGAAGCTGTCGTAGCGCAACATCGACACGGCGCCGAAGTCGGACAGCGTGTAGAGGCCCACCAGGAGCGAGCCGGCGATGATCGACGGGCGCAGCTGCGGCAGCACGACGCGGCGCAGGGTGGTGAGCCGGCCCTGGCCGAGGGTGCGGCTGGCCTCCTCGAGGCTCGGGTCGAGGCGCCGGATGGCCGCCCGGACCGTGAGGAGGACGTAGGGGTAGGTGAACAGGGTGAGGACGAGCCAGGCCCCCCAGAAGCCGTAGAACGACGGGATCGACTCCACCCCGAGGGGCTCCAGCCAGCCCTGCAGGATCCCGCGCGGACCCACCGCTCCGATGAACGCGTACCCACCCACGTAGGTGGGGATGGCCAGCGGCAGTGCGGTGGCCACCACCCAGAAGCGACGCAGCGGCACGTCGGTGCGCACCGTGAGCCAGGCCACGGGCACGGCGATGACCACGGACGTGGCCGTGACGGAGACGGCCAGGAGGCCGGTCCGCCAGAGGAGGCCACGGGTGCGCTCGCTGGTGGCGATCTCGAGGGCCCGGTCGACGCCGATCTCCGACGACCGGATGAGGAGGTAGACGAGCGGCAGCAGGGCGATGGCGGCCACGGCCAGGCCGGCCAGGCCGAGCACCGGTGCCGGGCGCCGCCGGCTCCCTCGCCCCGGACGCGCCGGACCGGCGTGGTCAGCACCACGCCGGTCCGGGGTCAGGGTCGTCACGCCCGCCAGGATGCCTGCTCCGACACCCGGGCGGCGAGCGGGTCGCTAGACGATGCCGAGATCGGTCAGCAGCGCCAGCGTGCCGGCGAGGTCGTCGAGCTGGTTGAGGTCGAGCTCGGGGAGGGTCAGCTCCTCGAGGGACGGCACGCCCTCCACCGGGTCGACGCCGTCGACCAGCGGGATCTCGAAGGTCTCCTCGGCGAAGAAGCTCTGGGCCTCCTCGGAGAGCAGGAAGTCGATGAAGGCGTCGGCCTCCGCCGTGTTCTCCGCCGTGTCGAGGATGCCCGCGCCGGCCACGTTGACCAGGCCGCCCGGATCACCACCGCCGTAGAGCTTGTTGCTGGCGGCGTAGTCGGGGTTCTCGGCCAGGAACCGGTACAGGTAGTAGTGGTTCACGAAGCCCACCGAGATCTCGCCGGCGGCGGCGGCCTCCACGATCGGTGTGTTGCCGTCGAACACCACCGGGTCGTTGGCCTCGATGCCCTCGAGCCACGCCCGGGCCCCGTCCTCGCCCTCGAGCACCCGCAGTGCGGTCACGAAGGCCTGGAACGAGCCGTTGGTGGGCGCCCAGCCGATGCGGCCGCTCCACTCGGGGTCGGTGAAGTCGAGGATGGAGTCGGGGAGGTCGTCCTCGCTGAGCTCCTCGTTGTTGTAGACGACCACCCGGGCGCGGGCGGAGGTGCCGACCCAGCGGCCCTCGTCGTCCTTGAGGCCGTCGGCCACGAGCTCGAGCTGCTCGTCGGAGAGCTCCACCAAACGGCCCTCCTCGCCGAGCGCGCCGAGGGCACCGGCGTCCTGGCCGAAGTAGACGTCGGCCGGGGAGTTGTCACCCTCCTCGATGATCTGGGCGGCCATCTCGGCGGTGTCGCCGTAGCGCACCTCGACGGTCACGCCGGTGGCCTCCTCGAACTGCTCGATCAGCGGGGCCACCAGCTCCTCGTTGCGGCCGGAGTACACGGTGAGGGTGCCGCCCTCGAGGGAGGCCGGATCGTCGGTGGCGGCCGTGGTCGAGGAGGTGCCCTCGTCGTCGGCCACGGGATCCTCGTCGTCGTCGCCGCAGGCGGTGGCCACCAGGGCGAGGCCCAGCAGCACAGCCAAGAGCTTCCAGGTACGTCGCATCGATCAGTTCCTCCAGCAGGGGGGGTTAGGTGGACCTAACTCTTACTGAAACGGAACCTGGATGTCCAGTCGTCGGCCACCACGACGCCAGCCGAGAGGGCGATGGGAGGCCGAGCGGGATCAGCCCAGCACGTCGGGGAGCGGGCGCTCGTGCACCAGCACCAGGCGCTTCGTGGCCCGGGTGAGGGCGACGTAGAGCGCTCGGGCCCCCTGCACCTCCTCCTCGAGGATGGCGGCGGGCTCGACCACCACCGAGGCGTCGAGCTCGAGGCCCTTCACCAGGCTCACGGGCACCAGGGTGATCTGGCTGTTGAGGCCGTTGCGGGCCGCCCGACCGAAGGCCACCCCGGCCTCGTCGAAGGCGTGGCCCACCACCCCCACGAGGGAGTCGGGCACGATGACGGCCACGCTGCCCGGGTGCACCTCGTCGCGCTCGATGAGCGCCTGCTCCACGGCCGCCGCCCCGATGCGGCCGGCCTCTGCCTCGACGAAGCGGGGTTCGTCGCCCTCCTGGCGCACGGAGCTGGGCGGGGTGAGGTCGGGCGCGGCCAGGGCCAGCACCTTGGTGGCCAGCGCCATGTTGGGGCCGGGGAGGCGGTAGCCGATGGTGAGCTCGGTGCGCCGGGCCGGGCGGCGATCAGGGAGCTGATCGAGCACCTCCTGCCAGTCGGCGTGGGCCCAGGCGCCGGTGGACTGGGCGATGTCGCCCACGACGGTCATGGAGCCGTTGAGCGAACGGCGGGTGAGCATCCGCAGCTGCATCGGAGAGAGGTCCTGGGCCTCGTCGACCACGATGTGGCCGTAGGTGCGGACGTCGTCGTCGGCCGGCTCGCCCGGCTTGCGGCGACGAGGACGGGGCCCGAGGAGGGCACGCGCCTCGTCGAGGAGGGGGACGTCGTCGACCGTCCAGGTGACCTCGTCGGTGGTGCCCGCCCGCTTGCGCACCAGCGCGGCCTGCTCGTCGGGCGACAGGAGGCGACCGGAGGCCAGGGCGATGAGCGCCGCAGAGCCGTAGAGGTCGCGCAGGAGGTCGGCGGGCGTGAGGACCGGCCACATGCGCTCGAGGGCCTCGCGCACCTCGGGCGCCTGGCGGAGGCGCTGGCGCACCTCGCCCGCCTCCACCGGGATGCGCGCGCTGTCGGCGAGGGTGGCGTAGACGCTGGCCTCCACGTGGCGGCGGCCGGCGTTGTGGACCCGGTACCGGCGCTTGGCGTCGGCCACGATGGCCTTGCTCTGGCCGGGCGTGAGGGTGAGGGTCTGGAGGCCGAAGCCCACCTTCATGGGCTTGCGTAGCGGACGCTGCCGATCGTGGACGGCTTTGGCCAGCACCTTGGCCATGCGGAGGTCGCCCTTGATGCGGGCCGTCTCCGGGAGATCGCGGCCCTCCACCGTGAGCGTGGCCGTGCGGCGGTGGTCGAGCAGGTCGGCCAGCACCGCCAGCTCCACGCCGGCCTCGCCCAGGCTGGGCAGCACCTGCTCGATGTAGCCCAGGAAGAGCCGGTTGGGCCCCACCACCAGCACGCCCTGGCCCTCGAGCGGGAACCGGTGCGTGTAGAGGAGGTAGGCGGCCCGGTGCAGCGCCACGACGGTCTTGCCGGTGCCGGGCCCGCCCTGCACCACCATCACGCCCGGCAGCTCGGCGCGGATGATCTCGTCCTGCTCACCCTGGATCGTGGCGACGATGTCGGACAGACGGCCGGTGCGGACCTCCTCGAGGGCGGCGATGAGGGTGCTCTGGCCCCGGATCTCCCGCCCCTCGTCGACGACAGCCAGCTCGCCGCCGAGCAGCCCGGCCGACTCGCCGAACAGCTCGTCTTCGATGGCGAGGAGCTGGCGGCTGCGGGTGGAGAAGTGGCGGCGCCGCACCAGACCCATCGGCAGCCGCCCGGTGGCCCGGTAGAAGGGTTCGGCCACCGGCGCCCGCCAGTCGACCACCCGCGGCTCGCGCTGCTCGTCGCTCACCGCCAGGCGCCCGATGTAGAAGGTGTCGCCGCCGTCGCTGCGGGTGCGGTCGATGCGCCCGAAGATGAGGCTGGCGTCGCCCAGCTGGAGCGAGGCCAGGCGCTGGGCGATGTTGCCCTCGATCATCTCCCGCTCCCAGCGGGCCTGTTCCGTGCCGCCCTTGCCGACCTCGACCATCGAGCGCAGCTTCAGCGCCTCCTCGCGCGAGCGCTCGAGGCTGCTGTAGGCACGATCGATGTAGGCCTGCTCGGCGGACAGGTCAGGGTGCGACGCCATCTTCCTCCCGTGACGAAGGGATCGGTCATCTTACCGGGCCGCGCCAGCGGCGCGAGGACGCCCCCTCGGCCATGCTGCAGGCATGACCGCCACCGACGGACCGTACGGACCGCTGATCGAGACCCGACTGCGGGTGCTGACCTGGAACCTGTGGTGGCGCTTCGGGCCGTGGGAGGAGCGCCGACCCGCCATCGCCGCCACCCTCGCCCGGCTCGACGCGGACATCGTGTGCCTGCAGGAGGTGTGGGACGACGGGGCCGTGTGCTTCGCGGCCGAGCTGGCCGAGGGCCTCGGCTTCCACCACGCCTACGGGGCGCGCCTCGACCTCGACGGCGTGCGCTTCGGCAACGCCGTGCTCTCCCGCTGGCCCATCACCGGCCACGAGGTGCTGCCCCTGCCCGCCGATCCCGACCTCGAGGAGCTGCGCACCTGCGTCCGGGCCGACATCGACGGCCCGCGCGGCGCGCTCCAGGTGTTCAGCACCCACCTCAACTGGCGCTTCGACCAGAGCGGCACCCGGCAGGACCAGGTGCGCTCGATCTGCTCGTTCGTCGCCGCCAGCCGCCCCGAGGGCGGTCGGGCCCTCCCGCCCATCCTCTGCGGTGACTTCAACGCCGATCCCGACAGCGACGAGATGCGGATGCTCAACGGCCGGGCGGCCACACCGGAGCCCAAGCTCGTGTTCCACGACGCCTGGGAGGTGGCCGGCGAGCCCTCGTCCGCCGGCGACGACGGCACCACGTGGTCGAACCGCAACCCCTACGCCGCCCTCGACCTCGAGCCCGACCGCCGGATCGACTACGTGCTGGTGGGCTGGCCCAAGGCCGGCGGCGCCGGCCACGTCACCCGCACGACCGTGGAGGGCCTCGAGCCGGTCGACGGCGTGGTGCCCAGCGACCACCTCGCCGTCGTCGCCGAGCTCCGCTACTGACAGCTCCCGACGTAGGTGGTCGATCTCGTGCGGCGCCCGAGCGTCTTCGACCAGAGACGTCGTCAGGGGCCGGGGTCTTGGCCGATCTCCTTGAGGGCGTCGCGGATCGCCACCCGGAGGCGGCGGGCGATGGTGGGGTCGAGGTGGGCGACCAAGCCCGCTCCCGGGCGGCCGACCTCCTCGAGGGTGAGCACCACGCGGGGCTCGACGTCGTCGTAGTCGTCGCTGATGGCCACCGCCCACGACAGGTGCTGCAGCTCCTCGTCGTCCTCGGGGAGCTCGCCGGGCTGGTAGGGGTGGTCGTCGATGGAGCGGCGCACACCGCCATCTGAGCACGACTACGCCGCCCCGGGGGTCGGGCCGTAGGTTTGGGGGCCCATGACGCCCCACCCCGCCCTCGCCGACGCTCCGCTCCTCCGGGCCGCCCGGGGCCTGCCGGCCTCGCGGGTGCCCGTGTGGTTCATGCGCCAGGCCGGTCGCTCGCTGCCCGAGTACCGGGCCCTGCGGGGCGAGGGGAGCATCCTCGACGCCATCGCCGATGCGGAGCTGTCGGCCGAGATCACGCTGCAACCGGTCCGCCGCTACGGCGTCGACGCCGCCATCCTCTACAGCGACATCGTGGTGCCGGCGGCCGCCATCGGCTTCGGGGTCGACGTCACCCCCGGGGTGGGGCCCGTCGTGTCCGAGCCGTTCCGGACCACGGCCGACCTCGAGCGGCTCCGGCCCTTCGAGCCCGAGGTCGACGCGCCCTACGTCACCAAGACCGTCGAGCTGGTGGTGCAGGAGCTCGGCGGCACGCCGCTCATCGGCTTCGCCGGCGCCCCGTTCACGGTGGCCAGCTACCTGATCGAGGGGCGCCCGTCGCGCACGTACGGCCTCACCAAGGCGATGATGCACGGCGAGCCCGCGCTGTGGCACGAGCTGCTCGACCGCCTGGCCGACATGGCCATCGCCTCGCTCCTCTCCCAGGTGCGGGCCGGGGCCAGCGCCATCCAGCTCTTCGACTCCTGGGCCGGATCGCTGGCGCCCGACGTGTACCGCGACCTCGTGATGCCGGCCAGCGCCAAGGTGTTCGCCGCCCTCGAGGCCACCGGAGTGCCCCGGATCCACTTCGGTGTGGGCACCGGCGAGCTGCTGCCGCTGATGGCCGAGGCCGGCGCCGACGTGGTGGGGGTCGACTGGCGGGTGCCGCTCGACGTGGCTCGCCAGCGGGTGCCGGGCAAGGCCCTCCA
Organism: Acidimicrobiales bacterium; assembly: GCA_051306055.1. GTDB lineage: Bacteria > Actinomycetota > Acidimicrobiia > Acidimicrobiales > VFJN01 > VFJN01. The sequence continues at coordinate 6,685 of JBPPMN010000234.1, forward strand.
GGGCAACCTCGATCCGGCCGTGTGCCTGGCGCCGTGGCCGGTGGTGGCCGAGCGCACGCGCGACGTGCTGGCCCGCAACGCCGCCCACCCCGGCCACATCTTCAACCTCGGCCACGGCGTGCTCCCCGAGCTCGACCCGGGCGTGCTGGCCCAGGTGGTCGACCTGGTGCACGAGGAGGGCCGCACCGATGGCTGACGCTCCCGTCGGGGTGGTGGTGATGGCCTACGGCACGCCCGCCTCGCCGGCCGACATCCCCGCCTACTACACCCACATCCGCCGCGGGAACGCCCCCACCCCCGAGCAGCTGGCCGACCTCACCGCCCGCTACGAGGCCATCGGCGGCGTCTCCCCGCTGGCCCAGCGCACCGAGGCCCAGCGGGCGGGGATCGAGGCCGCGCTCGAGGCCATGGAGCCCGGGCGCTTCCGGGTGGTGCTGGGCCAGAAGCACGCCGCCCCCTTCATCGAGGACGCCGTCACCACCCTGGCCGGCGACGGCATCGAGCAGGTGGTGGGCCTGGTGCTGGCCCCCCACTACTCCCGCTTCTCGGTCGGGCAGTACCAGGAGCGGCTGGCCACCGCCGCCGCTGAGCACGCCATGGGCGCCACCGGGGTGGAGCACTGGCACCTCGAGCCCACCTACGTGCGCTTCCTCACCGACGCCGTGCGCGATGCGCTGGCCCCCCTGCCCGAGCACACCAAGGTGCTGTTCACGGCCCACTCGCTGCCGGAGCGGGTGCTCGTCGACGACCCCTACCCCGATCAGCTGCGGGCGTCCGCCGCCGCGGTGGCCGAGGCCGCGGGCCTCGACCGCTGGGCCGGCTGGTCGCTGTGCTGGCAGTCGGCCGGGCGCACCCCGGAGCCCTGGCGCGGCCCCGACATCCTCGACGTGCTGGCCGACCTGGCCGCCACCGGCAAGGCCGACGGCGTCCTCGTGTGCCCGCAGGGCTTCGTGAGCGACCACCTCGAGGTGGTCTACGACCTCGACATCGAGGCTCGACGCCGGGCGGACGAGCTCGGTCTGGCCTTCGCCCGCACCCGGGTGCTCAACGACGATCCTGCCGTCCTGCACTCGCTGGCCGAGCTCGTCGTAGGTTCGGCCGCGCCGGCGTGACACCCCTCGCCGTCGTCGTGGGCGGTGGCATCACAGGGCTGGTGGCCGCCCGCACCCTGGCGGAGGCCGGGGCGTCGGTCACGGTGGTGGAGCCGGGTTCGCCGGGCGGGAAGCTGCAGGCCTCCGCCTTCGACGGCGGTCGGCTCGACGAGGCGGCCGACGCCTTCCTCGCCCGCGTGCCCGAGGGCGTCGACCTGTGCCGAGCGCTCGGCATCGACGGCGACCTCGTCGCCCCGACCGCCCGACGAGCGCACGTGTGGAGCCGGGGCCAGCTGCGGCTGCTCCCCGAGGAGCAGGTCCTCGGCGTGCCCACCGACCTCGAGGCGCTGGCCGCGTCGGGCATCGTGTCGGCCGACGGCCTCCGCGCCGCTCGCCACGACCTCGACACGCCGCTGCTCGCCCCCGCCGGCGACGTCACCATCGGGTCGGTGCTGCGGAGCCGCCTGGGCGACGAGGTGGCCGACCGGCTGATCGATCCGCTGGTGGGCGGCATCAACGCCGGCGACACCGACCAGCTCAGCCTGGCCGCCACGGTGCCCCAGCTCGACGCCGCCGTGCGCAGCGGAGCAGCGTCCCTGATCGAGGCCGCCCAGGCCCAGCGAGCCCAGGTCACCGACCGGAGCGCACCCGTCTTCTTCGCGCCGCGAGGTGGGATGGTGGCGCTGGTCGAGGCCCTCCGCGCCGATCTGGTGCAGCGATCGGTGCAGTGGCGGGAGGGCACCGCCCAGCGGCTGGAGCAGGACGGCACCCGGTGGCGGGTGCACCTCGGCGGCGGCGACCACCTGCTCGCCGACGCTGTGG
>JBPPMN010000245.1:0-15108 GCA_051306055.1 Acidimicrobiales bacterium
CGCCTCGACCTGCTTCGCAGCGAGGTGACGGTCGCCGAGCAGATCGTGCGGGGCAAGGGCGGCGTGTCGTTCCCCGGTCCACCCAAGTCGCGTGCCGGGCGCCGGACCATGACCATGCCCTCTTGGCTGTCGCACATCCTGGCCGCGCACCTGCAGGAGCGAGGCCTGACCGCGGCCGATGGTGACGCATGGTTGTTCCCCTGGCCGAGCGGCGCCCACCTCTCCTACAGCGCCTGGCGCAAGCACTGGCTCCGAGCCACGAGCGCAGCAGGGCTGCCCCCGGGCTTCGGGTTCCACGACCTCCGCCGGGCCAACGCCACCGGCCTGGTGAGCAGCGGCGTCGACATCCGCACCGCGCAGTCACGCCTCGGCCATGCCGACGTGCGCATGACGCTCGAGGTCTACGCCCGCGCCACCAACGAGGCCGACCGGGCCGCCGCCGAGGCCGTCGGGCGGCTGTTCGACCCGGCTCGCCTGGAGCGCCCCCACGTCGTGCCCGTGGCGCGAGATGGGCGCGGGATCGAGGCGAGTCGCGGGATCTCGCGGGATCGCCGCGGGATGAAGAGCACCGGGCCCCGGACGCGGGAGAAGCCGCAGGCCGGTGACCTGCGGCTTCCGTGGTCGGGTGGGGGAGATTTGAACTCCCGACCTCTGCGTCCCGAACGCAGCGCTCTGCCAAGCTGAGCCACCACCCGGAGGGAGCGGCCACGTTACCGCACCCCCGGCTGGCTCCCCCAAGCCGTTGGTCAGCGGGGCTGGCCCACCTGGGTGCGGCGTCGCACCACGTGGGTGAGGCCGGCGGCGCCCAGCAGCGCGGCCCCCACGAGCAGCGGCGGACCGCTGGCGCCGGTGGCGGGCAGACGGGCGCTCGATGGCGCCGGTGCCTCGGTGGCCACGACCTCCTCCTCGGCCGGAACCGCCGCCGCGCAGGCAGCCACCGCTTCCGGGGCGGCCGGCGCCCCGAGCCCGGCCGGGGCTGGCGCCGCCGCCTCGCTGAGCCGGTTGGCGCCGTCGAGGACCTGCCACGAGGCGCTCACCGACTGGGCGGCGCTGCGGGTGAACACGGTGTCGAGGTGGTGCCAGTCGGCCTGGACCCGCTCGGGCGTGACGTCGAGGATGAGGTAGCCCCGACGGGTGAGGTCGACGTAGCGGATGTGGGGGTTGAACGCCGGGCTCATCACGAACGGCTCCGCGGCCTGAGCCAGCTCGACGCTGCCCAGGATCTCCTCGAACCCGCCGCTGGTCACCGAGGTGGTGACCAGCTCGACCGCGATCGGGTCGACCAGCGGGTCGAAGGGGTCGGTCGACAGGTCGCTGGCCCAGGAGGTGTGGATGTCGCCGGTGAGGACCACGACGTTGCCGATCGCGTTGTCGATCAGGTGGTCGTAGAACCGCTCCCGCTCGGCGTGGTAGCCGTCCCACTGGTCGGGGTTCAGGGCGTTGGCCGGACCCGACCCGAGGAAGAGCGGGAGATCGGGCAGGTCGACACCGAGGAGGTCTTCGACGTTCGGGAGGGCGCCCACGTTGAGGGGCGCCATCATCACCTGCTGGCCCACCAGGCGCCACCGCACGCCCCGCTCCTGCGATGCGGTGAGCTCGTCGAACCAGAACTGGCGCTGCTCCGGCGACATCAGGTGGCGATCAGGGTCTCGGATCTCCTCCTCGAGGATGGTGGTGCCGATCGACCCGATCTGCTCGTCACGGCCCTCGAGGCGGGTGTCGAGCACGATCAGGTCGAGCAGGTCGCCGTAGCGCAGGGTGCGGTAGATCCGGCCTGGGTCGTCGACCCGGATCGGCATCCACTCCTCGTAGGCCTGCTGCGCCCACGCCTTGCGCTGCCCCCAGTCGCCCTCCTCGCCGGGTGTGTGGTTCTCGGCACCGTCGCGCCACGAGTCGTTGGTGGACTCGTGGTCGTCCCAGGTGGTGATGAAGGGGAACAGCTGGTGGAGGCGTCGGAGGTCGACGTCGAGCTTGTACTGGCCGTGGCGCTGGCGGTAGTCGCCGAGCGAGAGGATCTCCTCGGTGGGCTGGTGACCCCGGTTCTCCGGGAGCTCCGTGGTGGCGAAGGTGGACTCGCCGCCCTCGTAGAGGTAGTCGCCGAGGTGGACGATGGCATCGAGGTCGTCGCGCTCGGCCAGGGCGGCGTAGGCGTTGAAGAAGCCGGCCTGGTAGTTGGCGCAGCTGACCACCGCGAAGCGCACCCGATCGACCGCGCCCGCCGGTGCCGTCTTCGTGCGGCCGGTGAGCGAGCAGGCCCCCAGCGCGGTGAAGCCGTAGAAGTACCACCGCCCGGGCTCGAGCCCCGGCACGTCGACCTTCACCGTGTGGTCTCGATCGGCCACGGCCGTGGCGACGCCCGTCGCCACGACGTCGGCGAGACCCGGATCGTGCGCCACCACCCAGTCCACCTCGACCGGGTCGTCGTCGACCGTGGTGATCCGGGTCCAGAGGACCACGGCATCGGGGCGGGGGTCACCCGAGGCCACCCCGTGCAGGAACGGGGCCAGCGCCGGGTCGGGCTGGGCCCGCGCCGGGTGGCGGACCGCCACCGGCGCGAGCAGTGCCGCGGCCCCGGCGCCGCCAGCGCGGCGAAGGAACGAACGTCGGTCGATGCGATCGGTCACGCAGAGGCCCCCAGCGGCCGCAGGTGGATGCTGTCGACGGCGACCCTAGATCGCTCGCCACCGCCCGGCTGCAACCGGCGCCGCGGCTTCGCCTGCCGGACGGGCCTGGGTCAGCCGGGGTTCACGTCGGCGACGAGGTCGCCGTCCGCCGGGCCCACCGCGGCGGTGCCGCCCTCGAGGATGGCCACCGCCGCCTGGCGGAGGCTGAAGGCCTCGAGGGGCTTCACGATCCAGCCATCGGCGCCGGAGCGCTTGGCCAGGAAGACGTCAGCCGGGCGGTCGAGGAGGATGAGCACCCGCACGTCGGGGAGGCGATCGTCGCCGGCCTCGTGGCGCAGGTGGATGCAGGCGGCGATCCCGCCCATGTTCCCGATCTGCATGTCGAGCACCACGAGGTCGGGGGTCGACTCGGCCACCGCTGGGCCCACGGCCTTGCCCTCCCGCACCCGTCGCACCGAGGTGCGCTCGTCGACCAGGGCCGCCTCCACCTCGGCGAACACCGCATCGTCGTCCGTGGCGAGGAGCACCTCTGTCATGGCCGGCACGCTACCGCTCCGGCCGGCGACGGCTCCATCCGGCCGACCGGGGAGGCAACGGCCCATCGGCTGACTACCATCCGGGGACGCCGAACGATCGCCCCTTGGAGGACGAGTGCTCGACATCGAGGTGGAAGACTCCACCGGATACACCCTCTGCCGCCCCGTCGGAGAGCTCGACGCCTACACCGTGAGCCAGTTCCGGGAGGCCCTCGGAGGCCTGGCCAGCAAGAAGTACCTGCTCATCGACCTGTCCGCGGTGCCGTTCATGGACTCCGCCGGCCTGGGCGCCCTCATCGGCGGCATCCGCCGGGCGCGAGAGGCAGGCGGCGACGTGGCGGTGGCCTGCAGCCGGCCCACCCTCACCCGCCTCCTGCACACCACCGGGTTCGACCGGATCGTGTCGGTCACGGAGTCGGTCGAGGATGCCGCCGCCGCCCTCACCGCCACCGAGGCCGAGTAGCCACCCTTACGCCACCCGCCGACCGCGTACCTCAGAAGAGGTGATCGGCGATCAGCGCCAGGCCGTCGAGGTCGTGCACGTCGCTCGACAGGAACGGCACGCGCACCACCGGGGCGGGGGCGACCGCCTCGGCCAGCCCGGAGAGGTGCTCGTCTTCACGTGACGCCACCAGCTGGAACTCGGCCAGGTTCCGGTAGAGCCCACCCAGCTCGGTGCCCTCGAGGGTGTCGGCTCGCTCGCGGGTGGCCTCGGGGAGGCCGTCACCGAAGCGGGGGTGCATCCGGTTCACCACCAGGGCCCGCACCGCGATGTCGGCGTCGGCCAGCTTGGCCGCGAAGTACTGCGCCTCCTCGATGGTGTCTCGGCGGGGGGAGGCCACCAGCACGAAGGCGGTGTCGTCGTCGGACAGGAGCTCGAGCACCGCGTCGGCCCGCTCGCGGAACCCCTCCTCCATGCCCTCGAAGGCCTGGAAGAAGGCCACGGCGTCGTCGATCACCTCGGCCCCCACCACCTTGGCCACGGTGCGCAGGAAGGTCTGAGCGGCCACGTTGACGGCCTTCATCACCCCGCGGCCTGGCGCGGTGATCATGCGGAAGAGCCGGTGGTCGAGGAATCGCGAGAGCCGTCGAGGGGCGTCGATGAAGTCGAGGGCGTTGCGGGTGGGCGGCGTGTCGACCACGACCAGGTCGAAGTCGGTCTCCTGGTTCAGCTCGTAGAGCTTCTCCATGGCCATGTACTCCTGGGTGCCCGACAGCGCCCCGGAGATGTTGCGGTAGAAGCGGTTCTCGAGGATGCGCTGGCCCTGCTCCGGGCTGGATGCGTTGGCCACCACGAGGTCGTCGAAGGTGCTCTTGGTGTCGAGCATGAGCGCCGACAGCTCACCGGGCCAGTCGCCCTCGATGCGGCGGGCGGTGCCGGTGAGGCCCTCGAGGCCGAGGGCGTCGGCCAGGCGCTTGGCCGGGTCGATGGTGACGACGACGGCTCGTCGGCCGGCCTTGGCCGCCTCGAGGGCCAGGACGGCAGCGGTGGTGGTCTTGCCGACCCCGCCAGAGCCGCAGCACACGAGGATGCGGCGCTGCTCGACGAGCTCCTTGAGCGACGGACCGGGGGCCGCCATCACACCGCCTCCGGCAGGGCACGGATCTGGTCGAGCAGGCGGTCGGCCAGGAGGTCGAGCTCGGCGGGACCGATGGCGGTGGTGAACACGAAGGGCAGGCGGAGCTGGTCGAGCGGGAGCTGGTCCGCCAGCCGCTCGAGCTGCTCGTGCTGGAGCGCCATGCGATCGGTGCGGAAGCGGGCGGCCTCGGCCAGCACGGCCGCCTCTCCCTGGCGGAGCGTCGTGCCCGCCGACTCGGCGGCCTCAGACGGCTCCGAGCGGAGCCCGGGCAGCTCGTCGTAGAGGCCGTTGACGATGACGGGGCCCAGGCCGACACCGACGCGGTCCTCGAGGTTGAACGCGGTCTCCACCAGCTCGTTCACCGGCGTCTCCTCGGGGAGGGTCACCAGCAGGAGGCGGCAGCGCCCGTGGTCGGTGAGCATCTCGAGGACGTCGCGGGCCTGGGCGTTGATGGGTCCCACCCGCACGGTGTCGATCAGGGCGCGGGCGGCCTGCAGGAAGGTGATGGCGTGCCCGGCGGCGGGCGCGTCGAGCACGAGGAGGTCGACGTCGCCGGCGCGCTCGAGCTGCTTCACCTTGCCGAGGATGAGGATGTCCTTGATGCCGGGTGCCGCGGTGGCCACCACGTCGAGGGCTCCCGATGACACGAGCCGCTTCGAGATCCGTGAGAGGCCGTGGTCGCGCAGGTAGTCGAGGAGCGCTTCGTCGGGGGTGAGCGTGCGGGCCCGCACCTCACCCTCGCCGTTGGGCCCGCCGCCGGGCGCCAGCACCGCCTCCTCGTAGTCGAGGGCCTGCTGGCCGAACATCGTTGCCAGCCCCGACTTGCCCTCCACCTCGATCACCATGCTCGACAGACCGGAGCGGGCCGCCGCCCGGGCCAGGGCCGCGGTGACCACCGTTTTGCCCACACCGCCCTTCCCGGCCACGATGACCAGCCGAGATGCTGCGAAGAACGAGGACGGGTCCACGGAGGACGACGCTACCCAGGGCAGGTCTGGTGCTCCTACACCTGGCCGTGCTCCTGGTGCTGGTGGGTCGCCCCGCCGCGGCCCAGGTCCCCGACGCCGGCTTCGTCCAGGTCATCGAGGTGAGCGGCCTGCTCGACCGCGTGCTGGTCGACTTCGTGGAGACGCAGATCAGCCAGGCCGAGGACGACGGGGCCCTGGCCCTGGTGCTCCAGCTCAACAGCCCTGGCGCCGTCGTGAACGACGCCCGGCTCGACCAGCTGGTCGAGCGGATCGGATCGGCCGATGTTCCGGTCGATGTCTGGGTCGGGCCCTCGGGCAGCCGCGCCACGGCCGAGACCACTGCGCTGGTGGCGGCGGCCCGCGTGGTCGGTGTCGCCCCCGGCAGCCGGGTGGAGGTCACCCGCACCCTGCTGGGCGATCGCCAGCTCGACGGCGAGGCCGCGGTGGGCGACCGCATCAGCGCCGACGACGCCGTGGAGCTCGGCCTGGCCGACAACGCCGCCCCCTCGATCGGCGAGTTCGTCCTCGGCCTCGACGGCGTGGAGAGCGAGGTCGTCGACGGTGGCCGCCAGCCCGTCACCCAGGCCCGCTTCGCCCAGCTGCCGCTCACCGGCCAGCTGATGCACACCGTGGCCAGCCCACCGGTTGCCTACCTGCTGTTCGTGATCGGGCTGGCCCTCATCCTCTTCGAGCTGTTCACGGCCGGCGTCGGCGTGGCCGGCATGGTGGGCGCCGGCTCACTGGTGCTCGGGTGCTACGGCCTGGCTGCCCTGCCCACCAACCCGCTGGCCGTCGTCGCCATCCTGCTGGCGATGGTGGGCTTCGGCATCGACGTGCAGACGGGTGTGCCGCGCCTCTGGAGCGGCATCGCGGTGGTGGCCTTCACCGCCGGGTCCTTCACGCTCTACGACGGGCTCTCCCTGTCCTGGATCACGCTGCTGGTGGCCATCGCCGGGATGGCGCTGGCCATGCTGGCGGGGATGCCGGCCATGGTGCGCACCCGGTTCTCCACCCCCACCATCGGCCGCGAGTGGATGGTGGGCGAGGTGGGCGCCGCTGTGGGCTCGGTGGATCCCGACGGAGTCGTCACCGTGCGCGACGCGCCCTGGCGAGCCCGCACCAACCGGGCCACCCCGATCGAGGCGCAGCAGGCCGTGCGGGTCGTGTCGATCGACGGGCTGATCTTGGAGGTGGAGCCCCTCGAGGGCGCCGCCGCCGACCACCGCGAACGCCGCCGCGACCGCTGAGCGAGCGTCGTCCATTCACCGGATTGCCTGGATCCGGGGTGGCCTCATGCAACGACACCACCACCCGATGGCGCGCGGCGCACCGCCTCTGACCTGGGGCTGTTCGCGATCTTGAGCGTTCTGCTCGCGGAAGTTGACCCTTGTTTGGCCGAAAGTACCGCCTGTAGGGTCGCCGTCGAACAGGGGGATTGCCACGTGAGCGCACAGCGTGTCGAAGAGGCTTGGCAGATGAAGGCGGCGTGCCGGGGTCCGCAGGCGGCGGTGTTCTTCCCGCCGTCGCACTTCGAGCGCAAAGACGAGAAGGCCGAGCGCGAAGAACGGGCCAAGGACATCTGCACCACCTGCCCGGTGCGCCAGCCCTGCCTGAGCTATGCCATCCGGATCAAGGAGCCCCACGGCATCTGGGGCGGCCTCAACGAGACCGAGCGCAAGCAGGTCGGGGTCCGCGCCAACTGAGCCAGCCGGCTGCGCTGCCTCAGCGGGCCACCGCCACGTCGCCGGGGAGCGCCCGCAGCTCGCGACGCTCGATCACGTCGTCCACCAGGCCGTAGTCCACCGCGGCCTGGCCGCGCAGGATGTGGTCGCGGTCGATGTCGGCGGTGATGCGCTCGCGGGTCTGGCCGGTGGCCTGCACCAGCACGTCCACCATCCGGTCGCGCATCTCCACCATCTCCCGCACCTGGATCTCGATGTCGGTCGACTGGCCCTGGGCTCCGCCGTGGGGCTGGTGGATGAGCACCCGGGCGTTGGGGAGCGTGTAGCGCAGCCCGGGCTCCCCGGCGGCCAGGAGCACGGCCGCTGCGCTGGAGGCCTGGCCCACGCACATGGTCGACACGGGCGGGCGCAGGAACTGCATCGTGTCGTGGATGGCGAAGAACGCCGTCATGTCGCCGCCGGGGCTGTTGATGTAGAGGTGCACCGGCTTGTCGGCGTCCTCGGCCTCGAGGAACAGCAGCTGGGCGATCACGAGGTTGGCCGACGTGTCGTCGACCTGGGTTCCCAGGAAGACGATGCGGTCGCGCAGCAGGCGCGACCAGATGTCGTAGGAACGCTCGCCGCGGGACGTGGACTCGAGCACGGTGGGGATGATCACGGAGCCTCCAGGAGTGCAACTGTTCGGTTGCGTGTAGACGGTAGAGGTGCGACCGCCGATCCGCAACCGTAGAGTTGCGCTCCATGGAGATCGTCGAGCGCCACGTCACCCTGCCCACCGACCTCGAGAGCGCCTGGGCGCTCGTCACCGAGCCCGACGACCTGGCCGGTTGGCTGGGCGCCGAGGTGGAGCTCGACCCCACCCCGGGCGCCGCGGGGCAGGTGGTCGACCACGACGGCACCCGCCGCGCGCTGGTGGTCGACGAGGTGGCCGCGGGTCGCCGGCTGTCGTGGCGCTGGTGGGACGACGACGGCGTCGCCTCCCACGTGGAGGTCACCCTCACCCCCGGCGACGCCGGCACGCTCGTGACCGTGGTGGAGCGTCCCCTCCCCTCCCCCGCTCCTGTGGCCCAGGCGTCGTCCGCAGCCGCCGGCGAGGCCTGGTCGCACCGGCTCCTGCACCTCGAGGCGCTCCTCCTGGTGGCGGCCGCCATCCGGGGGTGAACCCCCGCTCCGATCCCGAGGCGCGGGCCGGCGAGGTGTTCGAGGCGCTGGCCGATCCCACGCGGCGTGCCGTCCTGCGCCGCGTCGCGGAGGGCGGCCCCTGCACAGCCACCGAGGTGGCAGCCGCGCTGCCCGTCACCCGTCAGGCGGTGGCCAAGCACCTGGGGGTGCTGCGCTCCGCCGGACTGGTGGCCCATGTGCGGACCGGTCGTGAGACCCGCTACTCGGCCACCCCCGGCCCCCTCACCGAGGCGGGGCGGTGGCTCACCGCCACCGGATCGGACTGGGACGACCGGCTCAGCCGGCTCCACGACCTCGCCCGCGCTCACCCCCCGGAGGGCCCGAAGCCAGGTGTGGGTGGCTTTCGAGCAGAATGATCCCTTGTGGGTCGGTTCCTGAGGTCTGGCGCGGCGGTGCTCATCGTGGCCGTGCTCACCCCGATCACCTCCGCGGGGGTGATGCTGGCCGCCTACCTCTTCCTCCCGCTGCCGGCCACGTTGCCCGAGCGGACGCCACCGTCGCCGTCACAGATCTCTCGCGTCTACGACGCGGCGGGCAACGAGATCGCCACCTTCAAGCAGTTCGAGACCAGCATCCCGGTGGCGCCCGACGACATCCCTGAGGTGCTGGCGCAGGCGGCGGTGGCGGCGGAGGACCGGTCCTTCTACTCCCACGGCGGCGTCGACGTGCGGGGCACGCTGCGGGCGCTGGTCACCGACATCCGCCAGCGGGAGCTCGTGCAGGGCGGCTCCACCATCACCCAGCAGCTGGTGAAGAACACGCTCACCGGCGGCGAGCGCAGCGTCCAGCGCAAGATCCGCGAGGCGGTGCTGGCCAGCCAGCTCGACCGGCAGATGGAGAAGGACGAGATCCTCTTCGAGTACCTGTCGATCATCTACCTGGGCGAGGGGGCCTACGGGGTGGGGGCGGCGGCCGAGACGTACTTCCGCAAGCCGGTGGCCGAGCTCACGCTCTCCGAGTCGGCGCTCCTGGCCGGGCTGATCCCCGCGCCCAGCCGCTACAGCCCGCGGGTCGACGCCACCCTGGCGGAGCAGCGCCGGGTGCTGGTCCTCGACGCAATGCTCGACGAGGAGATGATCACCGCGGAGCAGCACGCCGAGGCCGTCGCCCAGGTGGTGTGGCTGGCGGGGGCCGGTGCGCCGCCGGGGCCGGCCACGGTCGTGCACCCACCACAGACCCAGCAGTCCTCGGATCCGTACTTCACCGACTACGTGCGGCGCTGGCTGGCCGAGCACCTCCCCGAGGGCGAAGACCAGATCTTCCGCGGTGGGCTGCGCATCGAGACCACGCTCGACCCCGCTCAGCAGGCCGCCGCCCAGTCCCAGGTGGCGGAGTTCCTCGACGGCACCGATCCCGACCTGCGCACCGCGCTGGTGGCCGTCGAACCGCAGCGGGGGTTCGTGCGGGCCTTCGTGTCGGGGCGCGACTTCGCCAGCGACCAGGTGAACCACGCCCTCGGGCAGACCTCGAGCGGGGTGGCCGAGGGCGGTGGCGCGTCGGGCCGGCAACCGGGCTCCGCCTTCAAGCCCTTCGTGCTGGCCGAGGCGCTGGCCAGCGGCATCACCCCCGACACCACCTACTCCGGCGCCCCCCACGACGTGTCGGAGCCGTGCGGCCCGCCAGGCACCGTGCTCGACAACTACGAGGGCTCGCGCGTGGGCACGGTCGACCTGCGCCGGGCCACCGCGGCGTCGGTGAACACCGCCTTCACCCGCTTGATCCTCGACGTGGGGGTGGAGCCCACCCTCGACCGGGCCCGCGCCCTGGGCCTGCGCGGCGTGTCCGCCTACGACCCGGCCCGGCACTGCGCCAGCGTGGCGTTGGGCACCGAGTCGGTGTCGCCGCTCGACATGGCCTCGGCCTACGGCGTCTTCGCGGCACGCGGCCTGCGGGCGGAGCCCGTGCCGGTGCTGCGGGTGACCGACCGCGACGGCAACGTCCTGATCGACAACTCCGAGCCCGCGACGACACGGGTGCTCGACGAGCCGGTGGCCGACAACGTCAACGACGTGCTGGCCGGTGTGCTCACGAGCGGCACCGCGGAGGGCCGGGGGCTCGACCGTCCGTCGGCGGGCAAGACGGGCACCACCCAGGACAACCGGGACGCATGGTTCGTGGGGTACACGCCCACGCTGTCGACGGCCGTGTGGATCGGCTACGAGAACCGCACGGTCGAGACGAGCCGCGAGCTGGTCGACATCAAGGGGGTGGGTCGGGTGACCGGCGGCAGCCACCCGGCCCGCATCTGGCAGGGTTTCATGCGCCAGGCCCTCGCCGGGGTGCCGGTCACCGGCTTCGAGGAGCCCGCCCCGATCGAAGCCGTGCCCGACGCGGCCAAGGTGCGCCAGCGGGGCGGGTTCGAGCCCGGCCCGGTGCAGCGCCCGGCGCCCGGACCGGCCACCGGCGGGTTCGTCGACGACCTCGGCTCGCCCGAGGCCGACGTGCCCACCACCACGACCACCCTGCCCCCGTCGACCACCACCACGGAGCCGACCACGACCACCACCAGCGGCGGCATCATCATCAACTGACCCCGACACCTCCCGTTCTGTGGACGGATGTGGCCGCATGGCGGACGAATGCGTCCACAGAACGGGGAGGGGTGGGGTCAGCCGGGCTGGTCGCCGCTGTCGGGGCAGCGGATCACCGAGGTGCACGACGTGCGGATCGGCACGCCGAAGAAGACGGCCTCGGGGGCGAAGCCCAGCGGCGAGTAGGCCCGGCTGGCCACCGCCAGCACCTCGCCCGACGAGCTGAGCAGCGGGCCGCCCTGGAAGGCGGCCCCCACCGGCGCGTCGTGCTGGATGCCGCTGGCCGACACGTCGGCCACGAAGCCCTGGCTGATGGAGCCGCCCGCCGCCCCGAGGCCCGACACCACGAACACCCGGTCGCCGATCTGCAGGGGCGGATCGGTGGGGGCCCACGACAGGGCGGGCAGGTCGGGCCGATCGAGGGTGAGCAGGGCGAGGTCGCTGGCCGGGTCCCACTGGGTGAGGGTGACCGGCACCTCCTCGTCGCCGTTGCGCGCGGTGATGGGCGGTGCCGGCTCCTGGGTGGCGGCCCGCACGGTGTTGAACGAGGTGAGCAGGAACGACTGCTCCGCGTCGGAGAAGACCACGAAGGCCGACCCGACCGACGGCTGGCCAGCCTCGTCGAGCGTGGCCACGAACCACACCGACGGCGCCGTCGCCTCCAGGATGTCGACGAGCGTCTCGCCGCTGGCTGCGAGCCGCTCCAGCTCGGCCAGCTGGCTCTGGACCTGGCCGATGGCGGTGTCGCGCTCGTCGCCGATCTGGTCGAGGGCGGCCGCCACCTCGTCCTCGAACCCGGCCTCGAAGGCGTCGACGCGGTCTTCGGTCTGCCCCAGCCGGTACTCGTAGAAGGCGTAGAGCACGGCTCCCGTGAAGGCCGAGGCGACGCTGGCGCAGAACAGCACTGCGGCCAGGCCGAGGGCGCTGGTGGGCAGCAGGCGCGGCCAGCGACCGGCCCGCGCGGGCCTTGCCTCCTCGGCGTCGGCGGCCCCAGGCCCCTCCTCGCTCGCCATCGGGGAGACGGTAGCCCGGCGGTAGGCTGACCCGATGGTCGTGGTCCTGGCGCTGCTCTTCCTCGTGGTGCCCCTGGCCGAGCTCTACGTGATCGTGCAGGTGGCCGGAGGCATCGGCGTGCTCGAGACGATCGCCCTCCTCATCGCCATCAGCTTCGTGGGCGCCTGGCTGGCCAGGGTGGCCGGGCTGAGCGTCCTCAACCGGCTGCAGCGCACGGTCCGGGCGGGCAAGGTTCCCTCCAACGAGGTGGTCGACGGTGCGCTGGTGCTCTTCGCCGGCGCTCTGATGATCACGCCCGGCTTCCTCTCCGATGCCCTCGCCATCCTCCTGCTGCTCCCCCCCACCCGTGCCCTTGTGCGGGGCACGATCCTCCGGCGGATCCGCGCCGGCGGTGGTCTGATCACGGTCGTCACCAGCGGGCGCCGCGGTGGCGCCGCCGGTGGTGCCGGCGAGACCGACGGGGTGTGGGACGTCGACGGGTGGGAGGAACCGCCCGATCGTCCCGGCCTCCAGCCATGACCGGGGCGCCTTCGGTCCCCACCCGCGACGGCGCCACCATCATGCTGGTGCGCGACGGTGACCACGCCGAGCGACCCCTCGAGGTGTTCATGGTGCAGCGCCACCCCCGCACCGCCTTCGGCAGCATCCACGCCTTCCCGGGCGGGGTCGTCGACACCGCCGACGGCCTCCCGGCGGTGGCCTCCCTCTGCGACGGCCGCACCGATCCCGACGCCTCGGCCCGGCTCGGCCTGCCCGAGGGCGGGCTGGCCTACTGGGTGGCGGCGGCACGCGAGACGTTCGAGGAGGTCGGGGTGCTGCTGGCCCGCGATCCCTCGGGCGAGCTGATCCGCTTCGACGACGAGCGTGAGGCGCACTTCGACGGCCGGCGCGGCGAGGTGGCCAGCCGACGGGTGGGGTTCGCCGAGCTCCTCCTCGACGAAGGGCTCCGGCTGGCCCTCGACACCGTGCACTACGTCGCCCACTGGATCACCCCCGAGGGCGCGCCCAAGCGGTTCGACACGCGCTTCTTCCTGGCCCGCGCGCCGGAGGGCCAGGCCTACGCCCACGACGACGACGAGCTCATCGGGAGCGAGTGGGTGCGGCCCCTCGATGCCCTCGCCCGAGCCGAGGCCGGCGGCTTCCCCCTGATCGAACCCACCATCGTGAGCCTGCAGGACCTGGCCCAGTTCACCACCGCCGATGCCGCCGTGGCGGCCTACGACACCGACCTCCCGGCGGGCGCCGAGCCGAGGCCCGCATGACCGATCCCTCCCTGACCGACCCCACCGAGGAGGCACCCGGGCCCAAGCCCATCGTGCACGGGGTGGCCTCTGCGCTGAGCCCGCTGGTGCGGCGCATCGTCGCCCCCAACCCCGGGTTCATGACCGGGCCGGGCACCAACACCTACCTCGTGGGGATCGACGAGATCGTGGTGATCGACCCCGGCCCCGACGACGCCACCCACCTCGACGCCATCGCGGGCTGCGGCGGCGACCGGATCCGGTGGATCGCCTGCACCCACACCCACCTCGACCACTCCCCCGGAGTCGCCGGCCTCAAGGAGCGCACCGGTGCCGAGGTGCTGGCCTTCGACGCCCGCGACGGCCTCGAGATCGACCGGGCCCTCGCCGACGGCGACCTCATCGAGGCCACGGAGTTCGTGCTGCGGGCCGTGCACACGCCGGGCCACGCCTCCAACCACCTGTGCTTCCTGCTGGAGCAGGAGCGGATGCTGTTCTCGGGCGACCACATCATGGAGGGGTCCACGGTGGTGATCCGACCACCCGACGGCGACATGGCCGCCTACCTCGAGCAGCTCGAGCGCCTGAAGGGGCTGCGGCCCCGCCTGCGCACCATCGCTCCCGGCCACGGGCACCTCATCGAGCAGCCCGCGACCAAGATCGACGAGTACCTCGACCACCGGCGCCAGCGGGAGGCCCAGGTGCTGGCCGCCCTGCCGTCCGAGGGGACGGTCACCATCGACGCCATCGTGGCCGACCTCTACGACGTGCCCGAGGAGCTGGTCCCCATGGCCTGCGCCTCGGTGTGGGCCCACCTCCGCAAGCTGACCACCGAAGGCCGAGCCGAGGGCGACGCCCTCGACGGCCCCTGGCGCCGCTCAGGTCACTAGGCGTCGAGCTCGTCGAGGGCGGCCACCGCGGCGTCGAGCATGCGGGCCGAGCAGCCGGCCATCTCCACGGGCGGGATGGCGTCGGTGAGGATGCGGTCGGCGATGGCGCGGAAGGCATCGGCGGCGGGGCCCTCGCCCAGCACCACCGGCTCACCGTCGTCGCCACCCGTGGCCACCGCCGGCTCGAGCGGCACCTGGCCCAGCAGGGGAACGCCGGCGTCGTCGGCCAGCGCCTGGCCGCCGCCCTCGCCGAAGAGCGGGTAGCTGGTGCCGTGCTCGCAGGTGAAGGCGCTCATGTTCTCGATGACGCCGGCCACCCGCAGGTAGCTCTTGCGGCTCATCGACACGGCCCGGCTGGCCACCTTCTGGGCCGCCCGCGCCGGGGTGGTGACCACCAGCACCTCGGCCCGGGGCACGAGCTTGGCCACGCCCATCTGCACGTCGCCGGTGCCGGGCGGCATGTCGACGAAGAGGTAGTCGAGGTCGTCGCCCCACTCGACGTCCTGCAGGAAGTGGGTGACGCCGCGGTTGAGCATCAGGCCGCGCCACATCAGCGCCTGCTCCTCGTCTTCCACGAGGAAGCCCATGGAGATCACGCGGAGCATGCCGTCACCGACGGGCCGCTCGTGGGGCACCATCACCTTCTTGCCGCCGAACTCGCGCCCGGCCAGGCGGCCGCCGACGCCGAGCATGCGCGGCACGGAGAACCCCCAGATGTCGGCGTCGAGCACGCCGACGGTGAGGCCCCGTGCGGCGAGCGCCGCGGCCAGGTTCACCGTCACCGAGGACTTGCCCCCGCCGCCCTTGCCCGAGGCCACCAGCACCACCCGGGTGGTGGGCGCCCGCGCGGGGTCCTCGGG
>JBPPMN010000258.1:0-13538 GCA_051306055.1 Acidimicrobiales bacterium
GTGCTCGATGGCGCCGCGCTGCGCCTCGGGGGCTTCCCGCTCCTGCCGCACTACCGTGATGGCCTCGCACGACTGGTGCGCGAGCTGCGCGAAGAACCACGAACAGGACATCCATGAGCAAGATCGCGATCATCGGCACCGGCTACGTCGGGCTCACCACCGGCGCCTGCTTCGCCCACATCGGTCACGACGTGATCTGTGCCGACGTCGACGAGGCCAAGGTGGCCCGCCTGCAGAAGGGCGAGATCCCCATCCTCGAGGCCGGCCTCGAGAACCTCGTGCGCGAGGGCCTGCAAGACGGTCGCCTCAGCTTCGTGGTGGGAGCGGCCGCCGCGGTGGCCGACTGCGAGTTCGCCTACCTCTGCGTGCCCACCCCGCAGGGCGCCGACGGCTCCGCCGACCTCTCCTACATCGAGGCGGCGGCCGAGGAGATCGGGCCGCTGCTGCCCACCGAGGCCGTCGTGGTCAACAAGTCGACGGTGCCGGTCGGCTCCACTCGGGTGGTCGAGCGGGCCCTCGGCCGCAGCGACGTGGCGGTGGTGTCCAACCCCGAGTTCCTCCGTGAGGGCTCGGCCATCCACGACTTCCTCCACCCCGATCGCATCGTGATCGGCGCCGAGGACCAGGCTGCCGCGGTGAAGGTGTCGTCGCTCTACCTCGGCATCACGGCGCCGGTGATCGTCACCGATCCCGCCTCCGCCGAGACCATCAAGTACGCCGCCAACGCCTTCCTGGCCACCAAGATCTCGTTCATCAACGCCGTCGCCGCCGTGTGCGAGGCCGTCGGCGCCGACATCAACGACGTCGCCCTCGGGATGGGCTACGACACCCGCATCGGCCACGAGTTCCTCAAGCCCGGGCCCGGATGGGGCGGCAGCTGCTTCCCCAAGGACACGCGGGCGATGGTGTACATCGCGGATGAGGCGGGCTACGACTTCCACCTGCTGCGCGGCGTGGTGTCGGTCAACGACGAGCAGCTCGCCCGAGTGGCTGAGAAGGTCATCCGTCTGGCCGGCGGCAGCGTGGCGGGCAAGCGCATCGGCGTGTGGGGCCTCACGTTCAAGGCCCGCACCGACGACCTGCGCGAGTCCCCCTCGCTGGCCGTCATCGAGAAGCTGGTCGCCGCGGGGGCCGTGGTGCGGGGCTACGACCCGTCCAACCCGGCGCCCATCGACGGCTTCGAGGTGGTCGACGACCCCTATGCCGCCGTGGACGGCGCTGAGGTGCTGGCCGTGCTCACCGAGTGGGACGAGTTCCGCTGGCTCGACATCGACAAGGTGGCCGACCTCATGGCGGCCCGCCACGTCGTCGATGCCCGCAACCTGCTCGACCGCGCCGCGCTGGTGCGACGCGGCTTCGAGTACGTCGGCATCGGCCGCAGCTGATGGCGCGGGTCGTCGTCACCGGCGGGGCCGGCTTCCTCGGGTCGCACCTGTGCCAGGCGCTGCTCGACCGTGGCGACGAGGTGGTGGCCATCGACAACCTCATCACGGGGTCGGTCGACAACATCGAGCGCCTCTTCGGCCGCCCCGGCTTCACCTTCGTCGAGCACGACGTGAGCACCTACGTGTGGGTGCCGGGCGACGTCGACGTGGTGATGCACTTCGCCAGCCCCGCCTCGCCGGCCGACTTCGAGCGCATCCCGATCCAGATCCTCAAGGTGGGCGGGCTGGGCACCCACAACTGCCTCGGGCTGGCCAAGGCCAAGGAGGCCCGCTTCTTCCTGGCCTCCACCAGCGAGGTCTACGGCGACCCCCTCGTGCACCCCCAGCCCGAGAGCTACTGGGGCAACGTGAACCCCATCGGCCCCCGAGGCGTCTACGACGAAGCCAAGCGCTACGCCGAGGCCATGACCATGGCCTACCACCGCCATCACGACCTCGACGTGAGGATCGTGAGGATCTTCAACTCGTACGGTCCGTACATGCGGCCCGACGACGGCCGCGCAGTGTCGAACTTCCTCACCCAGGCGCTCCAGGGCAAGCCCGTCACCGTGTTCGGCGACGGCGCCCAGACCCGCTCCTTCTGCTTCGTCGACGACGAGGTCCGCGGGTTCCTGGCCCTCCTCGACAGCGACCTCGCCTCGCCCGTCAACATCGGCAACCCCCACGAGTTCACGGTGGCGCAGCTGGCCGAGCTCGCGGTGGAGGTCACCGGATCGAGCAGCGAGATCGTCTACGAACCGCTCCCGGTCGACGACCCTGCACGACGGCGCCCGGACATCACCCTGGCCCGCACGTCGCTGGGCTGGGAGCCGACGGTCGACCTGCGGGAGGGCCTGGAGCGCACCGCGGCCTACTTCCGCACCAAGCTGCGCCTCTGACCGCCTGCGACCTCGGTCAGCGAAGCGGGGAGGCGTCGAGGACGGCGTCGAAGGCGGGGAGGGCGGCGTCGTCGCTGTAGGCCGTCTCGAAGGCGGTGCGGGCCCGCCGAGCCATCGCCTCGTCGCCTCGGAGCCCGCGGACGGCCGCCACGATCCCCTCCACGTCGCCGTGGCGCAGGCTGCGGCCGCACCCGTGCGCGGCGATGGCCTCGTCGACGTTGCTCCCCGTCGGGCCGACGTAGACCACCGGCAGGCCGGCGGCCAGGTTGGCGTGGAGCTTCGACGGGCTCATCACGCCGAGCGACCGGTCGTCGAGCGTGATCAGGGCCCCGTCGGCTCCGGCCATCACCCCGGGCGTGTCCTCCTTGGGGACGTAGCCCCGCAGCGCGACGTTGCCCAGCTGGCGGCGACGGACCTCGTCCTGCAGCTCGGTCCAGCGGGCGCCGCCCCCGACGAAGAGGAACAGCGCCTCGTCGCCGAGCTGCTCCGCCGCATCGAGGACCGTGTCGAAGCGGTGCCCCACGCCGGTGTTGCCCAGGTAGACCACCACCGTGCGGCCTTCGGTGGGCAGGCCGTCGTAGCCGGGCCAGGGCTCGACCTCGGCGCCGGGCAGGGGGAACTGCTCGGCGCGCTCCCAGTTGGGGATCACGCTGAAGGCGGGCTCGGGGTGGGTGGCGTAGGTGCGCAGCAGGTCGACCATGGCGCCGTCGAGGGCCACCACGTGGTCGATGCGGCGGAGAGCCCAGCGGTTGACGGTCCGCAGCGTCCGGCTGAGGAGGCTGCCCGGCCGCAGCTCACCGAAGCGCTCGGCGGCGTCGGGGTAGCAGTCCATGCTCCAGAGGACCACGCGGGCACGGCGGTGGATGAGCCGGTGGAGGATGGCGGCCACCACGATCAGCGGCGGGGTGGTCATGGCCACGATCACGTCCTGGCGGGGGAGGGTGACCAGCCGCGCCGTGCCGCCGATCGTGAACGTGAGGTACCCGAGGAGCCGTCGCCACAGCGATGACTTGCCCAGGTGTGGTGTCCAGATGCGTCGGAGGTGGAGGCGGGGACCGGTGCGCACCGGGGCCGGCGGCGCGTAGCGCTCCAGGTACCCGGCCCGCCCGGTCACGATGGTGACCTCGTCTCCCTGCTCCGCCCGGTGCTCGGCCAACGATGCGGCCAGCTGCGCCGTGGGGCTGATGTCGGGCGCGTAGAACTGGTTGACGATCGTCAGCCGCACGGGGGGATCACCGGTCGAGCTGGGCCGACACCGCGGCGACCATCTCGTCGACGATCGTGGGGAGGTCGTAGCGCTGCTCCCAACCGGGGTGGTGGGTGCGGAACTTCGCCATGTCGGTGTAGTAGCAGATGTGGTCGCCGACGCGGTTCGTGTCGTCGTAGGTGAGGGTGGGGCGCTTCCCGCCCGAGGCCTCGGCGATGAGCTCGACGCACTCGAGGAGGCTGGCCGCGTTGGCCTTGCCGCCACCGAGGTTGTAGGCCTCGCCCGGGGTCGGGTCCTGGGCGAAGGCCCAGAAGGCGCTGATCACATCGGCGGAGTGGATCTGGTCGCGGACCTGCTTCCCCTTGTAGCCGAAGATCGTGTAGTCGCCCTCGCGCAGGGCGGTGTGCACGAGGTAGCTGAGGAAGCCGTGGAGCTCCACGCCGGAGTGGTGCGGGCCCGTGAGGCAGCCGCCCCGGAAGGTGCCGGTGCGCAGGCCGAAGTAGCGCCCGTACTCCTGGGTGAGGACGTCGGCGGCCACCTTCGAGGCGCCGAAGACGGAGTGCAGGCAGCCGTCGATCGACATCGTCTCATCGATGCCCTCCTCGAAGGCGGGATCGGCGTAGTCCCAGCGGGTCTCCAGCTCCACCAGCGGCACCTTGTTGGGGTTGTCGCCGTAGACCTTGTTGGTCGACACGGTGATGAAGACCGCCTCCGGCGCATGGCGTCGGGTGGCCTCGAGGAGGTTGAGCGTGCCGGTGGCGTTGACGTCGAAGTCGTCGAACGGGCGCGACGCGGCCAGGTCGTGGCTCGGCTGGGCGGCGGCGTGCACGATCAGCTCGTAGCCGCCGGAGCGGATCAGGTCCTCCACCGCCGAGCGGTCGCGGATGTCGACGTGGTGGTGCGAGTAGCGGGCACAGGTGGCCTCGAGGCGCTGGCGGTTCCAGGTGGTGTCGCCGCCCGGACCGAAGAAGTCGGCCCGCATGTTGTTGTCGACGCCGTCGACCGAGAACCCGAGCCCGTCGAAGAACTCGACGGCCTCCGAACCGATCAGGCCGGCACTGCCGGTGACCAGCACCTTCACCGTTCGGCCCACGTGGCGAGGCGAGATCGCATGGATCGGGACCCTACCGGTTGCTGCGCGAGACTCCCACGAGCCCCATGCGAGTCGCCGTCACCCTCGAGCAGTGCTGGCACCAGGTGCCCGGTGGGACGGCCCGCGCCACGCTCGACACCGTGGCCGCGGTGGCGGCCACCGGGCTGGTCGACCAGGTGGGCGTGTCGGCCCGGCACCGCTGGCCCCCGCCGGCCCCCTGGGAGCCGGCGATCCCGGTCCGCTCGTTGCCCCTGCCCCGGCTGGTGCTCTACGACGCCTGGCAGCGCCTCCGCCGGCCCCGGGTCGAGCGGGCCACCGGTCCGGTCGACCTCGTGCACGCCACGGCCCACGTGGCCTCGGCCTCCCGAGCGCCGATGGTGGCCACCGTCCACGACCTCCACTTCCTCCACGAGCCGTCGCACTTCACGCCGCGCGGCGTGTCGGTGTTCACGCGGTTCCTCCGCATCATCAGCCGGGAGGCGGCCATCGTGGTGTGCCCCTCCGAGGCCACCCGGGCCGATTGCGAGGCCGCCGGCATCCCCGCCGAGCGCCTCCGCCTCACCCCTTGGGGCATCGACCCCCGCCCGGTCAGCGAGGCGGCGGTGGCCGCGGTGCGGCGCCAGCACGCCCTCGATCGGCCCTACGTGCTCTTCGCCGGCACGGTCGAACCCCGCAAGAACCTCGGCCGGCTGCTGGAGGCCTTCGCCCGCCTCGGCGACGTCGACGCCGATCTGGTGCTGGTCGGGCCCGACGGGTGGAGCACCGACCTGCCGCCCACCTCCGCCCGTCGCCTCGGGTTCGTGCCCTCCGCCGAGCGCGACGCCCTCTACGCGGGGGCCGCCGCCGTCTGCTACCCGAGCCTTCGCGAGGGCTTCGGCCTGCCCGTCCTCGAAGCCATGGCCCAAGGGGCGCCGGTGGTCACGTCGTCCACCACCGCCACCGCGGAGGTGGCGGGCAACGCTGCCCTGCTCGTCGATCCGCTCGACGTCGACGCCATCGCCGGGGCCCTCGACCGGCTGCTGCGCGATCCCGAGCTGGGCCAGCGTCTGGGGCACGCCGCCCGGGCCAGGGCGGCCGAGCAGACCTGGGCCCGCACGGCCGAGGCCACGGTGGCTGCCTACCGAGACGCGCTGGGTCGGACCGGGTCGTGAGCGCGTCGGTCGCCATCAACCTGCTGTGGCTGGTGCCTGGGACGGTCGGTGGCAGCGAGCAGTCCACGCTGGCCACGGTGCGAGCGCTGGCCGACCTGGCGCCGGCCGACCTCGACATCCGGCTGATGGGTCTGGCGCCGCTGTTGGCGGCCCACCCTGACCTGGCGGAGGCCTTCCCCGTCGAGGTGCTGTCGCTGTCCGGTCGCTCGCGCCCGGCCCGGGTCGCGGCCGAGGTCACCTGGCTGGCCCGCCGCACCCGGGGGGTCGACCTCGTCCACCACGCCGGCGGGACGGCCCCGCCGCGGCGTACCGCTCCCTACGTGCTCACCCTCCACGACCTCCAGCCGCTCGAGCGATCGGCCACCCACAGCTCGATCAAGCGTGCCTACCTGGCCAGCACCATCCCTCCCTCGGTGCGTCGCGCCCGAGCGGTGGCGGTCCCCAGCGAGTTCGTGCGTCGGGCGGTGATCGACCGCTTCGACGTGGCGCCCGAGCGGGTGGTGGCCATCCCGCACGGGGTCGACCTCCGGGCGGCTCCAGCCACCCCGGCCGACGAGCTCCGACGGGCGCACGGCCTCAGCGACGGCCCCGTGGTGCTCTACCCGGCCATCACGTACCCCCACAAGAACCATCAGAAGCTGGTGGAGGCGTTCGCGCTGGTGCTGGCCGACCATCCCGATGCGCAGCTGGTGCTGCCTGGCGGCCAGGGCGGCTCGGAGGCCGAGGTGGCGGCTGCGGTCCAGCGCCTCGGGCTGGGCGCGAGCGTGCGGCGGCTGGGTCGCGTCAGCGACGCCGACATCGCCGGCCTCTACGCCATGGCGACCGTGGTGGCCGTCCCGTCTCGCTACGAGGGCTTCGGGCTCCCCGCCGTGGAGGCCATGGGCGCGGGGGCGGCGCTGGTGGCCGCCGACGCCACCGCGCTGCCGGAGGTGGTGGGCGACGGCGGGCTGCTGGTCGACCCCGACGACGTCGACGGCTGGGCTCGTGCCATCTCCGGCCTGTTGGCCGACCCCGATGCCCGACAGCGCCTGGCGGCGTCGGGACGCCGCCGGGCGGAGCGCTACTCCTGGGAGGCCAACGCCGGGGGCTTCGCTGGCCTCTACCGAGGAGCCCTCACCGGCCGCTGACGGCGCGGTCGCCCCCGCCTGGGCGAATGGGTCTGGGCCCTCGCCTCTTGTAGGGTGGGCGACCCTATGGGTAAGGCATCCTCCAGCAAGAAGGTCGCTCGCGCTGCTCGCGCCGGCGGCCGCGTGTCCTCCGGCCAGCCGCGCAGCCTGCTCTTCCCCGGCGTGCTCCTGCTGGTGTTCGTCCTCGGCACCTCGTTGGTGGTCTACGCCCGCCAGGATCGCAACCAGGACGACCTCGGCGGGGTCCCCCAGATCGGCGACCACATCCACCAGGCCTTCGGCGTGAACATCTGTGGGGAGTGGCAGCCCGACCTGCCCGGCTTCGAGTCGCAGATCGGCATCCACACCCACAGCGACGGCGTCATCCACATCCACCCGTTCTCCCAGCTGGGCGTGGGCGCCAACGCCACCCTCGATCGCTACATCGACGACGCCCGCGAGTCCGGTGGGCTCGAGATCTCGCTGTCGGGCAGCAAGATCGAGTACCTCGGTGAGGTGGCCGAGGAGGGCGTCACGGAGTGCGAGGGCATCGACGACCCGCAGCTGCGGGTGGGCTACTGGTCCAACGTGCAAGACCCGGATTCGCTCCCCGAGGTCACCACGGGAGGGTTCGGCGACCTCCGCCTCACCGATGACGGCGCCGGCGTCACGATCTTCTTCGGTGATCGCGACGCCGACATCCCGAAGCCGCCCAACGCGCAGGAGCTCACCGCCCTGGGCGCCATAGACGGCGGCGAGGTCCCCGACGAGGTCACCGGCACCACCGCCGCCGACCCGCCCACCACCGACGCCACCACGACCACCGCCGCGCCCTGAGCGCGCCGCGCCGCTGAGCCCGTGCAGGCCGTCGTCCTCGTCGGTGGCTTCGGCACGCGGCTGCGACCCCTCACGCTCACCACGCCGAAGCAGATGCTCCCGGTCGGCCACCGGCCGATGGTCGAGCACGTGCTGGCCCACCTCCATGCGCACGGGGTCGATCGGGCCGCGCTGGCCCTCGGCTACCGGCCCGACGCCTTCGTCGACGCCTACCCCGACGGTCGCTGCGCGGGGGTCGAGCTCCACTACGCCATCGAGCCCGAGCCTCGCGACACCGCGGGCGCCATCCGGTTCGCCGCCCTCGACGCCGGGATCGGCGAGCGCCTGCTGGTGGTCAACGGCGACATCCTCACCGACCTCGACATCGGTCAGCTCGTCGGGGCCCACGAGGCCAGCGGCGCCGAGGGCACCATCGCCCTCCACCGCGTGGACGACCCGTCCGCCTTCGGTGTCGTGCCCACCGAGGCCGACGGGCGGGTGACCGCCTTCATCGAGAAGCCTCCCCGCCACGAAGCCCCCACCGACCTCATCAACGCCGGCACCTACGTGCTCGAGCCCAGCGTGCTCCAGCGCATCGGCGCCGATGTCGCCGTGAACGTGGAGCGGGTGACCTTCCCGGCGATGGTGGCCGATCGCTCGCTGTACGCCTTCGACGGCGACACCTACTGGATCGACGCCGGCACCCCCGCCACCTACCTCCGGGCCAACCTCGACCTGCTCGACGGGGCGCGGGGCGCGCCGATCGAGGGCATCCACCCGACCGCCGAGGTGTCGGGTACCGTGGTCGGCGCCGTGATCGGGGCCGGGGCCCGGGTCGAGGAGGGCGCCCACGTCGAGCGCTCGGTGGTGTTCCCGGGGGCCGTGATCGCCGAAGGCGCCATCGTCACCGACGCCATCATCGGCGCTCGTGCCGTGGTGGAGCCGGGGGCCACCGTGGTGCAGGGGTCGGTCGTCGGCGACGATGCCGTGGTCCCCGCTCGAGCCACCCTTGCCGACCAGCAGCTACCGGAGGTCTCCTGATGCGCTCCCTCGTCACCGGTGGTGCCGGCTTCATCGGCTCCACCCTGGTCGACCGTCTCTTGGCCGAGGGCCACTCGGTCGACGTCATCGACGACCTGTCGAGTGGGTCGCTGGCCAACCTGGCCGAAGCCCGGGCCGACCGTGGACACGACCTCAAGGTGCACCAGATCGACATCCGCGAGCCGGGTGTCGTCGACCTCATCGCCCGCCGGGAGCCGGAGGTGGTGTTCCACCTGGCCGCCCAGGCCGACGTGCGGGTGTCGGTGGCCCGTCCCGCCTTCGATGCCGAGGTCAACGTGCTGGGGAGCATCAACGTGATGGAGGGGGCCCGTCTGGGAGGCGCCCGGAAGGTGGTCTTCGCCTCCAGCGGCGGCACCATCTACGGCGAGCCGGCGCCGAGCGAGCTGCCGGTGAAGGAGTCGCACCCCCAGCAGCCGGTGTCGCCCTACGGTGTGGCCAAGAAGGTGGTCACCGACTACCTCAACGCCTACCGGGAGCTCCACGCGCTCGAGTTCACCTCGCTGGCCATGGCCAACATCTACGGCCCCCGTCAGGATCCCCACGGCGAGGCCGGCGTGGTGGCCATCTTCGCCGGGCTCCTGCTGGAGGGGAAGGCCTGCACGATCTTCGGTGACGGGAACCAGACCCGCGACTTCGTCTACGTCGACGACGCCGTCGACGCCTTCGTGCGGGCGGCCGATCGGGGGAGTGGCCTGCTCTGCAACATCGGCACCGGCACGGAGACCTCGGTCAACGAGCTCTACTCCGCCATGGCCGCGGCCGCGGGGGTCGACGCTCCGGCCAAGCACGCCCCGGCCCGTCCGGGGGAGCTGGCCCGCAGCTGCCTCGATCCCGGTCGAGCGGCCCTGCACCTCGGGTGGGAGCCGTGGACCGACCTGTCCACGGGCGTCACCGAGGTGCTGCGCTGGTTCCGCGGCTGACCGTCGCGATGCGCCCAGCAAGGTGCTTGCAATTGCAAGCAGCGGCACTACGCTCGCGTCCATGGACCTCACGGCGGCGATCGATGAGCTCGACGGCTTGGTCGCGGAGCTGAGCGAGCTCGGCCAGCGGCTGCGCTCGCCAGGCATGGCGGGTGACGAGGACGGCCTCTGGGAGCTGGAGGTGGCGCTGCGCCACCTCGGCGGGCGGGCCGAGGCCCGGGCCGACCTGCTGCAGCGGCA
Organism: Acidimicrobiales bacterium; assembly: GCA_051306055.1. Lineage (GTDB taxonomy): Bacteria > Actinomycetota > Acidimicrobiia > Acidimicrobiales > VFJN01 > VFJN01. The sequence goes on from JBPPMN010000258.1 coordinate 9,919, forward strand.
GATCGACCTCGTCAGCCGGCAGCGCCGCAGCGCCTGAGCCGCCAGGGCTCAGCGGAACAGGTCCTCGGCGGGCGGGCGCACCACCTCGCGCTGCACCGAGCCGTCGCCCAGCCAGGCCGGGTCGACCCCGCGCACGATGGCGGCGGCGGTGCCGGTGGCCTTGCCCATCACCAGCTCGGCGGCGGCAGCCAGCTCGTCGACCACGCACACCTCGGTGACCTGCAGCTCCCGGCCCCGGCTGTCCTCGGTGCCCCGCAGGTCGACCACGGCCTGGATGCCGGCGCAGCCGATGGCGACGTCGGTGAGCCCGCGGCGCCACGGCCGGCCGAAGGTGTCGGACACGATCACCGCCACCTCGACCCCGGCCCGGGCCCGGAGGCCGTCGCGGATGCGGCGGGCCGACCGGTCGCTGTCGACCGGGAGCAGGGCGGCCCAGCCCTCGTCGACGTTCGAGAGGTCGACGCCGGCGTTGGCGCACACGAAGCCGTGGCGGGTCTCGCTGATGATGAGGTCGCCACGACGCCGCACCACCCGCACCGACTGCTCCTCCACGATGGCCTTGTGGCCGCGCGGGTCGGTGGGGTCGACCTGCACCATCGCCCCCTCCGCCTTCGACACCACCTTCTGGGTGACCACCAGCACGTCGCCGGCGCGGAGATCGGGCGCCGCAGCGGCGATCAGGCCGGCCAGGTCGTCGCCCCGGCCCACCTCCGGGATCCCCTCGACGGGGATGACCTCGAGGCTCACGCCGCCAGCACCGTGGCCGCCAGGGCGGCCGCCTCGGGGGCGCCGCGCATGATCGTGGGAGCGACCACGCAGCGCAGACCGGCGGCCTCCACCTCGGCGGCGCGATCAGCATCGGCCTCGTCGATCACCAGCGTGCCGGCCAGCGGGGCGTACAGGCGGGCCACGCCCACCACCGAAGCCTCGTGGCCCAGCTCCCGCAGCAGCCGGTCGGCGGGACCCTTGAGGGCCGCGCCGGCCACGATCGGAGACACCGCCACGGTGTGGTCGCGGCGAGCCACCACCGCCTCGCGGACGCCGGGGACGGCCAGCACGGGCGCGATCGACACCAGCGGGTTCGATGGTGCCAGCACCACCTGCTCCGCGGTCTCGAGGGCTGCCAGCACGCCCGGCGCAGGCCGCGCCGCCTCGGCACCGTCGAAGCGGATGGCGCTCACCGGCACCTCGTGGCGCTGCCCCACGAAGTACTCCTGGAAGCCGATCTCGCCTTGGCCCACGACGGTCACCCGGGTGCGGAGCCGGTCGTCGGTGACGGGAAGGATCCGGAGGGCCAGCCCCCAGGCTCGGGCGATGTCAGCGGTGACCTCCGACAGCGGCAGGCCGGTGGCGAGGCGGTCGGTGCGGTAGAGGTGGGTGGCCAGGTCGCGGTCGCCGAGGTTGAACCAGGTGCGGGCCTCCGGGTAGCGATCGAGTGCCTCCATGGCCCGCCAGGACTCGCCGGCCAGGCCCCAGCCCCGCTCGGGGTCGATGGCGCCGGCGACGGTGTACACCACGGTGTCGAGGTCGGGGCTCACGTGCAGGCCGTGGAGGTCGATGTCGTCACCCACGTTCACGACGGCGGTGATGTCCTCCGGGGGGACGACCTGCACCAGGCCGGTGAGGAACCGGGCCGCGCCCACCCCGCCGCACACGACCGTGATCAGCTGATGCCCTTGAGGCGTCCGGAGAGCAGCTCGATGTCGGCGTCGACCATCATCGTGACGAGCTCCTCGAAGCTGGTGCGGGGCTTCCAGCCCAGGGCCTGCTTCGCCTTCGAGGCGTCGCCGATGAGCAGGTCGACCTCGGCAGGGCGCATGAACTTCTGGTCGATCACCACATGATCCTCCCATCGGAGGCCGACGTGCTCGAAGGCGATCTCGCAGAAGCGACGGACCGAGTGGGTCTCGCCCGAAGCGATCACATAGTCATCGGGCTGGTCCTGCTGCAGCATCAGCCACATGGCCTCGACGTAGTCGCCGGCGAAGCCCCAGTCGCGCTCGGCGTCGAGGTTGCCGAGGGCCAGCTGCTCGGTGAGCCCGAGCTTGATCTGGGCCACCGTGTGGCTGACCTTGCGGGGGAGGAACTCGTGGCCTCGGCGCGGGCTCTCGTGGTTGAAGAGGATGCCTGAGGACGCGTGCAGGTCGTAGGACTCCCGGTAGTTCACGGTGATCCAGTGGCCGTAGAGCTTGGCCACGCCGTAGGGGGAGCGTGGGTAGAAGGGGGTGCCCTCGTGCTGCGGCACCTCCTGCACCTTGCCGAACATCTCGCTGGAGGAGGCCTGGTAGAAGCGGATCCCGGGATCGACGATCCGGATGGCGTCGAGGAGGCGGGTGACCCCGAGCGCGGTGATCTCGCCGGTGAGGACGGGCTGCTTGAACGACGTCTGCACGAAGCTCTGCGCGGCCAGGTTGTAGACCTCGGTGGGCTGGCACTCCTGGAGGATCGAGATCAGGGAGGCCTCGTCGAGCAGGTCGCCCGAGGACGTGTAGGGGTCGAGCACGAGCTTGTCCTGCAGGTGGGCGATGCGCTCGAAGTTGGTGGTGCTGCTGCGGCGCACCATGCCGACCACCTCGTAGCCCTTCTCGAGCAGGAGCTCGGCGAGGTACGACCCATCCTGGCCGGTGATGCCGGTGATGAGGGCTCGATCGGTCATCGTGACTCCAGGGGATCGAGGGTCTCGGACCGCACCCGGGTGCGCATGTCGTCGAGCAGGTCGGCCAGGGTCTGCTCGATGGGGATCCGTGGCGACCAGCCGGTCGCGTCCCGCAGCTTCGTGGCATCGCCCCGCAGCACGGGCAGGTCGGCCGGGCGCAGCAGCGCAGGATCCGGCGCCAGCTCGATGGGGCGCTGAGCGAGCCCCACCAGGTGGTCGGCCAGCTCCTGCACGGCGAGGTCTCTCCCGCTGCACACGTTGTAGACCTCGCCGGCCTCGCCGCTCTCGACGAGCCGACGGTAGGCCTCCACGATGTCGCGCACATCGGTGAAGTCGCGACGGGCGCTGAGGTTGCCGACCGGGATGGTGTCTCGCTGGTCGCGCTCGGCCCGGGCGATGCGAGCGGCCAGGGCGGGGGCCACGAACTGCTCCGCCTGCCCTGGGCCGAGGTGGTTGAAGGGGCGAACCCGCACGACCGGCAGGGCGTGGCCCAGGAACGCCTGGTGGGCCAGCGCGTCGGCCGCGACCTTGCTGGCGGCGTAGGGGCTGGTGGGTCGCAGCGGTGCCGATTCGGTGAGCGGGAGCTCGGCCTCGGTCACCACGCCGTAGACGTCGGCGCTGGCCACGGCGAGCACCCGCGCCACGCCGGTCGCCGCACAGGCGCGCAGCACGTGGAGCGTCCCCTCGGCGTTGACCCGCAACGCACCGACCGGGTCGGTCCAGGAGGCGCCGACATCGGCCGAGCCGGCGAGGTGGTACACGACCTCGGGACGATGTCGCTCGAGTGCCGCCAGCACCGCCGGGCCGTCGGTGATGTCGATGGGCTCGTGGCCCGAGCGGTCGAGGGTGGTGACCTCGTCGCCGCTGGCCTCCAGGTGCCGTACGAGGTGCTGGCCGACGAACCCCAGACCTCCCGTGACGACCGCGCGCATCCGGCGACTCTAGGTGGGAGGGGGCGTCGCCC
>JBPPMN010000294.1:0-17482 GCA_051306055.1 Acidimicrobiales bacterium
TCGGGCACGGTCATCTGGCGCAGGGCCGGCACGGCGCGCTCCACACCGGCGGAGTCAAGCGTGACCGACGAGTCGTAGGCGGCGACGGCCATGCCGAAGTCGCGCTGGAGGCGGGCCGCGCCGCCGGCCACCGTGACCTCCGTGCCGTCGGCCTCCACCACCACCTCGTCGGGGGCGGCCACCAGCAGCTCGCCGGCCTCGAGCACCGGGACATCGCCCACCACCACCACCGTGGGGGCGGCGTCGCCAAGGCCGGCTCGCAGCTCGAGGCGCGACCCGCCGGCCAGCAGCAGCTCGCCCTGGCCCTCCACCATCGACACCCGATCGCCGTCGCCGAGGTCCTGCGAGTCGGTGACCACCTCCCGGTCGCCGTCGGCGCGCTCGACCACCGCCTCGCCGTCGAGCTCCAGCCGGGCCTCGCCGGGACCGGGGCCGTCGTCGGAGCAGGCCGCAGGGGCCAGCAGCGCCAGCGCGACGAGCACCACCGTGCGGAGCCGTGTCATCGCCGTGTCCGCCGTGAGGGCGCGGGCGCAGCGGGCAGCACCATCGAGAAGCGCGAGCCCTTGCCCGGCACCGACTCGCAGGTGAGCTCGCCGCCGTGGGCCCGCACGATGCGGTGGACCAGCGCCAGACCGAGACCCAGCCCGCCGAAGCGGCGGGTGGCCGACGCATCGCCCTGGGTGAAGTCGTCGAAGATCGACTCGAGCCGGTCGGCCTGGATGCCCACGCCCTGGTCGGTGACCGAGATGCGCACCGCCCCGGGATCGCCCTCCACCGGCGCCGCCCCCAGCGTGATGCGCCCGCCGTCGGGCGAGTACTTCATGGCGTTGTCGACCAGCTCGTCGAGCGACTGGGCCAGGTAGGTGGGGTCGGCCAGCACGGCCGGTGTGCCGGCCGACACCCGTCGGCGCAGGTCGTGGCCGCCGGGCGACCGGGTCGACCAGCGCTCGATGGCGTCGTCGAGGGCGGCCCGCACCGGCAGCGGCTCCGGCTCGAGGGTGAGCCGGCCACCCACGATGGTGGCGAAGTTCACCAGCTGACCGATCACCCGCTCCATCTGGCCGGCGGCCACACCGATCTCATCCGCGAAGCCCCGGGTCTTCTCGCGCGGGAGGTCGCGGGTCTGCAGGATCGATGCGAAGCCCTTGATCGGCGTGAGGGGCGTCCGCAGCTCGTGGCTGATGTTGGCGATGAACTCGGTCTTCATGCGCTCCAGCTCCCGTTCCCGGCGCACATCGCGGAGCACGAACACGGCCCCCACGACGTCGTTCCCAGGCCCCCGGAGCGTACCGGCTGACACCACCACGGGAACCTCGCGGCCCGTGTGCTGCACCACCACACCGACCTCGGTCCAGCTCTCCAGCACCGGACGGGCCAGCCGACCGGTGAGGTCGGCCCCCTCCTCACCGAGCAGCTGCACCACGTCACCCACGGGGCGACCGCGAGCCTCGCGGGCCGGGAGGTCGCACAGCTCCTCGGCCGCCTCGTTGAAGTCGGTGACGACGCCGTCGGCGTCGACGGCCACCAGCGCCTCGCCCATGCCGGCCACCACGGCCTCGAGGCGAGCACGCAGCTCGGCCTCCTCGAGCGCGGCGGTGCGCAGGTCGGCGGTCATGGTGCGGATCGATCCCGCCATCGAGTCGAAGGTGGAGCCCAGCGCGCCGAGCTCGTCGTCGGTGGTGACACCCGCGGTCGCGTCGAGGTCGCCCTCACGGATGGCGGTGGCGGCGGTGGTGAGCCGCCGGAGGCCGGCGCCGATCCGCTCCCCGGCCACCACCGCCAGGGCCAGCGCCGCGCCGGCCGCGCCCATCGCCACCAGGAACAGCACCCGGTAGAGGTCTTCGCGGGTGGCGTCGAACTGGTCGGTGGGCGTGGACAGAACCGTGGCGAGCGTGGGCAGCAGGCCGCTCCCGGCCACCGGGCTGGCCACGTAGAAGCGGTCGCCGATCGTGCGGGAGCGCTCCCCGCTGTCGTCCATGGCCGCGGCGGCCAGGGCCACCAGCGCGTCGCCCGGACCGGGCGGGCCCACCTCCACCAGCACGGCCTCCCGGTCGACCAGCGCCATGCCGGCGCCGGCCTGCTCTCGCTCGATCGGGGCGGCCCGGGCGGTCAGGTAGGTGGAGTCGAGCCGGCTGGTGACCACGACCACTCCGCGGAAGCCACCGTCGGTGAGGGTGATGGGCACCGCGGCGACGGCCAGCGGCTGGCCCCCCACCGTGACCACCGCGCTGAGGCCCGTCTCCCGCTCGATCGCCTCCTGCACCACCGGCGTGGCCCCGAGCTGCGCCGCCACCGCCGGGTCGAGCGGACCGGCCTCCGGACCGCCGCCCGGCAGGCTGCCGCGCACGCCGCCGGCCGAGTCCACCAGCACGAGGGGACCAACCCGGGGATCGCGATCGGTGAGGCTCTCGAGGGTGCTGGCGATGGCCCCCATCACCGCATCGCGTGCGGCCAGGGTGGTGACGGGGTCGCGGGCTGGGTCGGTGAGGGCGAGGAGGTCGGGGCGGAGGCCCTCGGCCCCCCGCACGGCGAGGCCGAGCACGGTGGCCGACTGGAGCACGGCGTCGCCCTGCTCGAACACCACCTGGGCTTCGGTCTCGGTGCGAGCGGCGAGGCGGCGCACGGCCTCGTCCTCCACGTTGCCGGTGATCACCGCGGTGAGGGCCACGGCCAGCACGGTGATGACCACGAACAGGATGGAGGCGGCCGAGGCGGCGATGCGCGCGGAGATGGCCCGGGTGCTGGCCAGCACCACCGACACGCCGATGGCCAGGGCCCCGAGGCCGCGAGCCAGGTCGACGAGGGTGGGATCGTCGAGGGCCCAGTCGGCCACCTCGGCCAGGGCCAAGGCCAGCAACCCGATCCAGAGGATCGTGCGGCACCCGCCGCCCCGCTGCCACCAGCGGGACGCCACGGCCAGCACGGCGACACCGGCCACCCGGAGGGCCACCACCCCAGCCGAGGTGGGATCGTCGACGATCAGGGCACCGCTGAGCAGGGCGGCGGTGGCGAGGCAGGCGAAGCCGGCCGCCGCCGCCACGCGGGCGGTGCGGCCCTCCACCAGGAGCTCGGCGCGCAGCAACGAGAAGCCCAGCCCGGCCACGGCCACCAGGAACAGGGCGAACTCGGCGGCGAACCGCAGCTGCACGTCGATGGTCGACATCGTGGGGCCGGTGACCTGCCTCGCTCGGGGACGGCGCCGGCCCCGGCTTGCTCAGGGGCTGCTGTCGGCTCCTGCTGCCGCCAGCGACCCAACATCTCCCCCGAGCGAGTCGAGCGCCTCGAGCGCCTCCGCGAGCGTATCCACCCCGATCACCTCGACATCGTCTCCGACGGCCTCGCGCACCTCGTCCACCTCGTCGCTGGGCACGAGGAACACGTCGTAGCCGGCCCGCCGCACCGCCACCGCCTTCTGCGCCCCGGCGCCGACCGGGCCGACGGTGCCGTCGAGGCGGATCGTGCCGGTGACGGCGACGAGGCGGCCGCCGGTGAGCTCGCCGGGGGTGAGCACGTCGAGCACGGCCAGCGTGAAGGCCAGGCCGGCGGAGGGGCCGCCCACGGTGCCGGAGTCGATGGTGACGTCGATGGGGAAGTCGAAGCCCACGATGCGGTCCTCGGGAGCGATCCCGATGATGGCCCGCTCGGCGTCGTCGGGTGCGGCGACGGTGGTGATGGGCACCTCGATGGTGGTGTCGCCACCGGCCGGGCGCTCCACGGTGAGCACGTGCGAGGCGCCGACGCCGCCCTCCTGGAGCAGGTCGCCCAGCTTCTCGGGCGCGTCGATCGGTTCGCCGTCGACGGCCACGATCACGTCGTCGACGAGGAGCGCGGCCTCGGCCGGACCGTCGGGCGCCAGCTGCCGCACCACGGTGCCGGTCGTCTGCACGTCGACCTCCTCCCCGAGGTGGCGCAGCGCCACGGTGATGGCCAGCGCCTTCGAGGTGTCCATCAGCTGCGCGTTGTAGCGGCGGTTCTCCTCCGCGGAGCGGGTGCCGCGGAGGACCTCCTCCGGGAGGATGTCGACGTCGTCGTCGAACCAGCCGACGACCGCCTCCAGGAGCGAGGCCGAACCGGTGCTGGCCGTCGTGTAGGCGATCGACGACTCCGGCGGGAAGCTGGGGGTCCCCTCCACCAGCACCTGGTCGGTGACCGGCCGCACCGAACCCGGGCTCAGCGCCACGTAGGGCACCGGGACCAGGGAGGCCACGACCACGATGGCGATCAGCGTGGCCACCGCCGCCACCAGCAGCCACCAGCGCGGCAGGCGCGGGCGCGCTCCCGCGGACGAGCCGGGCACCGCTCGAGGGGGGCCGGACCGCTCCGGGGACGGGGGTAGCATCGCCGACAGCGTGGCGACCGCAGGGGCCCGACTCAAGTCGGGCCGGCAGGAGGACACTGACCTGGAGACGACCGAGGGCGCCGAGGCCATCGCCACACCCTGGTGGGTCCGGGTGCGCTCAGCTGTGCTGCTCGTGCTGCTCCTGGCGCTCATCGGGCTGGTGGTGGCCGCGGCACTGGGGCTGATCGTGCTGGCCGTCGGCACGGTGTTCGACCGGGCCCTGGCGTGACCTGGGGCCGCCGGCACCGGGGATCAGCGGCCGAACAGCCCCCGCCGGGAGCCGTTGGCGTCGGCCTCGCCGCCGGCCGACGGGGCCGGCGGAGGAGGAGGCAGCGCGGAGGGCGAGAGGGGCTGCGGCTCGTCGGCCGCCGGAGCGGGCTCGGTGTCGTCGTCGCCGCCCATCGCGGGTTCGACCGGGTCGGACGGCAGCTGCACCTCGACGACACGAGGAGCGGAGGCGGCCGCCGGGGACCCGGGCGTGGGCGTACGACGCCGATCCGACATCCCGAGCTCCACCTTGTAGTACGGCCGGAAGGCGAACTTGATCTCATCCATCCGGAAGATGCGGATCTCGTCGGATCCCTCCGTGTTGCGCAGGCGCTCCACGAAGCGGGCTGCCTCGTCGATGGCGTCGGCCTGCTCGTAGCGCGTGCTGCCGTCCGCCGTGCGGTAGATCACCATGAAGGGCATGTGGGGACTCCCCTGTCTGTCGAGGGCAACGGGAACCGCCGGCCCCGCCGCCTTCGGGAGCATCGGCCACACCTCGATGGGGCTTTAGCGCCACGTCGGACGAGCCGGTGACCGACACCGACGACGTTGCCGCCCGCCGGCGGGCCGTCGCGCTGGCCGGCCACGAGGGGGCCGAGCCCGTCGCCCGGGCCGCGCTGGTCGATCCCGACCCGAGCGTGCGGGCCACGGCCATCGGGGCCCTGGAGCGCATGGAGCAGCTCCACGAGCACCACCTCGCCGACGCGCTGCGCGACGCCAGCGTGATCGTGCGGCGCCGGGCCTGCGAGGCCGTCGCCCGCCGGCCCGGCGACGGCCCACCGTCGCTGCTCGACACCCTCGCCGACGACGACACCACGGTGGTGGAGGTGGCCGCCTGGGCCAGCGGTGAGCGCACGCCCCCCGAGCCCCGGGTGGTCGAACGGCTCAGCACCCTGGCCCTCGACCACGACGACGCCCTCGTGCGGGAGGCGGCGGTGGCCGCCCTCGGGGCCATCGGCGACGAAGCGGGCCTGGCGGCCATCCTCCGGGCCACCACCGACAAGGCCACGGTGCGACGACGGGCCATCCTGGCCCTCGCCCCCTTCGACGGACCGGAGGTGGAAGCCGCCCTCGAGCGGGCGCGAGCCGACCGCGACTGGCAGGTGCGTCAGGCGGCCGAGGACCTCAGCGACTGAGCGGCACCGACCAGCTGGAGCCCGCAGAGGTTAGCGAGTGGACCCCATGAACATCACCTTGAGGGAGTCGTAGGCCTCGATGCAGCGACCGGCGCCGAGCACCACGCACTCGAGGGGGGCGTCGACCAGCTCCACCGGCACCTCGGTCTCGTTGGCCAGCCGCTGGTCGAGCCCGGCCAGCATGCCGCCCCCGCCCACCAGCTTCACGCCGTTGAGGATGAGGTCTTGGGCCAGCTCCGGCGGGCTCATGCCGAGGCAGGCGACGACGGAGTCGCAGATGGCCGACACCGGCTCGTCGATGGCGGTACGCACCTCGTCGGGCGAGAGGATGATGGTCTTCGGGAGTCCGCTCATGAGGTCGCGCCCGCGCACCTCGGCCTTCACCTCGTCGCGCACGGGCCAGGCGGACCCGATGGCCACCTTGATGTCCTCCGCGGTTCGCTCCCCCACCGCGATGCCGTACTCGCGACGGATGAAGGCGGTGATGGCGGCGTCGATGTCGAAGCTGCCCACCCGCACGGCCTTGAGGGCCACCACGCCGCCGAGCGAGATGAGCGCCGTCTCCGAGGTGCCGCCGCCCACGTCGACCACCATGTTGGCGACCGGCTCGTGGATGGGCATGGCCGCCCCGATGGCCGCCGCCATGGGCTGCTCGATGAGCTGGGCGTCGGCCGCCCCCGCCCGCCGAGCGGCCTCGGTGACGGCCCGGCGCTCCACCTCGGTGATGGCCGACGGCACGCAGATCACCACGCGCGGCCGGTTGAAGCGGTTCACCCCGACGCGGTGCAGGAGCAGGCGGATCATCCGCTGGGTGATGTCGAAGTCGGTGATGGCACCCTGGCGCAGCGGTCGCACGGCCACGATGTAGCCCGGGGTGCGGCCGATCATCTGCCACGCCTCGTGGCCCATGGCCAGCACCTCTTGGGTGCGCTCGTTGAGGGCGATCACGGTGGGCTCGTTGAGCACGATCCCGCGCCCGCGCTCGTAGACCAGCGTGTTGGCGGTGCCGAGATCGATGGCGAGGTCGCGCGCCACGGTCAGCCGCTCTGATCGGGGCCGGAGCGCGGTGGGCGCGTGGGACGGGCCACCCGCTTGCGCGGCGGTCGGTCGCCATCGGGGGGGGGCGCCAGGGCGTCCATCTCCCGCTTGAAGGCGTCGACGCCCGACTCCATGTTGCTGGGCTGCCGGTGCTGCAGCCACAGCACGATGCCGCCGAGGGCCGACACGCCCACCACGATGAGCAGGAAGGCGATGGCGTTCACGGGCCGACCTCCGTGAGGTGCTGGGCCTCGAGGCCCCAGCTCTCGCCGTCGGCCCAGGCCTCCCGCTTCCAGATCGGCACGGTGCGCTTGAGCTCGTCGATGGCGAAGCGAGCGGCCTCGAAGGCCTCAGCGCGATGGGGGGCGCTCACGGCCACCACCACGGCCGCCTCGCCGAGGGCCACCTCGCCGGTGCGGTGCAGCAGCGCGGCCCGACCCACCTCGGGCCAGCGACGGCGAGCCTCCGCCACCACGGCCTGCAGGCGGGCCACCGCGTGCTCCTCGTAGGCCTCGTACTCGAGGCGGTGGACGCCGGGGCGGCCCGGCGCGTGGTCGCGGGCGGTGCCGGTGAACACGACGGTGGCCCCGCAATCGGGCCGCACGACCCACGAGGAGGCCATGTCGGTGGGCAGGGGGGCAGGGGTGAGCGCCACCCAGTCATCGCCCTGGGTCGGCGCAACGAGGGCGGCGCGGTCCATCGCCGTCCACTGTAGGTCGCCCGCGGACATCCCGGCAGGGCCCCCCACTACCGTCGTCGCCATGACGATGGACGACCCTGACGACGACGCCGGAGGCAGCGGTCCGCCGCTGCCGCCCGACGATCGCCTGTGGCGCCATCCGTCCGAGATGGGCGCCCTGGCCCCGGCTCCCCCGACCGCCACCGCACCGACCCGCCGATCCCGGGGGAGCAGTCCCTGGCCGGTTGCCGTGACGGCGGCGCTGGTGGGGGCCGCCCTGGCCAGCAGCGTGCTGGCCGCCACCGGCACCTTCGGCCGCACCACCGTGGAGCCGGCCGTCGAGAAGGTGGCCGTCACCCCTGTCGTCTCCTCACCGATGCTCCCCGGCGACCGGGGGGTTCCGGCCCTCGCCGAGCGGGTGAGCCCGAGCATCGTACGGGTCGTGGTCCACGGGTCCGATGACACCGCCAAGGTGGTGTCGGGCGTGGTGTTCCGCACCGACGGGCTGGTGCTCACCAGCGCCAACGAGCTGGCCGGCAGCCGCTCGATCGCCGTGGTGCTGCACGACGGCGAGCGCCACGAGGCCGAGGTGGTCGGCACCGATCTGGCCACCGACGTGGCCGTGGTGCGCATCGATGCCACCGGGCTACCGGTGGCGGTGCTCGGCTCGTCGGGCTCCCTGCAGGTCGGCACCCCCGCGGTGGCCTTCGGGTGCCCGCAGGGCGAGGGCGAGGCGCCGAGGCTCACCACCGGGGTGGTGAGCGCACTCGACCGTCGCGTGGTCGCCCACGGGGTGGCGCTGCACGGCATGATCCAGACCGATGCCCCCATCGAGGCGGCCGCCGCCGGCGGGCCGCTCGTCGATGCCCACGGTGCGGTGGTGGGCATCACCACCGCCGTCACCGGTGCGCAGGGTGCCGGGTTCGGGTACGCCACCCCGATCGACCTCGTGGCGCGGGTGGCCGAGCAGCTGGTGCACTCCGGTCAGGCCGTCCACAGCTGGCTGGGCGTGGAAGGCGCCGACCTGTCGATGGCCGAGGCCGACGCGCTGGGCCTTCCGGGCGGTGCGCTGGTCAACCAGGTGGCGGCGGGCAGCCCGGCCGCCAGTGGCGGCCTCCACTCGGGCGACGTGATCGTGGGGGTGGAGGGGACCGAGGTGGCCTCGAGCTCCGACCTCGTGGTGCTGGTGCGCGAGCACCGGCCCGGCGACACGATCACCGTCACCTACCACCGTGCGGGGAGACCCCGTGAGGCCTCGGTGACGCTGAGCCAGCGCCCCGGCGGCTGACGGGTTGCGCTAGCTGCGGGTGCGGCGACGCACCAGGGCCGCCACCGCGGCGATCGTGGCCAGGGTCCCCACCGCGGCGCCGCCCAGGGCCAGCTCCTGGCGCCGCCGGGGGCTGAGGGTGGCCCACGGCCCGGCCGCGTGGGCGCCGACGTAGGCCTCCTCGTTGGAGGAGGCCGGCGACCAGCCGTCGGCCTTGAGGCGATCGTTGGCCACCACCCAGGGGTGCACGGTGAACGGCAGCAGCTCGGGCGGCGTGGGGCTGACACCCCACTGCCAGCCCAGTGCGGCCAGGCGCAGGGCCAGCCGCTCGGGGAGCCGTACGCGGGGGGCGCCGCCGGCCAGGGCCCGCACGGTGTCACCCGACACCCAGGAATCGGGAGCCACGTTGCGGGCACCGTCGATGCGAGCCCGACGAGCCAGGTCGACAGCGGCGGCGAGGTCGTCGACGTCGAGGAACTGCGCCGGCGGATCGTCGGCGGCGACGGGCAGCGCGCTGGAGCGGGCCAGAGCACGAGCCAGCCAGCCGTTTCCCTCGGGCACGACCGTGGTGGTGGGCCGCAGCACGGCGACGGTGGCGCCGGGGTGGTCGTGGCGCCACTCGGCGGCGCTGCGCTCGAGCTCGGCCTTCTCCGAGGCCAAGGTGACGCCCGGGTTGGGGCGCAGAGGGGCCTCCTCCGTGAGCGGCACGGGGTTGTTGGCCCACGCGCCGTAGACGGTGGCGCTCGAGAGCAGCACGGCGTGGTCGACGCTGACGGCCGCGGCGGCATCAAGCACCCGGTGGGCCATGGCACCGTCGCCGGCGTGCTCCGCGCCGATGGTGGCCACGGGGCCGGCGGCCTGGGCCAGGTGCAGCACGGTGGAAGCCCCTTCGAGGAGCGGCTTGAGGTCGGCGGTGGCGAGGTCGACCTGGTGGGCCGTCACCCGGGGATCTCGCACCGCGGCGGAGCGGCGGTCGATCGCCACCACCTCACGGACGGACGGGTCGCCCAGGAGCAGCTGCACCACCCGGCGCCCGAGCGGCCCCGACGCGCCGGTGACGGCGACGACGTCGCCTGGTGCGCCCGCGGGGTCGGTGACCGATCTCGATGCCATCGCCCTACGATGCCCTCATGAGCGAGGACGGTCCACTCGGGAACCCGTTCGAGGGCATGCCCTTCCTCGGCGACATCGCCAAGATGCTGGGCCAGCAGGGCGCCTCGGCCTGGGACAGCGCCCGCCAGCTGGCGATCAGCGTGGCCACCGACGGCCAGGGCGAGCCCAACGTCGACCCCGTCGAGCGCATGGCCATCGAGCAGCTGGCGCGGGTGGCCGACCTCCACGTGGCCGACGTCACGGGGCTCAGCACGGCCGTGGGGGGCCGCACCGTGAGCGTGCAGCCGGTGAACCGCACGGGCTGGGTGATGGCCAGCCTCGACGCCTACCGCCCGCTGGTGGAGCGCCTGGCCGATGCTCTCGGCGCACCGGTCGCCGACGACGACGCCGCGCCCGACGATGACCCGTTCAGCGGGATGTTCGCCGGGATGCTGCAGATGTTCCAGCCGATGATGCTGGCCATGACCGCCGGCTCGATGGTGGGCCACCTGGCCCGCCGTAGCTTCGGCCAGTACGACCTGCCTGTGCCGCGACCCACCGAGTCCGACGAGCTGCTCCTGGTGGTGCCCAACCTCGCCGCCTTCGCCGAGGAGTGGAGCCTCAGCGGCGACGACCTCCGCCTGTGGGTGTGCGTGCACGAGATCGCCCACCACGCCGTGCTCGGCGTCCCCCACGTGCGGGCCCGGCTCGACGACCTCCTGGCCAGGTACGCCTCGTCGTTCCGCAGCGACCCCGCCGCCATCGAAGACCGCATCGGCGACATCGACCCCACCAACCCGGCCGCCATGGCCGAGCTGCAGCAGCTCTTCGGCTCACCCGAGATGATCCTGGGGGCCATCACCTCTCCCGAGCAGGACGTGCTGCGCCCGCAGCTCGAGGCGTTGGTGGCGGTGGTGGTGGGCGTGGTCGACCACGTGCTCGACATCGTGAGCGCCAAGCTCATCCCCAGCCACTCGATGCTGAGCGAGGCCCTGCGCCGCCACCGCGTGGAGTCCGACCAGGCCGACCGCTTCGTGGAGCGCCTCTTCGGCCTCGAGCTCACCCAGGCCACCTACGACCGCGGCAGCGCGTTCGTCGACGGCGTGCTGGAGCGGGCCGGCGAGGAGGGCCTGCGCCGCCTCTGGGTCGACGACGCCTCGCTCCCCACGCCCCCCGAGGTCGACGCCCCCGGCCTGTGGCTGGCCCGCCTCGACCTCGACCTCCCCCACGACGACGACCAGCCCTCCGGCTGATCCGTCCGGCGCGGGTCAGGGGGCGGGAACGCGCTCGGGGACCACCCGCACCCGCACCTCCAGCCCGAAGCGGCCCCGCCCCAGGCTGGTGATGCGCAGCGGCACGTCGCGCTCCTCGAGGCGCCGCTTGAGCAGGATGAGCCGGCTCTCGAAGTTGTCGCGCAGCGACGGCAGCTCGAGGGCCGGATCGAGGCGGGCCTCGCGGTTGGTGAACTCGGTGCGCCCGGTGGCGACGTGCTCGGTCACCACCTTCCAGAGGAGCCGACCGGCCACCCCCTTGATGAGGTAGTCATCGTCGAGGAACGTGCTGCCATCGACCTCGTAGTGGCGCAGGCGCAGCACCGGCGCGGCCAGCGGCGTCGACACCGGCAGCTCCGGCGGTTCGGCCTCGGGGATCTCCTCGGGCTCGGCGGTCGCCGCGTGCTCGCGCTCGAGGGCGGCCGCCACGAGGTGGCCGACGGCTCGCAGGGCCAGCTCGTCGACCTCGTCGTAGGCCATGGCCGCCACGCTCTCGACGGCCAGCACACCGACCAGCTGGTCGCGGGCGAGGAGGGGCACCGCCAGCTGGCTGCGGGCGTCGTCGAGGCCCGGCAGCTCGATGGAGGTCCCCGGGTTGCCGCCTTCGGCCAGCACGACCCGACGCGCCGACTTGGCGTAGAGGAGCATCCGCTGCAGGTTCCCGATCCGCAGCGCGCTCCGCCGGGCGGCCGCCATGCCGATCACGCCGTCACCCAACCCCACCTCCGAGCCCACGCCTCCCTCGTCGTAGCCTCGGCTGGCCAGGGCGACGAGCCGGCCCGCCTCCTCCTGGTGCAGCAGCAGGATCGAGTGGCGATGGCCGAGCACCTCCTCCAACCCGAGCAGCGTGGCGTCGACGACCTCCTCGAGCCCGGTGGCGGCGGCCAACCGGCTGCCCAGCTCGACCACCTGCTGGATGCTCGCCCCGGTCACGGTGCGGCGACGGACGCGCGGCCGGGGACCTGCTCGACCTCGAGCACCCTGAAGACGTCGATCGAGCGGAGCGCGAAGACCTCGGTCATGCCCGTGAGGGAGGCGATGGCCTCGATCGAGGTGGCCACGGAGTCGAACAGCGGCCCCGAGGTCTCCGAGCCCACCAGGGTGACGAGCAGCTTGTAGATGGCGAGGGTGCTCGGGTGCAGGACGAGCAGGGTGGCCACCGGGTTCTCGGCCAGGTTGGCGCTGGTCTTGGTGAAGAACTGGTTGGAGGTGGCCACGTGGTCGGCGTCGATCAGCAGCACCTGGGAGAGGTGGGCGAGGTTGGGCTCGCCCGACGCCGACGCAGTGGCCATGAGGCTCGGGATCTCTCCCTGGAAGCAGGCCGAGATGGTGGCCAGCTCGATCACGTCCGGCCCCCCACCTGGCGGCCCGCACCCGGCCCCGGCGTCTGGTCGAACTGCTGGTCGACCCGGATCACCAGCGGCACGACCTCCTCCGGGAAGATGCGCTCGGCCAGGTCGGCGGGGATGCCCACCTCGGGGCTGCGAGCGGCGAAGGCACCGATGTGGCGATCGACGAGGGCCAGGTCGCCCGGCGTGCGGACCGGTTCCGCGGCCTCCACCACCCCCTTCCACATGACCGACCGGTAGGACACGATGTGGGTCACGCTGACCGCCACACGGGCGCCGACCATGGCGTTGGCCCGGGTGCGCTGGGCCTCGCTGTCGATGAGCACCCGGAGCCGCTGCCCGTCGAGGGCCGCCAGCCCGGCGATGCGGGCGGCGTCGGGGACCTGCTGCGCGTCGGCCGTGCCGAGCATGGCCGACACTGCGCCCCGGAGGAAGGCGACCAGCTCGTCGTCGATCAGCACGGTGCTGGTCACGCGCACAATGTAGCCACGCTCTCGCCGAGCTCTTAGCGATCCTTCAGCATCGCCGGGCGGCGCTTAGCGAGAGCTCAGCAGCGGCGCACGATCGGCTCAGCAACGCCGCCGATGCGGGTCCCGCACGATGCTCGGCATGACCACCATCCAGCTCCTCAACCCACCCGACACCCTCGGCGGCGACCTCGTCGACGCGGAGGCCTACGACTTCTACCGAGAGATCCACAAGGGCATCCGCCACGCCCTGTTCACCACCGTCCTGGCCGCCGGGCGGCTCGATGTTGCCGACGTCGACGCCGTGGACCAGCTGCTGGCGGCCCACGGCGACCTGCTCGGCCTGCTCCACTCCCACCACCACCACGAGGACGAGTTCTTCCAGCCCCTGCTCCTCGCCCACGCCCCCGTGCTGGCTCTCGACATCGAGCGCCAGCACGTCGAGGTGGACGCCGCGATGGCTCACCAGGCCGTGCTGGCCACCCGCGTCCGCAACACCGCGGCCCCCGGCCGGCGCGCTGTGGTCCACAACCTGTACCTCGACCTCACCCGGCTGACCAGCGCCTACCTCACCCACCAGCTGGTCGAGGAGACCCAGGTCATGCCCGCCCTGCGGGCCGCGGTCCCGGTCGACGAGCTCCTCGCCCTCGACCTCGAGCTGCGGGGCAGCGTCCCGCCCGATGAGATGGTGGGCGCCATGCAGCACATGCTCCCGGCCATGGACGTGGAAGAGCGGGTCGACATGCTCGGTGGCATGGCGATGGCACCCCCCGAGGTGTTCGCCGTCTTCCGGGCCGCCGCCGAGCGGGCCCTCACCGCCGCCGAGTGGACGCAGGTCGCCGCCCGGATCGGGGTGGCGTGATGGGGCGCTCCACCCGCACCGCCCTCGCCGGCCTCGCGCTCGCCGTCGTGGCCCTGAGCGCCTGTGGCGACGACGAGGCCGAACCTCGGGCCGAGGAGTCGACCTCCACCACCCTCGGCACCGTCGTGATCGACGGCGTCGACTACGCCTTCGAGAACGTCCCGGAGTCGGTGCCCGCCGGCACCACCCTCGGGCTGCGGAACACCTCGGAGGCCGAGCTCCACGAGCTGGTGGCGTTCCAGCTTCCCGACGACGAGCGGCGGTCGCTCGACGTGCTCCTGGCCCTCCCCCCGGACCAGCTGTTCCCTGCGCTGGGCGAGCCCACCACGGTGCTGCTCCAGGCACCGGGCAGCGACGAGGTGATCCCCGCCGTCGGTACGGGCACCCTCACCGAGCCGGGCCGGTACCTGCTGATGTGCGCCATCCCTACGGGTGCCGATCCGGCCGAGTACCTCGCGGCCGCGGCCGAGAGCGAGGGGGGCCCACCGCAGGTGGCCGGCGGTCCGCCGCACTTCATGGAGGGCATGGCCGCCCTGCTGCTGGTCGAGTAGCCGTCCCCATCCCCCTGGGCGCCAGCCCCACGATCCACAGGGGTCGTGGGGCTCCGCTCGAGTCCTCACTCCAACGGGAGGTGGCGCTGCACGTAGGTGTCGTCGGCGCTCGGCTGCCGCTCCACGGCGGTGCGATCGGGGTGCACAGCGGTGGGGTCGACCGGCGGCGCCGGCGAGGGAGCCGCCGGCTGGGGGGCGGGGGCAACGAAGCCGATGGCCGCCTCCGCCGCCTCCTGCGTGTCGGGCGGGATGCCAGGGCCGGCCGGCGGGCGGTCGACGTGGGCGCGGTGGGCAGCCCGCTGACCGGCCACGTAGGAGAACAGGGCGAAGCCCGCCACGCCGGCGATCACGAGGTAGCCGATCGTGAGCGGGAACGGGACGAGCACCGGCAGCATGGCGCCGAGCACCCACACGATCTGGAAGCGCAGCTCGAACCGGGCGAAGGACCGACCCCGGTTGGCGTCGGGGGCGTCGCGCTGCACCAGGGAGTCGAAGGCCAGCTTGGCGCTGGTCGACACGATGGCCACCATGGCCGCCATCAGCGCGGCCGACACCAGCCCGCCCACCCAGGCCGCCAGCAGCCCGGAGGTGGCGGCCAGGCCGAGGGCGAAGATGATCATCCGCTCCTCGGGGAGCGAGCGGCGCAGGAGCGGGGCGATGGTGGAGCCCACCAGCGCGCCGACGCCGGTGAGGCCGAGCACCACGCCGAGCTGCCAGGTGGGCTCCTCGCGCAGCTGGAACAGCAGCAGGAAGGTGACGAAGCCCACGATCCCCCGCACGAGCCCCATGGCGGAGGCGGCCAGCAGGATCCCGATGCCCCGCAGCTCGGCCTCCTCGGCCTCCGACGCCTCGGACTCGGCCACCTGGGTGGAGGGGATGCGCAGCGACGCCACCGTGGCGATCGAGTAGGCCAGCACCGCCACCACGAGGACCGCCTCTGATCCGGCGATGGCGTAGGCGATGCCGGCGGGCACCGCGGCCGCCGGGGCGGCCAGCCCCGACAGGAGCTGCAGCTTGGAGTTGGCCTCCACCAGCTCGGCGTCGGTGCGCACCACGGTGGGCACCACGGCGCTGCGGGCCACGCCGTAGGCCTTGCCCAGGGCCAGCACGGCGAAGGCCTCCGGGAACAGCAGCAGGCTGTCGAGGTCGTTGACCATGATGAGGCAGATCACCGCCCGCAGGCCGTTGGCGCCGATGATCATCCAGCGCCGCCCGCCGAGCGAGCGGTCGAGGGCGGGCCCGATGAACGGCGCCACCAGGGCCAGCGGCGCCATCGTGAGCCCCAGGTAGAGGAAGACCTTCCAGCGGGCATCGTTGGGGTCGAGGTCGAAGAACAGCGAGCCGGCCAGGGCGATGGTGAGGAGGGCGTCGCCGGCGGCCGTGAAGACGTGGGCGCGAGCGAGGCGGGAGAAGGGGGAGAGCCGGAACGCGTCGGCGCCCTGACGGGCCGTGGGCCGGGAGATCGGCTGCCAGCCGTCGGAGGTCGACATCGAGGCCATGGTACGGGCCGGTACCCGGGCCGCTCGTTCGGCAGCCCGATCCATCCGGCGCTCAGCCCGCCTTCGGAACCTCGTACTTGTAGCCGAGCCCACGGATCGTGACGATCCGGGAGGGCAGGGACGGATCGACCTCGACCTTGGCGCGGAGCCGCTTCACGTGCACGTCGAGCGTCTTGGTGTCGCCCACGTAGTCGGTGCCCCACACCCGGTCGATGAGGGTGTCGCGCGGCAGCACCCGGCCGGCGTTGGCCAGCAGCAGCTCCAGAAGCTCGAACTCCTTGAGCGGCAGCTGCACCGGCTCACCTCGGATCACCACCTCGTGGCTGTCGGGGTCGAGGGCCACGTCGCCCACCTCGAGGGCCTCGTGGCTGAGGGTGGTGCCGTTCACGTCGCCGGCCCGCCGCCGCAGCACGGCCCGCATCCGGGCCACCAGCTCCCGCATCCGGTAGGGCTTGGTGACGTAGTCGTCGGCGCCCACCTCGAGGCCAACCACGGTGTCGATCTCACTGCCCTTGGCCGTCACCATGATGATGGGCACCGACGACCGGCGCCGCAGCTCGCGGCACACGTCGATGCCCGACACCTTGGGCAGCATCACGTCGAGCAGCACCAGGTCGGGCCGGACCGCATCGAACACGTCGAGGGCCTCGGCGCCGTCGCGCGCCACCTGCACCCTGAAGCCCTCGCGCTTCAGGCCCACGGTGAGGGCGTCGACGAAGGCTTCCTCGTCTTCGACCACCAAGACGGTGGCGTCGGGTGTGCTCATGGGGTCATCCTGCCTCGGAGGTGACGGCGACTGGTCCGGATCCGACCGGGAGTCGCAGGGTGAACGTGGAACCCTCGCCTTCGCGCGAGTCGACCTCGACCTCGCCGGCGTGGTTGTTGGCGACGTGGCGCACGATGGCCAGGCCGAGGCCGGTACCGCCGGTCTCCCGGCTGCGGGCCCGGTCGACCCGGTAGAAGCGCTCGAAGACGCGCTCGAGGTCGCGGCGAGGGATGCCGATCCCGTGGTCCTCCACCGAGATCGCCACCCGTCGGCCGTCGGTGCGGGCCCGCACACGGACGGTGGAGCCCTCGTCGGAGTACTTCACCGCGTTGTCGAGCAGGTTGTAGACGGCCGACACCAGCTGGCGCCGGTCGCCGGCCACCTTTAGCCGGGTAGTGGGCTCGTCGACCTCGATGCTGATGTCCTTCTGCTCGGCGCCCGGGCGCATCCGGTCGACCGCCTCGGCGATGAAGAGGTGGACGGGCACGTCGTCGCGCCCGCCGTGCTCGTCGGCCTCGATGCGCGACAGCTCGAGCAGGTCATCGATGGTGCGCCCCACCCGGAAGGCCTCCGTGAGCAGCCGGCCGGCCAGCCTCTGGGCCACGGCAGGGTCGTCCTCGGCCAGCAGGGTCTCGGCCAGCAGGCCGAGCGCGCCGACGGGCGTCTTCAGCTCGTGGCTGATGTTGGCCACGAAGTCGCGGCGCACGGCCTCGAGGCGGCGGCGGTCGGTGACGTCGTCGATCACCACCAGGACGCCCAGCGGCCGGCCCGCCTCCTGGAGGCGCAGGGCGCTGAGCACCACCGTGCGGCGTGGCGGCCCGAACAGGTCCACGGTGCGGGGCGCGATGTCGATGGTGGGGTCGGAGCTGGCCAGCTCGGCCAGCTCGGTGATGGCCTCC
>JBPPMN010000343.1:0-3234 GCA_051306055.1 Acidimicrobiales bacterium
CGGCGACCCGCCCGGCGCCGCAGGTCAGGCCGACCTGTTCGCCCAGGTCGAGCCGGTGCCCCAAGCCGCCAGCTGACGGCAGGCCAGAGGGTGCTCATCCACCGAAGCGCGCTGGCGGACCGGTGCTCGAGTGCATGAGCGGACGGCCCGATCGCCGCGATCCCCACGGTGGTCGTCGCCTCGAGCCCCGTGGTCAGGCGGCGTCGTCGTCGGTGACGAAGTCGATGAGGCGCTCGACCGCGCCGACCAGCGTGGGGTCGAGGTCGGCGTAGGTGGTGACCTTGCCGAGGAGGTGGCGCCAGAACTCGCCGGGGTGGGCGGCGATCCCGAGGGCGTCGAGCACCCCCGCCTTCCAGGGCACGCCCATGGGCACGTCGGGCCAGGCGTCGATGCCGGCTGCCTTCGGGCGCACGGCGGCCCAGATGTCGACGAAGGGGGTGCCGGTGACCAGCACGTGCGGGTGTCGGATCTCGGCCGCGGCCCGGGCCTCCTTGGAGCCATCGACCAGGTGGTCGAGCAGCACGCCGAGGCGGCGGCCGGGGCCGGGGTCGAGGTCGCGCACCACGTCGGCCAGGTCGTCCATGCCGTCGAGGCGCTCCACCACCACCCCCACCTCGCGGAGGTCGTCGCCCCACACCTTCTCCACCAGCTCGGCATCGTGGATGCCCTCCACCAGGATGCGACTGGCTCGAGCGACGCGGGCGGGGGAGCGCGGCGCACCGATGGAGCCCGAGGCGGTGACCGTGGCGGCCGTCGGCGCCGCCGAGCGTGGCGGCGCCACCAACGAGCTGGGCACGCCCTCGATCAGGAACCCGCCCGGCTGCACGCGCACCCGCTGCGGACGGTCGTGGCGGTCGCGGAGCACGGCCACCTGGTCGTTGAACGACACGATCGAGCCGACCACCCCGCTGGTCCGGTGCTCCACCACGAGCCCGGTGCGAGCGCTCACCTCGGGATAGGTGGCCACCCGGCGAGTAGGCCCGTCGAGGTCGATGGGGTCGGAGAGGATCCCGTCGTTCCGCACGGCGTGAACGGTACCGACGCGCTTGGGGCTGGAGAGGGACCGTCTGGGAGGATGCCGGGGTGATCCTCGTCGACGCCAGCGGCGTAGCCGTCAGCCGGCCCGGCAAGCCGCTCTTCGATGACCTCTCCGTCACCGTCAGCACGCCCGACCGCCTCGGCGTGGTCGGCATCAACGGCTGCGGCAAGTCCACCCTGCTCAAGGTGCTGGCCGGCACCGTCGAGCCCGAGGCGGGGACCGTGCGCCGCGGCCGCGGTGCCCGCGTGTCGGTGCTCGACCAGGACGCCACCCTTCCGGGGGGCACGGTGGCCGAGGCGGTGGGTGGCGGCTGGGAGGCGGAGGCGGTGCTCGAGCGCCTCGGGATGGGCGGTGCCCTCGACACCCCGGTGGCGACGCTCTCGGGCGGGCAGCGCAAGCGGGTGGCCCTGGCCCGGGCCCTGGTGAGCGTGGGCGGCCCTGATGGCGACCCCGACGACGGCGACCTCCTCATCCTCGACGAACCCACCAACCACCTCGACCTCGACGCCATCGCCTGGCTGGAGGACTGGTTGGCCCGCTTCCCGGGCGGCCTGGTGCTGGTCACCCACGACCGCCACGTGCTCGACCGCGTCACCACCCACGTGTTGGAGATCGACCGCGGGCGCACCTACCTGCACGAGGGCGGCTACCAGGGCTGGCTCGACGCCCGCGCCGAACGGGCCGAGCGCAGCGAGGCCGCCGAGACCAAGCGGCGCAACCTGGCCCGCACCGAGCTGGCCTGGCTGCGTCGCGGCGCGCCGGCCCGCACCCGCAAGCCCCAGGCCCGCATCGACGCCGCCACCGCGCTGGTCGAGGCCCGCCCCGAGGCCGCCGCCCGGTCGGGCGACCTGCCCCTGCACGTGGAGACGCCCCGGCTCGGCGACCAGGTGGTGGAGCTGCACGGCGTGGGCGACGGCTACGGCGACCACTGGCTGTTCCGTGGCGTCGACCTGGCCCTCGACCCGCGGGAGCGCCTGGGCGTCGTCGGCCCGAACGGCGTCGGCAAGTCGACGCTGCTCGACGTGATCGCCGGCCGACGGGCGCCGAAGGAGGGCCGGGTGGTCACCGGGGCCACCGTGCAGCTGGCGGTCTACGACCAGACCGGCGCCTCGCTCGACCCGGAGCAGCGGGTGCGGCAGGCCATCGCCGGCCCCACCCGACAGCCCGACTGGACCGACGCCCGGCTGCTCGAGGCCTTCTGGTTCGACGACGACGCCCAGTGGGCCCCCATCAAGCTGCTGTCGGGCGGCGAGCGCCGGCGGGTGCAGCTCCTCCTCACCCTGGCCCAGAAGCCCAACGTGCTCCTGCTCGACGAGCCCACCAACGACCTCGACCTCGACACGCTCCGTGCCCTGGAGGACTTCCTCGACGACTGGCCCGGCGCGCTCATCGTGGTCAGCCACGACCGCGCCTTCCTCGAGCGCACCGTCACCGACGTGCTGGTGCTCGACGGCGACGGCCGGGCCGAGCGGCGCCCCGGCGGGTACGCCGCCTGGGACGAGGCTCGCCGCCGCCGCACGTCCTCCCGCAGCCGGGTGGCGCCGTCGGTGGCGCCGGCCACCGCCGCTGCGGTGGCGGCCCCGGCGACGGGCGGGCGCGCCCCGTCGCAGGCTCCAGCCAAGGTGAAGACCCCGAAGGCGAAGCCGTCGAGCGGGCGCTCGCACGCCACCCTCCGCGCCCTCCTCAAGGACGCCGAGCGCGACCTGGCCCGCTTCGACAGGGCGAAGCGCCGACTCGAAGACGAGGTCTCCGCCGCGGCGAAGGCGGGCGACCACGCCGCGCTGGCCCGGCTGGGGGCCGAGCTCGCAGGGGTGCAGGGCGAGGTGGCCGACGCGGAGGAGCGCTGGATGGCCGTCAGCGAGGAGCTCGAAGCGCGCTGAGGCGACGCTGCTCGGCACCGGTGCCTCGCCGGGCCACTGCGCCGGGTGGCAACTGAGCGGCCGGAGAAGACGGTGAGCGGCCGAGCCCCGCCCGCCGGGGCTCGGCCGATCGCCTGGCGGCGGCTGCCGGAGCAGCGCCGCGTGCCGTGACTCCCTCCGTGGAAATCGTGGCCACAGCGAGGATCCCCGTTCGCCGCGGTCCGTACCAGGGCCGATCGACTCATTCCGGCACGGAACATGCCCCAATCGCGCCGGTGCGGACCGGTTTGGCGCCGGTGCGGTGCCGTCACCGGCCCTGCGGTGCTAGGAACGCCG
>JBPPMN010000166.1:0-8573 GCA_051306055.1 Acidimicrobiales bacterium
CGGGTGGGCTGAGTGGCGGGGCCGCGAAGGCGTGCGGTGGGCATCAGGGGCGAGGACCTCAGGTGGCGGGTTGCGTCAGCGGCCGACGGGCCGGCTGACCAGCGTCGCGCGCCACCAACCACAGCGCGGCCACACCCGCCACATCGAGGAGGTGGTGCAGCTCGCCCGTGGCCGTGGCCGAGCCGCCGGCGACGTCGAGCACGGCCGTACCGGCCATCACCAGCGCCAGCGCGGCCGCGACCGGGAGCAGGCCCCAGGCGCGGGCCGGCTGCCAGGCGGCCACCAGGAACCCCACGCCGAGCGCCAGGTCGAAGGCGCCCAGCTCCCGTGCGGTGTGGGCGGCGAGGCCGCCGCCCTGGCCCAGCAGGTCGGGGGCGGCCAGCACGAGCTGGGTGAGGCCCACCACGAACAGCACCCAGCGCACCGGGCTGATCGGCTCCGCCCAGGTGGCGGCCAGCCGTGACGAGGGACGGGCTGCGGCGGGGGCGGTCCCCGCGAGGATGGCGGCGCTGAGGTCGGGCACCGGCTCGGCCTCCCGGACGCGCACCATCCGATGCAGGGTGACCACCTCCTCGGCCCAGGCTGTGCAGGCCGGGCAGCCGGCCAGGTGGTGGTCGATCGGGCCGCTCCCGAGGGGGCTGGGCTCACCGTCGAGTCGGGCGGAGAGCGCCTCACGCACGTGGTCGCACTGCATGGTCCGGTGGTCGCCCGACTGGGTCGGCTGGTTCCCGAGGGGCCAGACTCGGGCCGTGGACGACCTCACCAGGTTGGCGCTCTCGGCGGGCACGGGCGACCGGGTGGCTCTGGCTGCCTTCGTGCGCCGCACCCAACCCGAGGTGTGGCGGCTGTGCGCCCGGCTCGGAGATCCCGACACCGCCGACGACCTCACCCAGGAGGTCTACCTGCGGGCGCTGCCGGCGCTCGCCGACTTCCGAGCCGACGCCTCAGCCCGGACCTGGCTGCTCCAGATCACCCGTCACGTGTGCGCCGACGGGGTGCGCCGCCGTACCCGGAGCCGGGCGCTGGTCGAGCGCCTCACGCAGCGCCACGACCGTTCCGGCGACGTGGTCACCGACGGCACCGGCGAGGTCGACCTCGACGCCGCCATCAGCGCCCTGTCGGCCGATCGGCGAGAGGCCTTCGTGCTCACCCAGGTCACCGGGCTGTCGTACGCGGAGGCGGCCGAGGTGGCGGGCGTGCCGGTGGGCACCATCAGGTCGCGGGTGGCCCGGGCTCGCGGTGACCTGCTCGACGCGCTCACGGCCGACCTGGTCGACGATTCCACGGGCTGAGGCGCGTCGCGGCGCGAGGGTCAGCCGGTGAGCAGGGCGAGGAGCTCGTCGTGCACGAGCCCGTTGCTGGCGACGCCGCTGGCCCCTTCGATGGTGGTGGCCCCTCCGAGGTCGGTGAAGCGACCGCCCGCCTCGGCCAGGAGGACGGGCATGGGGCCGACGTCGTAGGGCTCGACGCTGGGGTCGACCATGGCCGCCACCCGGCCCGTGGCCACGAGGCCATAGCCGTAGCCGTCGCCCCAGGTGCGCAGGATGGCCCCCGCCCCCTCGAGGGCGGCCACCGTTCCGGGCGGCCAGTGGCTGAGTGAGCTCGACATCACGTAGGCGCCGTCCAGGGTGGTCTGGCCGCTCACCCTCGCCGGCCCGCGCTCCGACCAGCACCCGAGGCCGCGCCCGGCCCAGACGGTCTCGCCCAGCGCCGGGAGGTTCACCACGCCCACGGCGATCCCGTGCTCGTCCTCGAGGGCGAGGAGGTTGGAGTAGAGCGGGACGCCGCAGGTGAACGCCTTCGTGCCGTCGATGGGGTCGAGGATCCACCGGCGACCGGTGGTGGACGGCGTGGGTGCCTCCTCCTCTCCGAGCACGCCGTCGCCCGGGAAGGCCTCGGCCAGGTGCTCTCGGAGGAAGCGCTCGGCGTCGCGGTCGGCGGCGGTCACGGGGGTGCCGTCGGCCTTGCGCTCGACCGTGAGCTCGGTGGAGCGGAACCAGCGCAGGGTGCGGTCGCCGGCCTCGCGGAGCAGCGCGACGGCGGTGTCGAGGGTGGCCTGATCGATGGGGGGAGCGGTCACGGCGACGAGTCTCGCGCCCCCCGGTTGGCCCGTCGCGCCCGCCTGCCGGTGCCACACTCGGTCCCATGGCCCACGCGCACCACGATCACGGCGGCGGCTCCATCGA
The DNA here is from genome assembly GCA_051306055.1 of Acidimicrobiales bacterium. GTDB lineage: Bacteria > Actinomycetota > Acidimicrobiia > Acidimicrobiales > VFJN01 > VFJN01. The sequence goes on from JBPPMN010000166.1 coordinate 2,187, forward strand.
CCTCACCTCGCAGCAGACACGACGCATCCTGGGCGGGATCGTCGTGGCCCTGGCCGTGCTGGCCCTCATCGGGCTGGTGGTGCTGCGCCCGAGCGCCGACCCGCCCGACCTCGCCGCCGAGCTCGGCTTCGGTGCCGAGCTGGTCGACGCCACCGTCACCGACGTGGTCGACGTGGCCTGCCTGGGCACCCCCGAGGAGGCGGGCATCCGCTGCCTCGAGGTGCGCTTCGAGGTGACCAGCGGCTCGGTGGCCGGCGAGCTGGGCCAGTTCCAGGTGTCGGTCAACGAGGCCACCGCCCGCTTCTCCGACGGCCAGGGGATCGTGGTGGGCCACCAGCCAGAGGCCGCCGAGGGATTCGAGTACTACTTCAACGACTTCCAGCGGCAGCTGCCGATGGTGGCGCTGGCCGGCCTGTTCGTGGTGGCCGTGATCGCCCTCGGGCGCTGGCAGGGCCTCCGGGCGCTGGTGGGGGTGTTCCTCACCGGGGTGGTGATGGTGGCCTTCCTCTTCCCGGCGGTGCTGAGCGGGCGCGACCCGGTCACCGTGGCGCTGGTGTCGGCGGTGGTGATCGCCCTCATGACGCTCTACTTCACGCACGGGGTCAACGACATGACCACCGTCGCCCTCCTCGGCACGTTCGGAGCGCTGGGCCTCACCGCGGTGCTGGCCATCCTGTTCACCAACCTGGCCTCCTTCACCGGGTTCAGCACCGAGGACGCCTTCTACCTGCAGGTGGTCACCGCCGAGGTCGACATCAAGGGGCTGATCCTGGCCGGGATCATCATCGGCTCCCTCGGGGTGCTCGACGACGTCACCGTCACCCAGGCGTCAGCCATCTGGCAGCTCCACGAGGCCAACCCGAGCTACGGGCCGCGGCAGCTCTACGCGGCGGGCGTGAAGATCGGGCGCGACCACATCGCCTCCACCGTGAACACCCTCGTGCTCGCCTACGCCGGTGCCGCCCTCCCGCTGCTGCTGCTCTACACCCAGGCCGGTCGCAGCCTCACCGACGTCGCGGTGGGCGAGCTGGTGGCGGTCGAGATCGTCCGCACGCTGGTGGGCTCGATCGGGCTGGTGGCGGCAGTGCCCCTCACCACGGGACTGGCGGCCTACGTCGTCACCAGAGGCGGATCGGCCGACCCGGAGCCGGTTGACGACCCCGACGCGGTCCCGGTGGCGGCCGGCCCCACCCCGGCGGCCGCCACGGTCCAGCCGTCTGTCCCCGGCTCCGAGGGTGGCGACGATCCCCCGGAGGCCGCCTGGGAGCAGTTCGCTCCCGACGACCCCGAGGGCTGGTAGCGGCTCGGGTCCTCAGTCGGCCAGGGTGCTGGGGGGCGGCGCATCGGCGCGGGTGCCGATGATGCGGGAGGTGGCGAACAGCACGGCCACGGCGAAGGCCACGCCCACCAGGCCCGCGGTGAGCATCGAGCTCTCGGTGAGGGAGAACGACGGGATCCAGTCGGGCCCGCCCCAGGTGAGGTCCCAGCCGCGCAGCGGATCTGGATCGAAGATGTGGGCCCAGGAGGTCCAGGCGATCATGCGGGTGAGCCCGTAGAAGAAGGTGGCCCGGTAGATGGCCAGCAGCGCTCGTTGTGGGACGCGGCGCCCGATCCACGCCCACACCTTCGGGTCGGCAGGCACGATCACCTCGCGCCAGTAGCGCTCCGTGAGCACGCGCCAGCTGAGCAGGAGGATCACCAGCCACAGGGCGTCCATCACGAACCCGAAGCTGGAGTAGTAGGCCCGAGCGTCGAGGTACTTGCCGCCCGGGGTGGCCGCGTAGGCCCAGGTGCCGAGCGAGTAGTTCTCGGTGGAGAACGGGAACGCCAGCATGGTGCCGACGGTGTCGTTGATGTCGGTGATGTTGTGGGCGGCCATGCCGAGCAGGACCCCGGCCGTCCACCCTCTCGACCGGGTGGTGAACCAGATGATGGCGGCGACCAGCAGGGCGAAGCCGAGCGAGTGGCTGAACCCGGCGCCCGGCCACCCGCGGTGGAACTTGTAGGGCTCCTCGGCGCCGTAGTGCACACCGCCGATGGTGACCCCGTAGACCCAGAACTTGGCCACGAAGTCGGGCAGCTGGTCGCCGGCCACGATGGCCAGGTAGCTGACGCCCCCCACCCACTTCTTCGGCAGGTGGGCCTGGATGGCGTAGGTCTCGAACTGGTGGGCGGCCCAGCTCATGCCGACCGGCTCCGACGGACGCGGTCCACGATCGCCGGCACCGCCCACACCCAGACCACCAGCCACACCGGACCGATCACCCAGTTGAGGAGGAACTTGTGGAAGATCCCCAGCCCCACGTAGGTGGCGCCCGCCACCACGTAGAGGGCCAGCTCGAGCCGGCGGGTGTACCAGTCGGGGTCGCCGGGGCGTCCGGTGGGCGCCGACAGCGGCGTCGCAGGGGGCTGACGGGGAAGGCTCATGCTGGGCTGGGACGGTAGCGGGTGACGAGCACCACGGCGGCGGTCCCCAGCGCGATGCCCAGCGCTGCCCCACCCACGAGGTCCATGGGCCAGTGGACCCCCACGTAGAGCCGGGCCACCCCGATGAGGGCGGCCAGGATCCACACGGCCGGGCGCCATCGGGCGGGGACCACCGGGAGCACGGCGGCGGCGAGCGCGAAGGCCATGGTGGTGTGGCCAGAGGGGAAGGCGAAGCCGTCCACGTGGTCGCGGACGTGGAGCCCGTCGAGCACGGCTGGAGGTCGCGGCCGCTCGATGATGTCCTTCAGCACGTTGTCGAGGCGGTACGCGAGGGCCACCGCGACGAGTCCGCCCAGCGCCGGGCGGACACCCTGTCGGCGGGTGACCAACGCCATGACCGCCACCACCGCCACCGCCACCCAGACGGTGCCGAGCTGCATCAGCACCGGGAGGGGCCAGCCGAGCCACGTCGGCAGACCGTTGACCGCCTCGAGCAGCCCGGTCTCACCGGGCAGGAACCGCTGGTCGCTCACCAGCAGCGAGGCGCCGGCCAGGACCAGGAGCGCCAGCAGCAGGCGGCGAGCCGGCGGAGCAGCGCGCTCCGCAGCGTCCTGCTCAGCGATCAGCGAGGACCGGTTCGGGGGCCGGGCGGGCCGCTGGCCCTGACGCGGGAACGGCGAGGGGCTCGGCGGTCGGCTCTGCGACGCGGTCGACGAGAGGCTCGGCCGAGACCTCGGCCACGAAGGCGTTGGCCTCTTCGTCGGTCACCTTGCGGGCCCACTGAGGCGTGACGGGCAGGAAGCGCCGGGCCGCGACCCGGAGGCTCGCTCCTCCGAGGATCCCGCTGGTGACGATGAAGTCGGCGTTGCTGGCGCACCCCATGCACATGGCCGCAACGCTACCCGTGGCCGAGGGGCCGGGCATCGTCAGGGCCGACCGTCACGATGTGGGGTGGGCGAGCGGGTTACCAGTCGGTGGCGATGTACTTCGTCTCCGTGTAGTCGAGCATGCCCTCGTGCCCGCCCTCGCGACCGACCCCGCTCTCCTTCACCCCGCCGAACGGGGCGGCAGGGTCGGACACCACTCCCTTGTTGAGCCCCACCATCCCGCTCTCGAGGGCCTCGGCCAGGCGCAGCCCCCTGGCCAGGTCGCCGGTGTAGAGGTACGACACGAGGCCCATGGTGGAGGCGTTGGCCAACCGCAGAGCCTCCTCGGCATCGGCCACGGCCACGATCGGCGCCACCGGCCCGAAGATCTCCTCGGCCAGGATGGGGTTGTCGGGCGCCACGCCGGTGAGCACGGTGGCCGGGTAGTAGAAGCCCGCTCCCTCGGGGCGCTGGCCTCCCACGACCGCCTTGGCCCCGGCGGCGACGGCATCGTCGACCAGCTCGGCCACCTTGTCACGCGTCTCGGCGTCGACCAGCGGACCGAGGCGCATCCCGTCGGTCAGCCCGTGGCCGGCGGGCAGCGCGCCCATGGCCTGGGCCAGCTTCGCCGCGAACTCGTCGGCCACCGGGGCTTCGACGTAGAAGCGGTTGGCCGCGGTGCACGTCTCGCCGTTGTGGCGCATCTTGGCGATCATGGCGCCCTCGACTGCGGCATCGACGTCGGCGTCGGCCAGCACGATGAAGGGGGCGTTGCCGCCCAGCTCCATCGAGGTGTTGAGCACGCGGTCGGCCGCCTGCTCGATGAGGAGCTTCCCCACCTCGGTGGAGCCGGTGAAGGAGAGCTTGCGCACGCGGGGGTGCTCGAGGACGGCGGCGGTGATGGTGCGGGCGCTGCTGCCGGGCACCACGTTCACCACGCCTGCGGGCACCCCTGCCTCGTCGAGGACGTCCGCCACCGCGAGCGCGGTGAGCGGGGTGAGCGTGGCTGGCTTGAGCACCACTGCACAGCCGGCGGCGAGAGCCGGGGCGATCTTGCGGGTGGCCATGGCGGCGGGAAAGTTCCATGGGGTGACGAGGTAGGCCACGCCCACGGGCTGGTGGACCACAAGGATCCGGTTGGCGCCGCCTGGTGCGGTGGTGAGCCGGCCGTCGAGGCGCACCGCCTCCTCACTGAACCATCGGAAGAACTCCGCGGCGTAGGTGATCTCCCCCTTGGCCTCGCTCAGGACCTTGCCGTTCTCGAGCGTGATCAGGCGAGCCAGGTCGTCGGCCCGCTCGACCAGCAGCTCCCAGCTCCGGCGCAGCACCTCGGCCCTCTCCCGAGGGGCGGCGGCCGCCCAGTCGGGCTGCGCGGCGGCGGCTGCCGTGGCGGCGTCGGCGGCGTCGGCGGCTCCTCCGTTGGCCACCGAGGCGATCACCTCCTCGGTTCCCGGGTCGAGCACGTCGAAGCGCTCCCCGCTCGCGGCGGGGCGCCAGGCGCCGCCGATCCAGAGGTCGGTGCGAAGTGCGAGGTCAGCCATGGCGTCCGTTGTAGCCCGCGCCCCGGCGCCTTGCCCGACGGGCGACGGGGCCATGGCGGGCGGCGTTCAGCCCGACGCCGCGGGTGCGGGGGGCTCACTGCCGGGCCAGGCCGACATCAGCGCCGCGCTGGCCAAGGGGAGCTGGAGGGTGAGGACCACCAGCGGGGTCCAGCGCGACCCACCGGCCACCAGCACGGCACCCGCACCGGTGGTGGCCACGACGGCGACCAGCACCGCCACCGCCGACCAGCGCTCGCCTCGCTGAGGGCTGTGCACGAAGCGGGCGGCGAGCACGAGGATGAGCGTGACGAGGGCGCCGATCGCCACCACCACGAGGGTGACGAGGGCGAACAGGCTGCTGTCGCCGTCGATCTGTCCCACCCGCACGAGCGAGGAGGCGACCTCGGCGTCGGGCGGTTGGTCGGCCAGCTGCCCGCTGCGCACGGCCAGGCCGACGAGGACGGCCGTGCCGACCACGACTGAGCCGGCCTGCAGTGCCAGCACGGTGCGGGCCACGGCTCCGGCGGCCGGTCGCCTCCGTGCCCTGGTGAGGAGGTGGCCCCACACGGCGGCAGCCAGGAGCACGGCCAGCCACACGGCGACCCAGGTCGGGCCGCTCGGTGGGGCCTCGGGGGCGCTGGCCACCCCACGCTCGGCGCAGCCGGCCGCGAGGGCGATCACGCCGAGCACGACCGCGCTGAGCATGACGACGCGAGACCGGGGCACCATGAGGGCCTGATCCTGGCGCAACCGTGCTCGAGCTGTCAGGTCGCCCATCCGACCGGTCGCCAGGTCAGTGGTGGGGGTGGTCGTCGAGGATGAGCGTCTGCTCGCCGACCCGCAGCAGGTGGCCGCCGTAGGCCTCGGCCAGGTGCTCGGGCGTGAGCACCTCGACCGGTGGTCCGCTGGCCACCACGCGACCGGCCAGCAGGAGGAGGTGGTCGGCCGCAGCGGCGTCGCCGAGGTCGTGTGTGCTCACCAGCACCGCGCGGCCGGCGGCCCGCTCGGTGGCGATGGCGTCGAGGATGCGCTGGCGCGACACGATGTCGAGCCCGGTGATGGGCTCGTCGAGGAGCAGCACGTCGGCCTGCTGGGCCAACCCCTGGGCCACGAAGGCCCGCTGCCGCTGGCCGCCGGAGAGGTCGTGCAGCGGCCGGGAGGCGAGGTCGGTGATGTCCAGCGCGTCGAGCGCGGCGTCGATGGCGTGACGGTCGGCGGGGCGCAGCCGGCGCCAGGGCCCGAGGGTGGCGTAGCGCCCCATGGTGACCGTCTCCCGCACGGTGAGGGGGAGGTGCTTGTTGACGTGCGTGGCCTGCAGCACCAGGGCGACGCCGCCCTGCCGGTGCGAGGCGGGCACGTCGAGATGGCCGGAGGAGACGGGGAGGAGTCCCGCCATGGCGTTGAGCAACGTCGACTTGCCCGCACCGTTGGGTCCGATCAAGGCGGTGACGGCACCGGATGGGATCTCGAAGGTGGCCCGATCGAGCACGGCAGGACCGCCGTAGCCCAGCACGAGGTCGACCGCGGTGGCGGCGCTGGCGGCCCGGGGGCGG
>JBPPMN010000010.1:0-4694 GCA_051306055.1 Acidimicrobiales bacterium
GCCGCACTCCGTCGTGGCGTTCAACACGGCCACGGCCTCGGCCAACAAGATCCACGACGACGCGGTCGCCTCCCAGCTCGGGTTCCGCGGCGGGCTGGTGCCCGGCGTCGACGTGTACGCCTACCTCTGCCACCCGCCGGCCGCCGCCTGGGGGCTCGACTGGCTCCGGCACGGCACGATGCAGGCCCGCTTCCACCAGCCCGTCTACGACGGTGCCACCGTGACGGTCAGCCCGGGCGACGACGGCCGGCTGACGCTCCGCGACGAGTCCGCCACGACCTGCGCCGAGGCCAGCGCCGCGCTCGGCCAGCCCGTCGACCCGCCTGCTGCCGGCGACTGGCCGGCCGTCGACCAGGTGGACGATCCGCCGCCGGCCGCTCCGGAGACGCTGGCGCCGGGCACCGCCTTCGGCCTGGCCCCGCACCGCTTCCACGCGGGGCGGGCGGGCGAGTACCTGGCCGACGTCCGCGAGGACCTGGCCCTCTACGCCGACGAGGGGATCGCCCATCCGGGCTGGATCCTCCGTGACGCCAACTACGTCCTGTCCCACAACGTTCGCCTCGGACCCTGGATCCACGTGAGCTCTGCGGTCCAGCACCTCGGCCTCGTCCACGACGGCGCCGAGGTGTCGACCCGTGCGCTGGTGACCGAGGAGTGGGAGCACAAGGGCCACCGCTTCGTGCGACTCGACGTGCTCCACCTGGCGAACGGCAGCCCCGTGGCCCGCACCGACCACACCGCCATCTACCGCCCCCGAGGTGCCTGACGACGTCAGCCGAGGGCGAGGTTGGTGTGGATCTCTCGGACCGAGGCGGAGCGGTTGAGGGCATAGAGGTGGAGGCCGGGGGCGTCCTCGGCGAGGAGGGCGGCGCCGAGCTCGGTGGCCACCTCCACACCGATCTTGCGCACCTCTTCGGGCTGGTCGGCGACCGCGAGCAGCCGCTCCAGCAGGGCCGGCGGGATCACGGTGTTGTTCATCCCCGCCATGCGCTGGAGGCCGGCCACGTTGGCCACCGGCATCACGCCGGGGACGATCGGCTTGTCGCACCCGAGGGCCGACAGCTCGTCGACCATGGTGAGGTAGTGGTCGACGGTGAAGAAGAACTGGCACATGCCGAAGTCGGCCGCAGCCAGCTTCTCGGCCAGGTGGCGGCGGTCGCTCTCGCGGTCGGGAGATCGAGGGTGCACCTCGGGGTGCGCGGCCACGCCGATGGAGAACTGGGCCGGGTGGGCCCGCACCTGCTCGACCAGCTCGATGGCGTGCTCGTAGTCGCCGCCGGGGTCGGAGCCGTCGGCCGGCGGGTCGCCACCCAGGGCCAGCACGTTCTCCACCCCGTGGGCGGCGTAGTGGTCGAGCAGCTCGGCGATCTGGGCCCTCGTGTGGCCGACGCAGGTGAGGTGGGGCATGGCCGGGAAGGCCTGCTCCGCCTCGATCCGGGTGACGACGTCGCGCGTGCGCTCACGGGTGCTCCCGAGGGCCCCGTAGGTGACCGACACGAACGACGGCCGCAGCTCCGCCAGCTCCACGACGCACTTCTCGAGCTGCCGCTCGGCTTCGTCGGTCTTCGGCGGGAAGAGCTCGAACGACAGCGTGCGGCCGGCGTCGAGGAGGTCGGCGATGCGCGTCATGGGGGACGAACGGTACGCCCTCGGACGGGGTGAGGGCCAGGGCCGTGCCGCTCAGGCCGAGCGACGCAGAGCGCACCAGAGGCCCAGGCCGGCCTCGCTGCGCACTCCCGACCACGACCCTGGGAGCGCGGCAGCCACGTCGTCGGGCGGGAGGTGGATGGGCGTCTCGGCCCCGCTGCTGTTGACCCACACCACGATGCCGTCGGCCGCCAGCACCCGGTCGACCTCGTGCGGAAAGAGGAAGCAGTTGACCAGGACGACGGCGTCGGCCGTGCCCGCCGGGAGCGGCAGGCGCGCACCGTCGGCCAGCACGCGATGCCCGGGGCCGGCCGGCGCCCGGAGCAGCATCTCCATGGCCACTTCCACGGCCAGCACCCGGCCCCAGTGCTGGGAGAGCAGCGGGGTGTAGGCGCCGATCCCGCTGCCCAGCTCCACGCAGGTCGCTCCCTCGCTCGTCGGCGCCGCACCCAGCGCCGGGAGGCCACGAGCCAGGGCGTCGGCCACCACCGCGTCGCGCTCGGGCGACGTGCGCGTGTGCCACTCAGGGGCCATGCCGTCGAAGAAGGCGGCCACCTCGGTTCGGGCATCGTCATCCCAGCCGCCGGGATGGAGGCCGGCGGCCCGCCTCGTCATGATCCGCATCGGGTGGTCGGGGTTGCCGAGGCCGGAGGACTGGTGCCCTTCGATGTCGATGGGCGGCAGCCCGACGAGCTCGCCAGCCATCAGGAGACGCCGGCGCGCCGCTCGGCCGCCTCCACCAGGTTCCGGAACAGCATGGCGATGGTGGTGGGTCCCACCCCGCCGACGCGAGGCGTGATCCAGCCGGCCACCTCCTCGCAGGCCTCGTCGACGTCGGGCAGCAGCGTGCGGCCCTCGTAGCGCACGCCCGCTCCCACCACCACGGCACCGGGGCGCAGGTGCTCGGGCTGGATCATCCCCGGTACGCCGGCGGCGGCCACCAGGATGTCGGCCCGGCGAGTGTGGCCGGCCCAGTCGGGCACGCCGGTGTGCACCATCGTGACGGCCGCGTTGGCGGTCGGTCGCTTCTGCGACAGCAGGATGCTCAGCGGTCGGCCGATGGTGACGCCGCGGCCCACGATCACCACGTGCTGGCCGGCCACGGGCACGTCGTAGTGGGCCAGGATGGCCTCGATCCCGGCGGGGGTGCAGGAGACGGGGCCGGGGATGCCGAGGGCCAGGCGGCCCACGTTGGTGGGGTGCATGCCATCGACGTCCTTGTCGGGATCCACGGCCATCAGCACGGCGTCGAAGTCGACCTGCGGGGGCGCGGGGTGCTGCACCAGCATGGCGTCGACGCTGCCATCGGCGTTGAGGCGCTCGACGGCGGCGATCACCTCGGCCGTGGTGGCGTCCTGCGGCAGGTGCACGTGGGGGCTGTGGCAACCGAGCTCCTCGGCCTTGCGCATCTTCATCCCCACGTAGCGCGCCGACGCGTCGTCGCCGCCCACCAGCACCGTGGCCAGCCCCGGCCTGTGCCCCCCGCCGATCAGCTTCTCGATCCGTGGCTGCAGGTCGGCGAACACAGCGTCGGCCACCGGCGCCCCAGGCATCATCACAGCGCTCATCCCGCCGACTCTAGGGGTGGCAGAGCGGTGGCAGCGGCGCCGGGGCAGCCGTCTGCTCGCTACCGTCGGGGCATGCCCGTGCTCGAGGTGTTCGCAGATGTGTGCTGCCCGTTCACCCATGTGGGGCTTCGTCGCTTCGTGGAGCAGCGCTCGAACCGAGGGCGGCCGGATGTGGTGCTGCGGGTGCGGGCCTGGCCGCTCGAGCTGGTCAACGGCAGCCCGCTCGACCCGGCCTTCGTCGCCGAGGAGGTGGAGGAGCTGCGGGCCCAGGTGGCCGCCGACCTGTTCGTCGGCTTCGACCAGAGCGCCTTCCCGTCCACGTCGGTGCCCGCCCTGGCCCTAGCCGCCGCCGCCTACCAGCGCGACGACGCCACCGGCGAGGCCGTGAGCCTGGCCCTACGCCGGGCGCTGTTCGACGAAGGTCGCGACATCGCCGACCCCGCGGTGCTGGCCGACGTGGCCGCCGAGATCGGGATCGACCTGCCGGTGGACGCCGACGACACGTCAATCCGGGCCGACTGGGCCGAAGGGGTCGAGCGCGGCGTGCAGGGCTCCCCGCACTTCTTCGTCAGCGACGAGGGCGACGGGTTCTTCTGCCCGTCCCTCGACATCAGCCGAGACGACGCAGGCCACCTCACCATCAAGAGCGATCCAGAAGAGCTGATCACGTTCTTCGACCAGATCTTCGTCTGACCAAGGCGGGGTCCAGCCTGGGAGCGCGAAGAAGCGCGTCGAGACACGGCGACGGACGAACGGCGGGGGGTGTGGGGAGCAGAGGCTCCGCCGGAGCCCCCCACCCGCTGAGGTGCGGCTTGCCGTGCCGAAGCGACAAGCCCTCAGCGCGCCGAAGGCGCACCGAACAGCTCGAGCGAGGCGCTTGCGCCGAGCTCGAATCAGTGCAGGAAGTGCCGCTCGCCGGTGAAGACCATGGCCAGGCCCAGCTCGTCGGCCTTGGCGATGGTGGCCTCGTCCTTGACCGAGCCACCGGGCTGGATGACCACGGCCACGCCGGCCTCGGCGGCGGCCTCGATGCCGTCGGGAAAGGGGTAGAAGGCGTCGCTGGCGCAGGCGCCGCCGGTGGCCCGACCGGCCGCCTTGGCAGCGGCGATCTGGCCGGCCTCCACCCGGTTCTGCTGGCCGGCGCCGATGCCCCAGGCCACGCCATCCTTCACCAGCACGATGGAGTTGCTCTTCACCCAGCCGACCATGCGCCAGGCCAGCTCGGCGTCGGCCCACTCGGCTTCGGTGGGCTGCCGTTCGGTGACCACCCGCCACTCGGCTCGGGGGATGGCGAAGTGGTGGGCGTCCTGCACCAACCACGAGCCGGTGAGCTGGCGGATCTGGTGGACGTCGGGCGTGGAAGGCGCGGCGGTGAGCAGCCGGGTGTTCTTGCGCTTGGCGGCCAGGGCGTCGATCACGCCCTCGCCATAGCCGGGCGCGATCACCACGTCGGCCTGGGCGGCGGCCACCATCCGCTCC
>JBPPMN010000017.1:0-3167 GCA_051306055.1 Acidimicrobiales bacterium
ATCTCGGTCCAGCGCGACAGCTTCGAGTGGTTCCTGCAGGAGGGTCTCAAGGAGACCTTCCGCGACATCTCGCCGATCAAGGACTTCACCGAGACCCTCCAGCTGGAGCTCGAGTTCGATCCTGACGACGAGGATCTGCGCCCGCCGCCGAAGTTCTCGGTGGAGGAGTGCAAGGAGAAGGACATGACCTTCTCCGCCCCGATCTTCGTGCGGGCCCGCTTCATCAACGCGGCCACCGGCGAGATCAAGGAGCAGACGGTCTTCATGGGCGACTTCCCCATGATGACCGACAAGGGCACCTTCGTGATCAACGGCACCGAGCGCGTCGTCGTGTCGCAGCTGGTGCGGTCCCCGGGCGTGATCTTCGAGCCGGGCGAGCGCTACCGACTCCGCAACCTCACCAAGCACCAGCTGGTGAAGGGCACCGTGCATCCCTACCGCGGTGAGTGGATCGAGTTCGACGTGGAGCAGAAGCCCGGCAAGGACGTCACCGCCGGCACCCGCGTGGCTCGCAAGCGCCGCCTGTCGATCTTCGTGCTCATGCGGGCCCTGGGCTACGGCGAAGACCGCTGCCCGGGCTTCATGGAGGCCTTCGTCCGCCACTTCGACTTCCTCGAGGGCCAGTGGGAGAAGGACCGCGAGCTCGCCCCCACCCGCGAGGAGGCGCTGGTCGAGATCTACAAGCGTGCCCGCCCGGGTGAGCCGCCGTCGGTCGAGTCGGCCCGCGCCTACTTCGACAACGCCTTCTTCCAGAACCGGCGCTACGACCTCTCCCGCGTCGGTCGCTACAAGCTCGACAAGAAGCTGCGCAACGAGATCGAGCGCCTGTCCGAGCTGTTCCCGATGCTCAACGGCGCGGATGAAGACGGTCTCCCGTTCCTCGACCGCCCGGAGGAGGGCCAGCCGGTCCTCAGCCGCTGCGAGGTCCTGGCCGCCTGCTCGTACCTGCTCCACCTCGTCAACGCCGAGCCGGGCTACCGCCTCGACGACCAGGACCACTTCGCCAACCGCCGCATCCGCTCGGTGGGCGAGCTGATCCAGAACCAGGTGCGCATCGGCCTGTCCCGGATGGAGCGGGTGGTGCGCGAGCGCATGACCACGCAGGACGTCGAGGCCATCACGCCCCAGACGCTCATCAACATCCGGCCCGTGGTGGCCGCCATCAAGGAGTTCTTCGGCACCAGCCAGCTCTCCCAGTTCATGGACCAGGTCAACCCGCTGTCGGGCCTCACCCACCGCCGCCGCCTCTCGGCGCTCGGCCCCGGTGGCCTGTCCCGTGAGCGAGCCGGCTTCGAGGTGCGCGACGTGCACTTCTCCCACTACGGCCGCATGTGCCCGATCGAGACCCCTGAGGGCCCCAACATCGGCCTGATCGGTGGCCTGTCCACCTACGCCCGGGTCAACGCCTTCGGCTTCATCGAGTCCCCCTACCGCCACGTGCGCGACGGCCACGTCACCGACGACATCATCTGGCTCACCGCCGATGAGGAAGAGGACTACGTCGTCGCCCAGGCCAACGAGCCGCTCCACCCGAACCACACGTTCAAGAACGAGCGGATCCTCGTGCGCCGGTCGCCCCAGGCGGCCACGCTGGAGAACCTGCGCCTGCAGCTCGAGCGCGACACCTACTTCGCGGCCACCACGGAGATCTCCGCCGTGCCGCCGTCCGAGGTGCAGCTCATGGACGTGTCGCCGAAGCAGATCGTGTCGGTCGGCACGGCGCTCATCCCGTTCCTCGAGCACGACGATGCCAACCGAGCCCTCATGGGCGCCAACATGCAGAAGCAGGCCGTGCCGCTGGTGCGGGCCGAGGCCCCCTACATCGGCACCGGCATCGAGGCGCGTGCCGCCCGCGACGCCGCCGACATGATCATCGCCGAGGACGACGGTGTCATCACCGACTGCTCCGGCGACGCCATCACGGTCGAGTACAAGACCAAGGGCAAGAAGGTGTTCAAGCTCCTGAAGTTCGAGCGGTCGAACCAGGACACGTGCATCAACCAGAAGCCCCTGGTCAACGAGGGCGATTCCTTCAAGAAGGGCGACATCCTCGCCGACGGCCCCTCCACCGACAACGGCGAGCTGGCCCTGGGCAAGAACCTGCTCGTGGCCTACATGCCGTGGGAGGGCTACAACTTCGAGGACGCCATCATCCTCTCCGAGCGCCTGGTGAAGGACGACGTGCTCACGTCGATCCACATCCACGAGCACGAGATCGACGCTCGCGACACCAAGCTCGGCCCCGAGGAGATCACCCGCGACATCCCCAACCTCTCCGAGGAGATCCTCAAGGACCTCGACGAGCGCGGCATCATCCGGGTGGGCGCCGAGGTGGGTCCTGGCGACGTGCTGGTGGGCAAGGTCACCCCCAAGGGCGAGACCGAGCTCACCCCCGAGGAGCGCCTCCTGCGGGCCATCTTCGGCGAGAAGGCCCGCGAGGTGCGCGACACCAGCCTCAAGGTGCCCCACGGCGAGACCGGCAAGGTCATCGACGTGAAGGTGTTCTCCCGCGACGACGGCCACGAGCTGCCGCCCGGCGTCAACCAGCTGGTGCGCGTCTACGTGGGCCAGAAGCGCAAGATCTCGGTCGGCGACAAGCTGGCCGGCCGCCACGGCAACAAGGGCGTCATCTCCAAGATCCTCCCGATCGAAGACCTGCCGTACCTGGCCGACGGCACCCCGGTCGACATCATCCTCAACCCGCTCGGCGTCCCGTCCCGCATGAACGTGGGCCAGGTGCTCGAGGCCCACCTCGGCTACGCCGCCCGGTGGGGCTGGGAGGTCGACGGCGAGGCCGTCGGCGACCCGACCATCCGGGGCACTGAGCACAAGACCCGCACCAAGAACCCCTCCGCCACCCTGGTGGCCACGCCGGTGTTCGACGGCGCCCACTGGGACGAGGAGGAGCAGGCCGGGAAGCACCCGACCATCCAGCGGATCTTCGAGAACCTCACCCCCGAGTCGCCCTACACCGAGTACGGCGACAACGGTCGGCTCATCCAGAACGACGGCAAGACCATGCTCTACAACGGTCGCACCGGTGAGGCCTACGACAACCCGATCACGGTCGGCTACGTGTACATCCTGAAGCTGGCCCACCTGGTCGACGACAAGATCCACGCTCGCTCGACCGGCCCGTACTCGATGATCACCCAGCAGCCCCTCGG
>JBPPMN010000018.1:0-5130 GCA_051306055.1 Acidimicrobiales bacterium
GCAGGTCGAGCTTCTCGGCCGCGCGCAGGCGGGCGCTGGCGGCACGAGGGTTGGCGGTGGACTCCGCCGGCGACGGGGTCCACGAGCCGGCCTTGAGCAGCCGGACCGTGGGGTGGACGTCGCTCGGCGGAGGAAGGTGCGCAGGCCCGGACCAGCCGCCGGTGGCGGCGTGGCGGAGTCGGGCCTTCACGATGCGGTCCTCGCCCGAGTGGTAGGCCAGCACCGCGCAGCGACCGCCGGGCTGCAGGGCAGCCAGGCCGGCGTCGATGGCGGTGGGCAGCACGTCGAGCTCGGCGTTCACGGCGATGCGGATCGCCTGGAAGGTGCGCTTGGCGGGGTGACCGCCCTTGCGGCGGGCGGGCGCGGGGATGGCGTCTCGCACCAGCTCGGCCAGCTGGCCGGTGGTGAGCACGGGTCGGGCGGCCACGATGGCCTTGGCGATGCGGGCGGCGAAGCGCTCGTCGCCGAAGGCCCGGAGGAGGCCGGCCAGCTCGCGCTCGTCGGTCTCGTTCACGACCTCGTGGGCCGACCGGGCCTGGCGCTGATCCATGCGCATGTCGAGGGGACCGTCGTGGCGGTAGCTGAAGCCACGCTCGGCGCGATCGAGCTGGGGGCTGCTCACCCCCAGGTCGAAGAGCACGGCGCTCACCGGTGTCGTTCCCATCTCAGCCACGGCGTTGGTCAAGTCGTCGAACCGGGTGCGGTGCAGGAGGGCCCTGTCCCCGTGGGGCTGGAGCCGCCGGGCGGCGGCGGCCAGGGCATCGGCGTCCTGGTCGAGGCCCAGCACCCGGAGGTGCGGGATCCGCTCGAGGATCGCCGCGGCGTGCCCGGCGCCACCGACGGTGGCATCCACCACCCAACCGGGTGGCACGGGGGTGAAGAGCTCCACGATCTTGTCCAGGAGGACCGGCTGGTGCCGGAAGCCTGGGGCCTGATCGTCGGTGTCGCTCACCTGCAGCCCCCCGGAGAGCTGGCGTCCGCCGGGATGTCTCCCCGGAACGGACTCGATGGGCAGCGGGCGGAGAGGGGGCCTTCCATCGCGCTGTCCGGGGGACTGCAGGGGAGCGACACCGCTCCTCGCACTTGCTCGGTTGTCGGCTTGCTCCTCTCGTTCGTCGTTCGGGTGGGGGCGGTCACCAGGGGTGCCGCCGGGTCACAGGTTGAGGTTGGCCATGGTCTCGCCGACCAGGGCTGCGGCGTTGGCGTCGTCGTCGGCAGGGATCGTGAGCGGACCGACCAAGGCGTCCCATCGCTCCTTGGACCAGATCTCGGCCCGGTTGAGGCGTCCGGTCACGACCACCTCGGAGCCCAGCCCTGCGTAGGCGCGCAGGCCCTGCGGGATCACGACGCGACCCTGCTGGTCGGGCGTGACCTCCGCGGCGGCGGCCATGAACGCCCGGAAGGCGTCCATCGGAGCCTCGCCGGCCTCGGCCCGCCGCAGGAAGTCGTCGGCCAGGGCCAGGAAGCCCTCGGTCGTCCACAACCCGAGGCAGCGGTCGCTCATCCCCACCATGGCGGTCTCCCCCAGCTGGGCGCGGATCTTGGACGGCAGGACCATGCGGCCCTTCTCGTCCAGCCCGTGGGGGTGGGTCCCGACGAATCGGGGCGCCTGATCTGCCATGGAATCGCTGCCTTGGGTCCGGACGAGGGCGGGAGTGCCCTCGTCCACCGATCAGCGCCACGACGCCCCTCTGCCGTGCCGCTGCGTGCCACCGTATGCCACTGACCTTCCATGGTCAACCACCTTGCCCCACTCCGTGCCTCTTGGTGGGCAGGTCATGCCGGCGCACCTCTGTCACCGAGCGCGCGCCAGCCACCGCTTCCCGCACCCGCCAGCGGTCGTGCGACGCCTAGGGCAGGTGGCGCAGCAGCGCGTCGAGCAGCGAGGAGAGCCGGTCCCGCCCCACCCCAGCGGCCACCGGAGCGAGCGCGGCCGCTGCGAGCTGCTCGTCGTCGGTCGGGAGGGCCAGCAGCGCCAGGAGCGGGCGGGGATCCCACTCGGCCAGCACCGCGCACTGGAACCGGGCCGCATCGCGCGTGCGGCGCTGGGCCATCCCCACCACCTTGGCCCCCGCCTCGTCGGTCACCTCGCCGGGCCCGAGGCCGGCGAAGCACACCAGGTCCGACCACGGCCGGCGATCGAGGCCCCCGCGGTGGACGTGGGCCCCGATCCCCACGTCGCCCAGCGCCGCGGCGAAGGCATCACCCAGCCAGTGGAACGACCGACCGACGTCGTGGTGCCACAGCGGATCGCCGGCCGGCACCACCAGGTCGACCCAGAGCACCTCGCCGGGCACCACCAGCACCGCTCCCCCGCCGCTGCGCCGGCGCACCACGTCGACCCCGGCCGCCCGGCAGGCCTCGAGGTCGGCCACCTCGTCGCGCTGCGCGCTCCCGAGCACGAGGGCTGCGCCCGTCGGCTCGCCCACCCACAGCGCCCGACCCGGTGCAGCCGGCACCTCACGACGGTGGAACTCGGCGGGGCTGGCCCGGACCCGTTCGACGGGCCAGGTCACGCGCTGAGCGTGGCTGGGCGCAGGTAGGGCTCCCACTGCTCCGGCACGGTGCCGACCGCCACCACCACCCAGCTCATCTCCCGAGGTGCCGTCGGCGGGCGGCGCAGCGCCATGGCGGTGTCGGGGAGCAGACGGTCACGCTTGCGCACGTTGCAGGGACGGCAGGCGGCCACCACGTTCTCCCAGGTGTGCTCCCCTCCCTTGCTGCGCGGGTGGACGTGATCGATGCTCTCGGCCGGGGCGCCGCAGTACTGGCAGCGATGACCGTCGCGAGCGAAGATCCCCCGCCGGTTGAGCGGGGCCCGACGCCGGAACGGCACCTTCACGAACTGGCGCAGGCGGATCACCGACGGCACCGCCACCGTGAGGTGCTCGGAGCGCAGGGCCACGCCGGTGTCGTGGAGCAGGTCGGCCTTGTGGTCGAGCACCAGCACCACGGCCCGACGGCTGGGCACGACCGACAGCGGCTCGTAGGTGGCGTTGAGCACGAGGGCCCTCGACATCGCCGAGACGCTACTGCCACCGCTCCCACGGGGTGCGGCAGATCGTCAGCGCGGGAACCGACGGCACCAGCGCAGGTAGGTGACCAGATCGCTCGGGTCGAGCCCGTGGTCACCGGCGCCGCCGTAGGCCGTCTCCAGCCGGAAGCGGAGGTAGTCGGCCGTGGGCACCGGGAGGAACGGCGGGCGCCGCCACCACCGACTCGGCGCCAGCACCCGCGCCTGGCGCGCCGCGGTGGGCCACAGGCCGGGATGGGGCAGCACCGCGAGCAGCGCCCCGATCGCGAAGCGAAGCCTCACGATCGGCCCGCCTGCTCCTCCCGCCAGGTCGGTGGAGAGGCGGGACGGGGCTCCTTCGGCAGCCCCAGCACCATCTCGCCCAGGATGTTCCGCTGCACCTCGCTCGAGCCGGCGTAGATGGTGCCGGCGCGGGCGTTGTACGAGGCCCCCACCCAGCTGGCGCTGTCGTTGGGCGCGCCCGGATCGTCGGTCTGGAACGAGGAGGCCGGCCAGCGGCCGGAGGGCACCATGGCCTCGGGACCGAGCACGTCGAGGGCCAGCTGCGTGACCTCCCGGTGGTACTCGCTCCAGTAGAGCTTGAACGTGCCGCTCTCGGGACCGGGCTGGTGGCCGTTGAGGAACTGGGTGAGGGACCGCAGGCCGAGGTAGCGCATGATCTCGACCTTGGAGTGGCACCAGGCCAGCCGCTGCCGGATGCGCGGGTCGTCGGTGGCGCCGTTGGACCGGGCCAGCTCGATCAGGCGGTCGAGCTCGGTGCGGAACATCAACGGGAAGGTGGCGGCGGCCTCGCCCCGCTCGTAGCCGAGGAGGGTCATGGCCACCGCCCAGCCGCCGTTGACCTCGCCGATCACGTGGTCCTTCGGGCACCGCGCGTCGGTGAAGAACACCTCGTTGAACTCCGAGTCGCCCGAGAGCATCTTGATGGGCCGCACCTCCACCCCGGGCTGGTCCATCGGGCAGAGGAGGAAGGTGATGCCCTTGTGCTTGGGGGCATCGGGATCGGTGCGCACGAGCACGAAGATCCAGTTGGCCAGGTGACCGGCCGAGGTCCAGATCTTCTGGCCGTTGATCACCCACTCGTCGCCGTCGAGCACGGCCCGGCACCCCAGGTTGCCGAGATCGGAGCCGGCGTTGGGCTCCGAGTAGCCCTGGCACCACACGTCGTCGCCGGAGAGGATCCGGGGGATGAAGCGTCGCTTCTGCTCCTCGGTGCCCCACTGCAGGATCGTGTTGCCGACCATCTGGATGGAGAAGACGTCGTTGGTGCCGCCCACCGGCACCCCGGCTCGCTGGAGCTCCTCGGCCAGGATCACCTGCTCCATGGCGGTGAGCCCCGGCCCCCCGTACTCCTCCGGCCAGGAGGTGGCCAGGTAGCCGTGGTCGCGCAGGACCTCCCGCCACTGACGGGTGAAGACCTCCGCCTCCTCGCGCTCCAGGGCCCCGATGCCTTCCCACCCTGCGGGGAGGTGCTCAGCGAGGAACGCCTGCACCTTCTCCCGGTAGCGGTCGGCGGCGGCGGGATAGGTCGGATCCATCACGGCCGACAGTAGCCACGGCGCTCACCGCACGCCGATGTCGTGGCCCAGGGCCCGCCAAGCCACCGCGGCCGCTCCCACCAGCGGCCCGTCGTCGCCCAGGCCGGCGGGCAGGATGCGGGCGCCGCGGGCGAAGCTGAGGCGGGCACGAGCGTCGAGCTCCTGCTGGGCGGCCTCGAAGAACGGCGCGCCGAAGCCGAGGGCCACGGAGCCGGCCACGACGGCCAGACGGAGGTCGAGCAGCGACACGGCGGACGCCACGGCCCGGCCGACCAGGGTGCCGGCCCGCACCCGCTCAGCGGCGTCGGCCTCCACCGCCGGGCGCCCGGTGCGGGCGGCGATGCCCGTGCCCGAGGCCTCGGCCTCCAGGCAGCCTCGAGCCCCGCAGGCGCAGCGCTCACCGTCGGGCTCGACGATCACGTGGCCGATGTGACCGGCGTTGGCCTCGGCGCCGTCGAGCAGACGGCCGTCGAGCACGATCCCACCTCCGACCCCGGTCGACACCACCATGGCGATGAAGTGGCCCGTGCCCTGCGCCGCCCCTGTCTCTTATACACA
>JBPPMN010000026.1:0-8274 GCA_051306055.1 Acidimicrobiales bacterium
TCGCGTTCTTCTTCTTGGCCGAGTTCATGAACGTCGTCACGATGTCGGCGATCATCGTCACGTTGTTCCTCGGCGGGCCTGCCGGCCCGGTCCTCTTCGGTCCCGACTGGATGTGGGGCCCGGTCTGGTTCCTGCTGAAGCTCTTCCCGTTCCTCGTGATGTTCGTGTCGTTCCGGGCCACCCTGCCCCGCCTCCGCTACGACCAGCTCATGGACCTGGGTTGGAAGGTGCTGATCCCACTCGCGCTGGGGTGGCTCCTCCTCCTGGCCACGATCAACGTGGCCCGCGACGACGACTGGAACCTGTCGCTCGTGGTGATCGGCGGCTTCGTGGTGCTCGTCGCCGGCTACGGCCTGCTGTCGGCGGCCGTCCGGCGCTCCCGCCACGAGCGCGAGCACACCGAGGAGGTCTACTGATGGGGTACCTCGGAGGCTTCAAGGTCAGCTTCGGCAAGCTCCTCAAGGGGACCCGATCGGGCCGCACCGTCACCGGTGAGTACGCCAAGGACTCGGGCCCGAAGCGGGCCAAGCCCGACCGCCTCCACGGCCGTCACGTGCTCAACCGCTACGAGGACGGCATGGAGAAGTGCATCGGCTGCGAGCTGTGTGCCGGGGTCTGTCCCGCTCGCTGCATCTACGTCCGCGGCGCCGACAACCCGCCCGACGATCCGGTCTCGCCCGGTGAGCGCTACGGCTACATCTACGAGATCAACTACCTCCGCTGCATCCACTGCGACCTCTGCGTCGAGGCGTGCCCGACGGAGGCCATCACCGAGTCGAAGCTCTTCGAGTTCTCGTTCACCAACCGGGCGGATGCCATCTACACCAAGGCCGAGCTGGTGGTCGACGACGACGGCCTCCCCCAGCAGATGCCCTGGGAGGACTGGAGCGACCTCGACGCCGTCGCCGCCCAGTCCTCCGCGTGGGTGCGGGCCACCGCTCCCTCCGGCGACGCCGACTACGAGGGCGTCGTGGCCTGGTCGGGAGAGCTGGGCTTCGGCGTGAAGCCGGCCGAGCAGGGCCAGACCGCCCCCGACCCCTCGCTGCCGACCCCTCCGGCCGACGACCACGACGAGGTCGACCACGACGGCCACGACGGCCACGACGGAGGGCACCACTGATGGAGCTGTTCGTGTTCGTGGTGGCCGGCGCGGCCTGCGTGGCCGGTGCTCTGGGCGTGGTGCTCAACCGCAACCCGGTGCACGCCGCCCTCTCGCTGGTGGGCACCCTCTTCGGGATCGCGGTGCTCTTCGTGGCCCAGGAAGCCCACTTCCTGGCCGCCGTCCAGGTGATCGTCTACGCCGGCGCCATCGTGGTGCTCTTCCTGTTCGTGCTCATGCTCCTCGGCGTCGACCGGGCGGAAGACCTCTCCATCGAGCCCCTCGGCGGTCAGCGCATCGCGGCGCTCGTGGTGGGCCTCGGGGTGCTGGCCCTGCCGCTCCTCGCCCTGGCCTCCACCGGCGGCGAGGCCACCGGCGCCCCCGCCCAGCCCGGCGACCCGGCCTTCCTGGAGGAGGGCGGCGTGAACGTGGCGCAGCTGGGCGAGTCGATCTTCACCAAGTACGTCTTCGCCTTCGAGATCACGAGCGTCCTGCTGGTGATCGCCGTGGTGGCCGCCGTCGTGATGGCCAAGAAGTCGAAGCGGTCCGAGCAGATCGACGACCCGCTCGTGGCCGCCGCGGCAGCCGAGGCCGCCGCCCGGGCCGAGGCCAGCGACCCTGAGACCCGCGACCCCGAGCCCAGCCAGGAGCAGGACGCGTGATGCTCGCCATCGCAGAGGTCACCCCGGCCTGGTACCTCACCCTCGGCGCGCTGCTGTTCGCCATCGGGGCCGTGGGCCTGCTCGTGCGCCGCAACCCGCTCGTGATCTTCATGTGCGTCGAGCTCATGCTCAACGCCGTCACCCTCACCTTCGTCACCTTCTCCCGCATGCTCGATGACATCCACGGGCAGACCGTGGTGGTCTTCGTGCTGGTGGTGGCGGCCGCCGAGGTGGTGGTGGGCCTCGGCATCATCGTGGCCCTGCTGCGCAAGTCCCCCTCGGCCACCGCCGACGACCTCACCGTGCTGAAGGGCTAGGACCCGCCCCCCATGGAGCTCCTCGACCTCGTCGTCCTCATCCCTGCCCTCCCGCTGGCCGGCTTCCTGCTCCTGCTGGTGGCGGGCCCACGCCTGGGTGAGCCCAAGGCCGGCTGGATCGCCACCCTCGCCTGCGGCGGCGCCTTCGCGGCCGCCGTCGGCACCTACCTCGGCCTCCTGGCCGAAGACCACCACCACCGCAGCCACGTGGTCACCCTGTTCGAGTGGCTCCCGGCGGGCGGCTTCAGCGTCGACGTGGGCTTCCTGGCCGATCCGCTGTCGATCACCATGGCGCTGTTCGTCACCGGCATCGGCACCCTGATCCACCTGTACTCGATCGGGTACATGCACGGTGATCCGAAGTTCTCCAAGTTCTTCCTCTACCTGAACCTGTTCGTCTTCTCGATGCTCATGCTCGTGCTGGGCGACAACCTGCTGCTCACCTTCCTCGGTTGGGAGGGCGTCGGAGCCTGCTCCTACCTCCTCATCTCCTTCTGGTTCTCCAAGGACGCCAACGCGTCGGCCGGCAAGAAGGCCTTCGTCACCAACCGCATCGGCGACTGGGGCTTCATGGTGGCGATGTTCCTCACCTTCGCCTCGCTGGGCACCCTCACCTACAGCGGGGCCGACGGTCTCCTGGCCCGGGCCGGCGAGCTGGCCCCCGTCACGGCCACCGCCATCGCCCTGCTCCTGTTCGTAGGGGCCTGCGGCAAGTCGGCCCAGCTCCCCCTCTTCGTGTGGCTGCCCGACGCCATGGCCGGGCCCACCCCCGTCTCCGCCCTCATCCACGCCGCCACCATGGTGACCTCGGGCGTCTACCTCATGGTGCGGGTGAACCCGGTGCTGGCCGAGGCCTACGTCTGGGGCCCGTCGGTGATCGCCTGGGTGGGCGTGGCCACGGCGCTCTTCGCCGCCACCATCGCGGTGGCCCAGACCGACATCAAGAAGGTGCTGGCGTACTCCACCGTGAGCCAGCTGGGCTACATGTTCCTGGCCGTCGGCACCGGCGCGTACGTGGCGGCCATCTTCCACATGGTCACCCACGCCTTCTTCAAGGCCCTGATGTTCCTCGGGTCGGGATCCGTGATCCACGGCATGCACGAGGAGCAGGACATGCGCCGCATGGGCGGCCTGCGCAAGTTCATGCCGATCACCGCCGGCACGTTCATCATCGGCTGGCTGGCCATCGCCGGCGTGCCCCCCTTCGCCGGCTTCTGGTCGAAGGACGAGATCCTCCTCTACGCCTACGCCGAGAACCCGGTGCTGTGGGCCCTCGGCCTCATCACCGCGCTGCTCACCGCCTTCTACATGAGCCGCCAGGTCTTCATGGTCTTCTTCGGCGAGGAGCGCTGGCGCGACACCGATGCCGGTGAGCACGCCGACGCCGAGTCCGACGGGGTTGCCGCTGCATCGGAGCCGGAGGCGTCCGATGCATCGGGGGGATCTGCCAAGGGGGGCGAAGCCCCCCTTGAGCCAACAGAGAGCCCGTGGACGATGACCTTCCCGCTGGTGGTGCTGGCTGGGCTGGCCATCGTGGGTGGTGGGCTCAACCTGCCCTTCACCAAGGACCTCCACTTCCTCGGCCACTGGCTGGAGCCGGCGCTCTTCGGCAACGAGGCCCACATCGACGTCGCCACCGGCACCAAGGTGGGCTTGGCCGTGATCGCCACCCTCGCCGGCCTGATCGGCATCGCCCTCGCCGTGGCCGTGTACCTGCAGAAGCGACGGGAGCCGGTGGAGCCGCAGCTGCTGGCCGACGGCTGGCGCTACGACAGCTCGATCGCGGCCTTCATGGGCGGTCCCGGCCAGCGGGCCTTCGAGGCCACCGCGGCCTTCGACCGCACCGTCATCGACGGCGCCGTCAACGGCGTGGCCGGCCTGGTGCGGGGCAGCGGCAAGGGCCTGCGCGGCGTCCAGACCGGGTACGTGCGCACCTACGCCCTCGGCCTCGCCGTCGGCGTGGTCGCGGTGCTGGCGTACTTCATCTCCCGGGTGGGCTTCTAGATGTCGTCGATCTCCGCGCTCGCCGCTGCCGGGGTGGCCACCTCGCCCCTCACGCTGGCCATCGTCCTGCCCTTCGTGGGCGCCCTCTGCGTGGCCCTCGTGCCCAAGGGCCGCACCGAGCTGCACCGGCTGGTCGCCGTGCTGTTCGCGTCGGCCACCGGGGCCCTCACCCTGTGGATCCTGGCCGCCTTCGAGACGGGCGAGTCCGGGATGCAGTTCGAGGTCGACCGGAGCTGGGTGTCCGACTTCGGCATCTCGTGGCACCTCGGCGTCGACGGCATCTCGCTGTTCCTGGTGGTGCTGTCGGGCCTGCTGTTCCCGCTGGCCATGCTGGCCGTCACGCCCCAGCACGATCCGAAGCCGTACTACGCCTGGCTGCTGGTGCTGCAGGCCGGCTGCATCGGCGTGTTCTGCTCGCTCGACCTGTTCCTGTTCTTCGTGATGTTCGAGATCGTCCTGGTGCCGATGTACTTCCTCATCGGCGGCTGGGGCTACGCCGAGCGGGTGTACGCGGCTCTGAAGTTCTTCATCTTCACGATGCTCGGCTCAGCGCTCATGCTGGTCGGCATCGTGGCGCTGGCCTTCCTGCACCGCGACGGCGTGCGCGACGACAACGAGCTCGAGGCCGTGGCCATCGAGCAGGTCGTCAGCGAGGTGCTCGGCCAGGTCCAGCAGGGGGCCGAGCTCACCCCCGAGCTGCAGGCCGCCATCGAGGACGACCTGGCCCGGGCCGAGGCGCTGCGCAACCCGTCGCTCGACTTCGACCTGGTGGCCATCGCGGAGGCTCAGCACGTCTCCGACGACTCCACCGGCGCCAGCCCCCTCGACTGGAGCGCGGCCCGCTGGATCTTCCTCGCCTTCGCGGCCGCCTTCGCGGTGAAGGTCCCGCTGTTCCCCCTCCACACCTGGCTGCCCGACGCCCACACCCAGGCCCCCACCGCAGGCTCCGTGATCCTGGCCGGCGTGATGCTGAAGCTGGGCACCTACGGGTTCGTGCGCTTCGGGCTCTACCTCTTCCCCGACGCGTCGGTGTGGTTCGCTCCCGGCCTCGTCACCCTCGGCGTCATCGGCATCATCTACGGCGCCGTCGTGGCCGCCATGCAGAAGGACCTGAAGCGCCTGGTGGCCTACTCCTCGGTGGCCCACCTCGGCTTCATCGTGCTGGGCACCTTCTCCCTCACCACCCAGGGCATCCAGGGCGGCGTGCTGCAGATGGTGAACCACGGCATCTCCACCGGGGCGCTCTTCCTCCTCGTGGGCATGATCTACGAGCGGCGCCACACCCGCGAGATCGCAGCCCTCAAGGGCCTGCAGAAGTCGGCGCCCATCCTCGCCGGGGTCTTCACCGTGGTGATGCTCAGCTCGATCGGGCTCCCTGGCCTCAACGGCTTCCCCGGCGAGTTCCTGATCCTGCTCGGCTCCTTCCTCACCTTCCGCTGGTGGGCGGTCGTGGCCGCCGCCGGCGTGATCCTGGCTGCCCTCTACCTGCTGTGGGCCTACCAGCGGGTCTTCCACGGCGAACCCGACGCCGACAACGCCGAGGTGGCCGACATGAGCTGGCGAGAAGGGCTCATCATGGCCCCGCTCCTCGGCCTCATCGTGTTCCTCGGCGTCTACCCCAAGCCGGTGCTCGAGCGCATCGAGCCCGCCGTGGCCGAGCTGGTCACCCACATCGAGGACAACTCCGACTACACGGAGCCGTCGGTGGCCGCCATCGGGCCCGGCGCGCCGCGTCCTGACGCCCCAGCCGACGAGGAGGAGGGGGAGTGAGCGCCTTGGCCCTGCTCAGCCAGCCCATCGGCGAGGCCCCGCAGTCCATCGAGGCCGTCGACGTCGCTTGGAGCGCCATCGCACCGGTGCTGGTGCTGGTGGGCTCCGCCCTCCTGCTCCTCGTCGCCGACTCCCTCTCGCGCCGCAAGGCCGCCCCTGGGATCTACGCGCTCTTCACCTCCATCGCCGCCGGCGGCGCCATCGCCTTCAGCCTCCCGCTGTGGGATCGCGTGCAGGACCCCGAGCGCGGCCCGTACTCCACCCTCGCCCAGTCGGTCGGCGTCGACGGCTTCTCGGTCTTCCTCACCGTGGTGATCTGCCTCGCCGTGATCATGGGCGCCCTGCTGTTCGACGGCTGGTTGCGCCGTGAGGGCATGGAGGGCGCGGAGCCCTACGTGCTCATGATGCTGTCGGCCTCGGGCGGCGTGATGATGGCGTCGGCCAACGACCTCATCGTGATGTTCCTCGGCCTCGAGATCCTCTCCATCGCCGTCTACGTGATGGCCGCCATGCACCTGCGCAAGATCACGTCGCAGGAGGCGGGCGTGAAGTACTTCGTGCTCGGCGCCTTCGCCTCGGCCTTCTTCCTCTACGGCATCGCCCTCGTCTACGGCGCCACCGGCTCCACCAACCTCGTGGAGATCTCGGCCTTCCTCTCCGGCACGGTCCTGGCCGACAGCGGCCTGCTGCTGGCCGGCCTGGCCCTGCTGCTGGTGGGCTTCGCCTTCAAGGTGTCGGCGGTCCCCTTCCACTTCTGGACCCCCGACGTGTACCAGGGGGCGCCCAGCCCGAGCGTGGCGTGGATGGCCTCGGGCGTGAAGGTCGCCGGGTTCGCCGGCCTCCTGCGGGTCTTCTACCTCGCCTTCGACACCTACCGGCTCGACTGGCAGCCCATCCTCTTCGCGCTGGCCGCCATCACCATGCTCGTCGGCTCCGTGCTGGCCGTCGTCCAGACCGACGTGAAGCGCATGCTCGCCTACTCGTCGATCAACCACGCCGGCTTCGTGCTGGTGGGGGTGCAGGCAGCGTCGAGCCAGGGCGTCGAGGCCTCGCTGTTCTACCTGGCCGCCTACACCTTCATGGTGGCCGGCAGCTTCGGCGTGATCACGCTGGTGGGCCGCAAGGGCGACGTCGGGCACAGCCTCGACGACTACCGCGGCCTGGCCCGCGACCGTCCCGCGCTGGCCCTGGCCTTCGCCCTCTTCCTGTTCGCGCAGGCCGGTGTGCCGCTCACGTCGGGCTTCTTCGCCAAGTTCTACGTGATCACCGCCGCCGTCGACGCCGGATCCACCTGGCTGGCCGTCATCGCCATGCTCACCGCCGTGATCGCCGCCTTCCTCTACCTGCGCATCATCGTGTCGATGTACATGTCGGCCGAGGACGCCCCCGAGCCCCGCACCATCCCGGTGCCGCTCAGCGCCGCCCTGGCCCTCGTGCTGGCCCTCGTCGTCACCATCGGCACCGGCCTCTTCCCCGACGGCCTCGCCGACGCCGCCAAGGACGCCACCCCCGCCCTCGTGCTCGAGCCCACCGACACGGCCGGCATCGACCCCACCCAGCTCGTCACCCCGTAGGGCCGCGAGCAGCCCGAGGCGGCGGGTCAGCCGCGCTCGGCGTCCATCTGCTCGAGGGCCGCGACCAGGATCGCCTGCTCCGCCTCGTCGAGGCGGGCACCGGAGTGCATGAGCTCGTACTGCCGGGGCGGCATCGACCCCTCCAGCACCGCCTCCACGGCATCGTCGGCCTCACCGTCGTCGCGGTCCCACTCGGAGAAGTTCAGCTCGTCGCGCCCACGCTCCACGTCGCGGCGGACCAGCCACGACATCGGCGCCACGTAGGAGTAGGGCGGCCACTCGGTCTCGTTGCTGTGGCAGTCGTAGCAGGCGACGCGGGCGATGGCCTCGGCTTCGGCGCTGGGCCACACCGCCGCCTGGGTGACGGGTGGGTTGGGCTTCGACCAGCCGTAGGGGACCAGCTGGATGGCCAGCAGCAGTGCCCCGCCGACCACCGCCACCCGCAGGAGCACGCGACGCCATCCCATCGCCCCCATCCTGGCGCAGCGGGAGGCCCACATGCGCTTGGGGAGGGATGGTGGTGGCTCTTCGCGTGATGTCGTCGCGATGGCAACCCCGCCAATAGGCCTCTCGGCCAGAGGGCACGCTGGCACTCCAGGTGGTGGCTAGCGGCAGCGGAGGCCCAGAGCTACTCGGTCGAGCGCAACCGAGCCGCCACCGCGAGCAATGCATCGAAATCAGCCCTGTCGACTGAGGTGGGGCGAACGGACTCGATGGCGCGGCCTAGGTGCTCCGCAGCCGCCGGCGCGAACCCGCATGCACCCCCGCCGTTGGCGCGGTCCTGAGCGGCGTAGACCTCAAGTGCGCCAAGAGCGCGGCTTCCCATGAGAGTGACAGCGACGGCTGTG
>JBPPMN010000142.1:0-9710 GCA_051306055.1 Acidimicrobiales bacterium
CGTCCTCGCCGTCGCCGGCACGACGTTCGGCTACGCGGCGCTGCGCACGACCGTGACCGTCTCGGTCGACGGCGAGCCCCGCGAGGTCACCGCCCTCGGCGACACCGTCGGCGACATGCTCGAGGCCGAGGGCATCGAGGTCGGCGAGCACGACCGCGTGGCACCGAGCCTCGACGAGCCCGTCGAGGACGGCAGCCTGATCAACGTGCGCTACGGCCGCCCGATCGAGCTGACCGTCGACGGCGAGACCCAGACCCACTGGGTCACCGCCACCGACGTCGACTCCGCGCTCGACGAGATCGGCGTGTCGATCCAGGACGCCCGCCTGTCGGCGAGCCGCGGTCTCACCATCGACCGTGGCGGCCTCGACCTCACCGTCGTCACCCCCAAGCGCCTGACCTTCGTGCTCGAGGGCAAGAAGCCCGTCAAGCTCGAGGTCGCCGCCGTGAACGTCGCCGAGGCCCTGAAGCAGGTGGGCGTGAAGGTCGACAAGCGCGACACCACGACGCCCAAGCTCGGCGCCACCGTCGAGGACGGCGACAAGGTCGTCTTCACCGACATCCGCTGGGTGCGCAAGGCGGTCGACGGCGAGAGCATCGACTTCGACACCGTCGAGCAGGAGGACGACTCGATGACCTCCGGCACCACCGACGTGGTTCGTGAGGGCCGCGCCGGTGCGCGCGACGTCGTCTACCGGATCGTCGTCCGCAACGGCGAGGCCACCCGGCGCACGGTGCTCGAGCAGACCCTGGTCCGCAAGCCGGTCGACGCCGTCGTCAAGGTCGGCACGGCTCCCGAGCCCGCCCCCGACTACTCCGGCGGCAGCACCGTCTGGGACCAGCTCGCGCAGTGCGAGTCCGGCGGCAACTGGTCGATCAACACCGGCAACGGCTACTACGGCGGCCTCCAGTTCTCCCTCGGCTCCTGGCAGGGCGTGGGCGGCTCCGGCTACCCCCACCAGAACTCCCGCGAAGAGCAGATCAAGCGAGGCCAGATCCTCCAGGCCCGCTACGGCTGGGGTCAGTGGCCCCACTGCTCCGCCGCCCTCGGCTACCGCTAGGTCGGTCACACCGCCCCGCAGCCCACGTCTGTGAAGGAATCTCGCGCCCAGGTGCGAGAAACCCTGCACAGACGGTGCCGCCGACGCCAGCGTGCTCGCGTCCAGCGCCCGCATGCCCCGACGGGCACGGGTGAGCGGCGGGGCCCAAGCGACCGTCTGTGAAGGAGACCCGCGCCGAGGTGCGAGAAACCCTGCACAGAGAGGCTGCCCTGGCGCTCGGGAGGCGTCTGTGAAGGAAACCTGCGCCGAGGTGCGGGAAAGCCTGCACAGAGCGGCTGGTCGCCGGCCGGCGATCGCTGACTCCGCCCCAGGGTCCCCGGGGTCAGGCTGCGGGGGTCAGTGAGGCGACGACCTCTGGGCTGAGCGAGATGCCGAGGAACCGGGCGGTGGTGCAAGCCACGTAGTGCGGGCGCTCGACCACGTCCTCGTAGGTGAACCGCAGGAGCCGCTTGCCCTCGGTCTGGAGCCGCATGTGCCGCTCGGCATCGGCCTGACGCCGCCGACGGGTGGCGTGGGTGGCGTGTCCGTCGATCTCGACGACGAGGTCGTGGTCGTCGTAGATCCCGTCGAGCCGGTACCGAGGCCCTCCGCCCGGGGTCACCGTCACCTGGAGACGGGGGAGTGGCAGGCCCGCTCGTTGCAGGATCCGGAGGTAGGCCGACTCCAGCCACGTCTCCTCCTTGCGGTCTCGTCGGCCGTGCGTCAGCAGTGCGTCGAGCTTGGGGGCGCCTGTCCATCCGGGGCGGCGCAGCTCGGCCAACCGCCACTCGAGGCGGGGGAGGTAGATCTGGTTCCGCCGGCAGGCGCCGTCGAGCGCCTCTTCGAGCTGATGGAGCTCCAGCCGCGGCGCCAGGTCGATCAGCGTCCGCTCAGGGGTGGTGACCGGGATGAGGCCGATGGCGGTGGTGTCGGCTGCCGACAGGTGGCGGGTGCGGTGCACCAGCCCGAAGTGCAGCACCGGGCACCGGCTGACGGCGACGGCCACCTCCACTGCGCCGGCGCCGACGCCGTCGAGCTGCCACAACCAGGCCGCCGACATGTGGCTCACGGCGGCACCCTTGCCGACCGTCCAGGCGGCGGCGAGCAGCCGTTGCTCGTCGGTCTGCGGCCATCCGGCGTGCCGGAACACGGGCCGGCTGAGCCGGATGAGCACTCCGGTGGCCACGAGGTGGCGACGCTGGTGCTCGGTCAGGCCGAGCTCCCGGGTGTCGGAGATGGTGATCAGGCCGAGCTGTTGTCCAGCCCGCTCGGCGATGGCCGCGTGGTGGCGGTCCATGTCCCAGAGTCCAGCACCGGGGTGTGACATCGGACTCGGGTTCCCTGGCGGCAGGGGCGACCGGGCCGGGTTCTGGCACGAGCCCCGAGCTGCGCGTACTCGGGCCGGTCGGCGGGCTGGGGCCCAGGTCTGTGCAGGGTTTCCTGCACCAAGGCGCGAGTTCCCTTCACCGAGGTGTCCCGGTCACCTGTGCAGGGTTTCTCGCACCAAGGCGCGGGTTTCCTTCACAGACCTCGGCCGACCGCCGGCCCGGCCGCTCTGTGCAGGGTTTCTCGCATCTGAGCGCGGGTTTCCTTCACAGACTTGGCGGGTGGGCCGGGCCTGGCCTGGCAGGCTGAGGCGGTGACGCACTCACCTACCTCGCTGCGCGCCCTGCTGGCCGAGCACGGGCTCGACCCGTCGAGGGCGCTGGGCCAGAACTTCGTGGTCGACGCCAACACCGTGCGCCGCATCGTGCGCCTGGCCGGCGTGCAGCCCGGCGACCGGGTGGTGGAGGTGGGCGCCGGGCTGGGGTCGCTCACGCTGGCCCTGCTGGAGGCGGGAGCCGAGGTGACGGCCATCGAGGTCGACCGGCACCTGCTGCCGGTGTTGCGCTCGGTGGTGGAGCCCGGTGGCGCCACGGTGGTGGCCGGCGACGCCATGGAGCTCGACTGGCCCGCCCTCCTCGGCCCGGCGGACCCCGAACGCCCGTGGTCGATGGTGGCCAACCTGCCCTACAACATCGCCACGCCCTTGGTGCTCGACCTGCTGGCCGACGCTCCGGCCATCGAGCGCATGCTGGTGATGGTGCAGCTCGAGGTGGGGGAGCGGCTGGCCGCCGGGCCCGGCTCCAAGGCCTACGGCATCCCGTCGCTCAAGGCCGCCTGGTGGGCCGACGTCGATGTGGTGGGCACCGTGCCGCCCACCGTGTTCCTGCCCCAGCCCCGGGTGGCGTCGGGCCTGGTCGACCTGCGCCGCCACGAGCCGCCGGGCGACGACGCGGAGCGCCGGGCCGTGTTCTCGCTGGTGGAGGCCGGCTTCGGCCAGCGCCGCAAGATGCTGCGCCGCTCGCTGGCCGAGCTGGTGGCGCCGGGCCAGCTCGAGGCCGCTGGCATCCGCCCCGAAGCCCGGGCCGAGGAGCTCACCCTCGCCGACTGGCGCCGCCTGGCCGCGGAGGCCGCCGAACCCGCCGGCTGAGGGCTGGCCGCCCAGCGGCCGTAGGGTGCGAGGACCGTGCCTGACGTCGTCCTCGCCCCCGCCAAGCTCACCTGCTCGCTGCGCGTCGTGGGCGTGCAGCGCAACGGCTACCACCTGATCGACGCCGAGATGGTCACGCTGACGCTGGCCGACACCCTCACCTTCAGCGAGGGCGACGGCCTCGAGGTGGTGGGCGCCACCCCCGACGTCACCGACGACGACGACAACCTCGTGGCCCGGGCCCTGCGGGCGGTCGACCGCACCGCCCACGTGCGCCTCGACAAGCAGATCCCCTCCGGCGCCGGCCTGGGCGGCGGATCGTCCGACGCCGCCGCCGTGCTCCGCTGGGCCGGCATCACCGACCTCGGCGTGGCCATCGGCCTCGGCGCCGACGTGCCCTTCTGCCTGGTGGGCGGCCGGGCCCGGGTGACCGGCGTGGGCGAGAAGGTGGAGCCGCTGCCCTTCGAGGCCCGCACCTACACGCTGCTCACCCCGCCGCTGCACTGCGCCACCCCCTCGGTCTACCGGGCCTGGGACGCCCTGGACGGCCCCACGGCCGACGGCCCCAACGACCTCGAGCCGGCCGCCCTGCTGGTGGCCCCCGAGCTGGCCCAGTGGCGCGACCGCCTGGGCGACGCCAGCGGCCAGACCCCGGTGCTGGCCGGCAGCGGCAGCACCTGGTTCGTGGAGGGCGAGTTCGAGGGCGACGGCTTCGTCGTTGCCCACACCACCCCCGCCGAGGACTGACCCTCGATCAAGACACCTTGACCATCAACGTGTCCTGATGTCAGTCAGGGGCGGCGGGGAGGCGGACGGCGGCGGAGACGGCGGCCGCGGTGCCGGCGATGGCCACCAGGGCGGCGGTGCGGGTGGTGGCGTCGCTGAGGGCACCCATGGCCGGCGACCCGAACAGCATCCCGGCCCGGGCGCCGGAGGAGAACATGGCCACGCCGCGGGGCCCGGCCAGCTCGCCCGCCCGTCGCACCGCCATCGGGAACTGGGCCGAGGCCCCCAACCCCACGATGGCCAGGCCGGCGGCACCCACCCAGGCGACGGGGCTGAGGCCCAGCACCGCCACCCCCACCAGCGCCAGCAGCGCGCCCCGGCGGCGGGTGGCCTCGGGGCCGATGCGGTCCACCACCACGTCGCCCGAGAGCCGCCCCGTCACCATGCCGGCCGTGAAGGCCACGAACCCGAGTCCGGCGGCGCCGGTGCCGAGGTCGAAGCGCTGCGCCATCACCAGCGCCGCCCACTCGGTGGGCGGCATCTCGCTCAGCACCACCGCCGCCCCCATGGCGAACAGCAGCAAACCCATCGTTCTGTGGACGGATGTGGCCGGCATGCGGACGTCAGCGTCCACAGAACCGGGAAGGCCGGCCGCCGAGCGGGGGACGGGCGTCGACGGGAGCAGGTGGGGGGCGGCGGCGAGGCACACCGTGGCCAGCACGCCGGCGGTGAGCGACAGCTGCAGCGTGAACGACACGTCGGCCGCCGCGGCCCGGCTGGCCACCAGACCGCCCGAGAGGGTCCCCAGCGACCAGGCGGCGTGGAGCCGCGACAGCATCGACCGGCTGATCCGGGCCTGGAGCTCGATGCCCTGGGCGTTCTGGGCCACGTCGGTGACGCCGTCGAGGGCGCCCACGGCCAGCAGCACGGCGAACAGCACCGGCGGCGACGGGGCCACCGCGATCAGCGGGATGAGGCACGACAGCGCGATCGAGGTGGCCACCATGGTGCGTCGGCTGCCGAAGCGCTCCACCAGCCGCCCGCTGGCCAGGCTCATGGTCAGCCCGCCGATGCCGCCACCGAGCAGGGTGAGCCCGAGGGCGGCGTCGCTGATGTCGAGGGCCTCCCGCACCTCCGGCAGCCGTGGCACCCACGACCCGAAGGCGAACCCGTTCACGGCGAACATGGCCCCGATGGCGACGGCGGTCGTGCGCAGGCGCACGGGTGAGCTCACCGCCCGATGCTGGCACGCCGCCCGCACCACCCCGCAGTGCGGGCGCTGTCCCCCGGATCGGGCCGGCCCGGCGCCTCAGGTCACACGGTCGATCGAGCCGAGCGGGCCGATCGGGCCTCGGCCGTCCCGGCCCGGTGGGCGACGGTGGCCAGCACCTGGTCCCCCCAGCGGGTCGCCGCCAGGCACACGGCCCAGACCGCCCAGAGCAGCAGGATGATGACGAAGACCGCAGCTGGCCAGGTGCTGTAGATGTGATCGGACAAGACGCCGTCACGGTGCCACACCTCCACGGAGGTGCCCGGCGGCGAGGAGGCCAGCACGTTGGCCTCCCCGGTCAGCTGGTCGCCGTCGACGACGGCGACGACCGCAGCGGTGGCAAACCGGGCCAGCGGAGCCGCATCGGGGGCCGAGGTGGTGACCGCCTCCACCCGCTCCCAGCCGGTCTGGCTCGGCGCTCGTGAGGTGGTGCGCGGCGACGGTGGGCACCACGGTGACGACCGCTCCCACCAGCACGGCGCGCAGGATCAGCGCCCTCGTCGAGGTGGCGCCGGTCAGCACCGCAACCGTGAGCTTCATGAGCTTGGCCATGCAGGAACCTGCTGTCCGGTCCCCGGCCCGACGCCGGGTCCGCTACCCCAGCTGCTTCTGGTTTCGACCTGCATGGCACATCCGACCCGGTGCTTCACTGGAGCCGTGACGCGCGCCGACCGCCTCCCGGAGGAAGCGGTCGGTGGCTGAGATCGGTTGTGCGTGGGGGCGGGCCGGCTACTTGCCGGCGGCCCGGCGCTGCCAACGCGTGCGCTTCAGCATCTTCTTGTGCTTCTTCTTGCGCATGCGCTTGCGGCGCTTCTTGATCAGTGAACCCATGAGGATGACCACGCTACCGGCGGCCTCACCCTGCGGTGAAATCGCCGCCGGGCACGGCGGTGCTCGGGGCCTACCCTCGTGTCGTGAGCGTCCGCTGGCTGACCATGTTCATCGACCGACCGGCCGCCACCTTCGACGTCGCCGCCGACTTCTGGCAGCAGGTCACCGGCACCACCCGCTCGCCCACCCGCGGCGAGGACGGGCAGTTCGCCACCCTGCTGCCCACCGAGGGCGATGCGCACGTGCGGGTGCAGCGCATCGGCGAGGGCGCGGGCGGCACCCACCTCGACGTCCACACCGACGACCGGCCGCAGCTCGTCGCCCGGGCGGTCGAGCTGGGCGCTGCCGTGGTGAGCGACGGCGACCCCGACGTCACCGTCCTCGCGTCGCCCACCGGGTACCCGTGGTGCGTGGTCGGCTGGGACGGCGGGACGACGCCGTCGGTACCCCACGTGGGGCCAGCGGGCGCGCCCAGCCGCCTCGACCAGATCTGCCTCGACATCGGCCCCGACGGCTTCGACGCCGAGGTGCGCTTCTGGACGACCCTGCTCGACTGGCCCGTCACCCACTCCAAGGTCCGGCCCGAGTTCGCCAGCGCCCCCCGGCCCGACGGGCTGCCGATGCGGCTCCTCTTCCAGCGCCTCGAGGGCGGCGTCGGACCCACCACCGGCCACCTCGACGTGGCCGCGGGCTGGGAGGGCGACGCCGTGATCGCCGACCACGTCGCCGCCGGCGCCGAGGTGGAGGCCCGGGAGACCTACTGGACCGTGCTGCGCGACCCGTCCGGCCACCGCTACTGCGTCACCCTGCGCGACCCGGTGCTGGGCGTCGTCACCCAGACCCCGCCAGCCGGCTGACCGGTCGGTCGGCGCTCGGGCATGGGCCCGCTCGTCACGCGCACCCGTCTGTGCAGAGAAGGGGCGACAGGGTACGAGGAAAGCTGCACGGAGCCGGCGGCTCGTTGCGTCCGGCGACTC
The DNA here is from genome assembly GCA_051306055.1 of Acidimicrobiales bacterium. Taxonomy (GTDB): domain Bacteria; phylum Actinomycetota; class Acidimicrobiia; order Acidimicrobiales; family VFJN01; genus VFJN01. The sequence continues at coordinate 7,317 of JBPPMN010000142.1, forward strand.
TGTGAAGGGAATGCGCGCTCCGGTGCGAGAAGCGCTGCACGGGCTGGGTCGGAGCGGGGTCCCGACCCGGCAGGTTGGGATCTCTGCTGCGGCCTGGCATGCTCGGCGGTCATGACTGACACCCTGCTGGCGGGCGGGATCAGCCAACGCTTCGGCGACCGGGTGGTGCTCGAGGAGGTGGACCTCGAGGTGCCGTCTGGCAAGGTCATCGGCCTGCTCGGTCCCAACGGGGCCGGAAAGACCACCCTGATGCGCATCCTGTTCGGGGTGCTGCGGCCCGACGCCGGCCACGTCACCTGGCAGGGCCGCCCGGCCACCGACGCCGACCGCCGCTCGTGGGGCTACATGCCCCAGGAGCGCGGCCTCTACCGCGACATGCGCGTGCTCGACCAGCTCACGTGGCTGGCCCGCCTCCACGGCCTCGACGCGGCCACCGGTCGCCGCCGGGCCGAGCACCTGCTCGAGCAGCTGGGCCTCGGCGAGCGGGCCGACGACAAGGTGCAGGACCTGTCCGGCGGCATGGCGCAGCGGGTGCAGCTGGCCGCCGCCATGGTGCACGAGCCGCCGCTGCTGGTGCTCGACGAGCCCTTCTCCGGTCTCGACCCGGTGGCCGTCGAGTTCCTCACCTCGGTGATCACCGACCACGTGCGGGCCGGCCGCAACCTGCTGTTCTCCAGCCACCAGCTCGACCTGGTGGAAGACCTCTGCGAGGCGATCACGCTGATCAACCACGGTCGGGTGGTGCTCGAGGGCGACGTCCGCCGCCTCAAGGCCGACAGCCCCGACCGCTACCTCCGTGTCGACGTGGCCGTCGAGCCCCACTGGCTGGCCGCCGGCGCCGAGGTGGCCAGCACCAACGCCGCCGGCTCCCGCCTTCGCCTCACGCCCGGTGCCGACCCCGCCGCCGTGCTCGACGCGGTGCGGGCCCACGCGCCGGTGGCCGACTTCGGTGTGGAGTCGCCCAGCCTCTCGGAGCTCTTCCTGGCCGCCACCGGCGAGTCGACCTCCGAGGCCGAAGCTGCTCACGCCAGGGCCCAGGCCGCCGCGACCGGAGCCGACCGATGAGCGTCCGTCAGAGCCCCCTGTGGCTGGTGGCCGCCCGCGAGGTCACCGAGGCGCTGCGCCGCAAGTCGCTGTGGATCACCTGCGCCGTGCTGGCCGCCCTGTCCACGGCCGTGATGATCCTGCCCGACGTCCTCAGCAGCGACGACCCCACCAGCTACGAGGTGGCCCTCCTCGACACCCGCCCCGCCCTCGAGGCGGCCCTGGTCGACTCCGTCGGCGCCCTCGACGCCGAGCTGGAGGTGCTCGCCGTCGACAGCGAGGACGCCGCCCGCCTCGCCGTGGAGGACGACGACGCCGATGTCGCCGTGATCGGCGGCGACCCGGCCACCATCATCGTGACCACCGGCGAGAACGACGTGCTGGTGGGTGCGGTGCGCCAGGCGCTGGCCAGCACGGACGCGGTGGAGCGGCTGCAGGGGGCGGGTCTCGACGACGACGAGATCAGCGGCGTGCTGCAGGCCCCCGCCCCGCAGCTCGAGCTGCTCGATGCCGGTGGCGACGCCCGCCGCGGCGCGGCGTTCGCGCTGTCGCTGGTGATGTACCTGATCCTCGTGCTGGTGATGGCGCAGGTGGCCAATGGCGTGGCGGTGGAGAAGGCCAACCGCATCAGCGAGGTGCTGCTGCCCATCGTGTCGCCCGCCTCGCTGCTGTTCGGCAAGGTGCTCGGCGTGGGCCTGATCGGCGTGTTCACGGTGCTGGTGGGCGCCACGCCCGTCCTCGTGAAGCTGGGCCTCGGTGGCGATCTGCCCGACGGCCTCGGCGGGGCGCTGGCCGGCGGCGGGGCCTGGCTCCTGCTCGGTCTCGCGCTCTACCTCGTGCTGGCCGGCGCGCTGGGCGCCCTGGTCGAGCGGGCCGAGGAGGCCGGCTCCGCGGTGGCGCCGCTCAACATCATCCTCATCGGCGCCTACCTGGTGGGCGGCTCGGCCCCGGAGACCCCGGTGTCGCAGGTGCTGGCCTACATCCCGCTCACGTCGCCCATGGTGATGCCGTCGCGCATCGCGGTGGGTGCGGCGTCGCCGGTGGAGATGGCCATCTCGCTGGCCCTCGGCGTGCTGGCGGTGGCGCTGGCTGTGCGCTTCGCGTCGATCGTCTACCGCCGGGCCATCGTCCGCACCGGCGGCCGCCTCAAGGTCCGAGAGCTGCTCCGCACCGCCTGATGACGTGGTTCTCGCGCTGTTCAACCGTGAAGACCGCGGGTCAACAGCGCAAGAAGCTCGCAGTCGGCCGTACCCCGGTGCACCGGCTGAGGCGGAGCCGGCACCCGCTGGGCCTAACCTGACCCCCACCCGATCGGGGGTAGTTCAACTGGTAGAACGCCGGCCTTTGGAG
>JBPPMN010000318.1:0-7723 GCA_051306055.1 Acidimicrobiales bacterium
AGGCCTTCGGCAACGTCGAGACCCAGGTGCCGAGGACGGCCTTCACCCAGGCGGGCGTGGAGCCGCGCGGCGAGCTGTGGGTTGCGATGCTCGACACCAAGCAGAGCTGGGACGACCTCGTCCGGCGCCACGCCCCCGACGCCGCCACCCGCGACGCCATCCTCGCCAACCCGCTCTACAAGAACATCACCGGTCGCTTCGTGCAGAGCCACGACTACATCGCCATGGAGCGGCTCTACGAGATCCACGCCTCGGGCACCTACGACCTGATCGTGGTCGACACGCCACCGACCCGGAACGCCATCGACTTCCTCGAGGCGCCCGAGCGCATGGCCGACTTCTTCTCCAGCCGGCTGCTGCGGTGGCTCACCGTGCCCGCCCGCAGCCGCGTGCTGTCGATGGCCTCGAAGCCGTTCTACTCCGTGGCCGACCGCATCCTCGGCTCGAAGTTCCTGGAGGACATCGCCGAGTTCTTCCTGCTCTTCCAGACGATGTACGAAGGCTTCGTCGAGCGGGCCAAGGCGGTCACCCGCACGCTCGAAGACCGCCGCACCACCTTCGTGGTGGTGTCCACCCTCGAGTCGGCCCCGGTGCGCGAGGCCGAGTTCTTCATCGACGCCCTCGAGGAGCGGGGCCTCCACCTCGGTGCGGTCGTGCTGAACAAGGTGCTGCCCGACTGGTTCCTCGAGCGAGGCAGCACCGGGGCGGCCAAGGCCCTGGTGGCCGGGTCGGAGGAGCTGGCGGCTGCCGTGCCCAGCCCCGCCGGCCCGCCGGAGCAGGTGGCCCGGGTGCTGCGCGAGGTGGGGGAGAGCTTCCTCAACTTCCAGGTGGTGGCCAAGCGGGAGGCCGAGACCCGCGCCGAGCTGGCGGCCTCCCCCGACGTGATCGCCTCGATCCCGTACTTCGACCACGACATCACCGACCTCGCCGGCCTCCTCGAGCTGGGCGAGCAGATCTGGCGCTGAGGCCGAAGCGTCCTTCCACCGCGTAGGTCGTATGGCCTAGGGTGGGCTCGGCGAGCACAACGGGGGCCACGGTGGCCCTCCTCCCACGGCGAAGGAGAGTGCAATGGGTCTGTTCAAGAAGAAGGCCACCGACGAGGTCATCGACCTGCGAGAGCATGCGCCCGCCGCGGCCCCCAAGCCCCAATGGGGCTCGCCGGTGCCGTGCCCCTCGTGCAGCGGCCGAGGGTTCCTCGACCACATCGATCCCTTCCGCGAGCTGATGTACCTCCACTGCACGGCCTGCGGCGAGAAGTACGAGGTGCACCGCTCCTCGTTCGCCGACGCCGAGGCCGAGGCCGAGGCCGAAGTCGAGCCCTTCGTGCCGTTCACCTCCGCGTCCTGATCCACCCGTCCTGATCCAGCCGTCCGTCGGGGCCGGCCCCGGTCGGTAGCCTGCTGCGGACATGGCTTCGCTCACCGAGCTCGCCCGGTTCCACACCGCCCTCGACGGCCGCAGCGTCAGCCACCTCCAGCGCCTGGTGTCGGGCTGGGGTCTCCTGGCCGACTTCTGCTTCGCCGACCTCCTCCTGTTCGCACCTACCATCGACGCCCGCGACGGCAGCCGCTTCCTGGTGCTGTCGCAGGTGCGCCCGTCCACCTCCCAGACCGTCTACCGCGCCGACTGGATCGGCACGACCGTCGAGGAGGAGGAGCGGCCGCTGGTCGCCCGGGCCTTCCGACTGGGCGAGATCATCGAGGGCGAGACCACCATCGCCGCCCTCAAGGAGCGGGTGCGGGTGCTCTGCATCCCGGTGCGCTGCCGGGGTGAGGTGGTCGGGGTGCTCACCCGGGAGTCGGCGCCGTCGTTCGGCCGGCAGCCCGGCGAGCTCGAGCGCACCTACGTCGACGTGTTCAACCGGTTCGCCCGGATGATCGCGGCGGGCGACTTCCCCTTCGACGCCCACGACGCCGAGACCGAGGAGGCGCCCCGGGTGGGCGACGGCGTGATCCTCCTCGACGCCACCGGGCGGGTGGAGTACACCTCCCCCAACGGCGTGTCAGCGCTGCACCGCATCGGGGTGCACGCCAACGCCGAGGGCCTCCGGTTCGACGAGCTGGGCCTCGACGCCAGCCTCGTGGAGATGGCCTTCTCGCTGAAGGCGCCCGTCACCGAGGAGCTGGAGGGCGGGACCGACGTGGCGGTGCTCATCCGCTGCATCCCGCTGATCGACCACGGCGCCATCTCCGGGGCGGTGGTGCTCACCCGCGACATCTCCGAGCTGCGCCGCCGCGACCGCCTCCTGCTGTCGAAGGACGCCACCATCCGCGAGATCCACCACCGGGTGAAGAACAACCTGCAGACGATCTCAGCGCTGCTGCGGCTGCAGGGGCGGCGTCTGGAGTCGCCGGAGGCCAAGCTGGCCATCGAGGAGTCGGTGCGCCGGATCCGCTCGATCGCCCTCGTCCACGAGACGCTGTCGCGCGAGGCCGGCGACGACGTCGCCTTCATCGAGATCGTGCGTCCGCTGATGCAGATGGTCGAGGAGGGGATGGGGTCGGCCGACCGCCCGGTGCGCTTCGAGGTGGAGGGCGATGCGGGCTTCCTGCCCGCCACCGTGGCCACCCCTCTGGCGGTGGTGCTCAACGAGCTGCTCCAGAACTCGCTCGACCACGCCTTCCCCGAGAGCCTCGACCTCCAGGAGGCCCCTGGCCGGGTGGTCATCTCGCTGGAGAACGACGGTGTCCGCCTCAAGGCGGAGGTGTGCGACGACGGCGTGGGGCTCTCGGAGGGCTTCTCGATCGACGCCGCCACGGGGCTGGGCCTGTCGATCGTGCGCACCCTCGTCACGTCGGAGCTGATGGGCACCATCGAGCTGCACCGGGGCGACGGCGAGGGCGGACGGCCGGGCACGGTGGTGGAGCTCGACGTGCCGGTGGCGTCGAGGGAGTGATCGGCGCCCGGACGCGGCACGACCTCCTGCTGAGCAGGAGGTCGTGGACAGGAAGCCGCTGGTGCTGGGGCTAGGCGGTGCGGCGCTGGCGAGCCACGTACTGCTTGCGCAGCTGGCGGCGCTCCTCCTCGGAGGTGCCGCCCCACACGCCGGAGTCCTGGTTGGTGGCCAGTGCGTACTCGAGGCAGGGGGTCTGCGCCTCGCACTCGCGGCACACGGCCTTGGCGTTCTCGATCTGCTCGATGGCGGGACCGGTGGTGCCGACCGGGAAGAACAGGTCGGGGTCGGTGTCTCGGCAGGAGGCGACGTCGCGCCAGTCGTCTCGCTCGATGTCGAATTGCAGGGTACGGCGTTCGGCCAGGGCCACGATGCCTCCGCAGCGGTTGAGGTCACGCTGTGTTCGTGACGAGTTTCACATGCCGCCACCGTAAGATGAACTCAGTGAGAACGTGTGCGGCTGCGTTGGACACCGTAGCCGTGGTGCGCTAACGCTTGCAAGCACTTTTTTGAGACATCGAAGGTGACATTTGGCATGCTCGTGATCGGCCACCGTGGGGCATCCGCGGCATTTCCCCCCAACACCCTGGCCGCCTTCGGCGGAGCGGTCGCCCAGGGCGCCGACGGCGTCGAGCTCGACGTCCGCCGCACCCGCGACGGCCGGATGGCCATCAGCCACGATGAGGCGCTGCCCGACGGCACGCTCCTCCTCGAGACCGCCTTCGCCGACCTCCCGGACGACGTGCCCGACCTGGCCGCCACGCTCGACGCCTGCGCGCCGCTGGCACTGGTGAACATCGAGATCAAGAACTGGCCCGACGACAGCGACTTCGATGCGTCGGAGCGGCTGGCCGAGCAGGTGGTGGAGCTCCTCGACCAGCGCGGTGAGCGGGCCAGCGCTCGCTACCTCGTCTCCTGCTTCCACCTCCCCACCGTCGACCGGGTGCACCAGCTGGCCGCAGGGCTCCCCACCGCCTGGCTCCTCGGGATGGTCGAGGACCCGGCCCGCCTGGTCGACGAGGCCGCCGAGCACGGCCACGTCGCCATCCACCCCCACCACCTCTTCGTCGACGAGGCCTTCGTGGCCAAGACCCACGCAGCCGGCCTCCAGCTCAACACCTGGACCTGCAACGACCCCGAGAGGATCCGCGAGCTCGCAGCCATGGGCGTAGACGCGTGCGTGACCGACGTGCCAGACGTAGCGCTGCAGGCGCTGGGCCGCTAGCTCCCGGGCAGGACCAGGTTCAGGATCTCGGGTTCGTGGCGGATCTCGAGGCGCTCGGTGTCGCCGAGGTGGTCGCCGTCGACCTGGTAGGGAAACGGGCCGTAGCCGGTCACCGTGAGGCTGGTGAGGTCGGTGCGGTGCTCGGTGTGGCGCGAGGTGCGCAGGTGCCGGCTGCCGGTCAGGGCGGAGCCGATGATGCGCATCGTCTTGGCGAAGGCCAGCGTGCGCAGGGTCACCAGGGCCAGGCCGCCGTCGAGGGTGGCCTCGGGGGCCAGGTCGAGGGGTCGGTTGCCGAGGTAGGTGTAGGGATTGGTGTTGAGGCAGATCGACAGGTAGCCGTCGTCGACGACGGTGCCGTCGGCGTGGTGGATGGCGAAGCGGGGCCGGCTGCGGTCGTAGTGGCGGATCCAGGTGTCGAACCCGGCGTAGACGAACAGCGGGTGCCCGGCGTACCGCTTCAGGCCCCCCCGGCGCTCCACCTGGGCCACCACGGCAGCGTCGAAGCCCATGCCGACGTGGAAGAGGAAGTAGCGGCCGTTCACCGAGCCCAACCCCACCCGCCGGATGCTCTCGCGGGCCAGCGCGTCGAGCAGCTCGCCGGTGGCCTCGATGGGGTCGTTGGTGAGCCCGATCGTGCGGGCGAACACGTTGGTGGAGCCGCCTGGCAGCGCGGCCAGGGCGCAGTCGGTGCCGGCCAGGCCGTTGGCGGCCTCGTTGAGGGTGCCGTCGCCGCCCAGCACGACCACCACCTCGGTACCGGTGGTCGCGGCCCCCTGGGCCAGGCGGGTGGCGTGGCCTCGGCGGCTGGTCTCGGCCAGGGTCACGTCGTGGTCGGCCGACAGCGCCTTCTGGATCACGACCCGGCTGCGGGCCGTGACCGACGAGGCCGACGAGTTGACCAGCAGCAGCACCTTCATGGGTGACCGAACCTACCTGTCGGCTGCGGCTGAGGCGCCCCCGGTTGGAAGCACCCCCGATCCGCGTGCGACGATGCGCCCCATGCACGTCGTCGTCTGTGTCAAGCAGATCCCCGATCCCGCCGAGCCGGGCAAGCTCGAAGGTGACAACACGCTGGACCGCAGCGGGAAGCTCATCCTCGACGAGTCCGACAGCTACGGCGTCGAGATGGCACTCCAGCTGGTCGACAAGGCCGGCGAAGGAGAGGTCACCCTCGTGTCCATGGCCCCCAACGGTGAGACGAGCGGCCTCCGCACGGCCCTCGCCATGGGTGCCGCCAAGGCCATCCTCGTCTCCGACGATGCCCTCTCGGGTGCCGGCGCCCTCGACACCGCCAAGGTGCTGGCCGCCGCCATCAAGAAGGCAGAGCCCGACCTGGTGCTGGCCGCCACGGAGTCGAGCGACGGCTACACCGGCACCGTGCCGGAGCAGGTAGCCGCCCTCCTCGGCCTCCCGTCGATCACCTTCGCCAAGGAGATCCACCTCGAGGGCGGCAACGTCCAGGTGCAGCGCCAGACCGAAGCCGGCTACGACGAGGTCACCTGCCCGATGCCGGCCCTCGTGTCGGTCACCGCTGGCGTGGTCGAGCCCCGCTACCCCTCGTTCAAGGGGATCATGGCCGCCAAGTCGAAGCCGGTCGAGGAGCTCTCGGTCGCCGACCTCGGCCTCGAGGCCGGACAGGTCGGCAGCGCCGGCGCTGGCCAGGAGATCGTCGCCGTCGATGAGGCGCCTGCCCGTGAGGCCGGCGAGATCATCGAAGACGACGGCGAGGCCTTCACCAAGATCGTCAGCTTCCTCGATGGCCTCAAGGTCATCTGAGCACCCGGACTGAAGGAGAAACCACCATGGCTCTCAACCGCATCTGGGTGTACGCCGAAGCCACCGACGGCAAGGTCAGCCCCCTCACCCTCGAGCTGCTCACCAAGGCCGCCAGCCTCGGTGGCACGGTCGAGGCCGTCTACGCCGGCGACGACGCCGATGCCGTGGCCGGTCCGCTCGGCGCCCACGGCGCCACCACCGTGCACAGCACCGGCGACCTCGGCGGCTCCCTGGCCGGCGTGCCGGTGGCCTCGGCCATCGCCAAGGCCGTGAGCGACGGCAACGGCCCCGACCTCATCATGTTCGGCACCACCTACGAGGGCCGCGACATCGCCGCCCGCCTGTCGGTGGCCGTCGACAAGCCGGTGATCACCAACAACACCGACATCGAGCTCGACGGCGACGCCGTCGTGGTCACCGAGCCCGTGTTCGGCGGCACCAAGCTGGTGAAGACCAAGTTCACCGCCGGCGGCCCCCACATCGCCCTCTTCCGCCCGAAGTCGTTCGTGGCCGAGGAGTCCGGCGGTGGCGCTGCCACGGTCGCCTCCCTCGAGGTCACCGACCCCGGCACGGCCAAGGTCACCAACCGCCACGTCGAGGAGGCCACCGGCCCGAAGCTCGACGAGGCCAACGTGGTCGTCTCCGGTGGGCGTGGGCTCGGCGAGTCCGACAAGTTCGAGATGATCGAGACCCTGGCCAAGCTCCTGAAGGCCGCTCCGGGCGCCTCCCGGGCCATCGTCGACGCCGGCTGGGTGCCCTACAGCTACCAGGTGGGCCAGACCGGCAAGGTCGTGAAGCCGACCGTCTACATCGCCGCTGGCATCTCGGGCGCCACCCAGCACCTGGTGGGCATGAAGGGCTCGAAGAACATCATCGCCATCAACAAGGACCCCGAGGCCCCCATCTTCTCGGTGGCCGACCTCGGCATCGTGGGCGACGTCCACAAGGTCCTGCCCAAGCTCATCGAGGCCCTGCAGGCCCGCTAGCAGGCCCTCACAGCACGCAGCACAGGCCGGTGGGCGCCCTCCGGGGGCGGCCACCGGTCGCGTCTGGGTCCGACCGTTGCTAGGTGTGCCAAGCGCCACTGGTTGAGATACGCAGCATCGGGGGTAGACCAGGCCCATGCGACTGCTCGACCTGCTCGCCCAGTTCGACGAGGCCCTCGACTGGCCCCTCGACGACGACCTCCTCGCCGACCACCGACCGTCGACCACAGAGGCCGACGATGGCCCATGGCCGTCGGCGGAGGCGTCGGTCGCCTGACCCGGCCGGCATCGACGCCTGCTGATGACCGTGCGCGTCGCGCGGTCATCAGCGCGTCGGTCAACGTGACAGCCCTCCGGGCCCCGTCAGTCCCTTCGCGGCCCTCCGATGCTCAGGTCTGGGGCCGCCCCCGAAGGCGGCCACGGCGGCGTGGGTCAGTCCTGCTGTGGCCGCCGGAGGCGGCGCGCCGTCGCCTCGAGCACTCGCGCCGTCGTCTCGCAGCCGCGCCGCACGCCGGCTCGCCAGGCCTGGCTCGGCAGCTCGGGCTGTTCGTGGGGTGCGACGACGCGCAACGCGGCCCGGGCGGGGACCGCGGTGGCGAGCCCCGTGGCGAGGAAGGCGATCAGCTCGCCCATCTGCTCCGTCGACAGGTGGAAGGTCTCCACGCACACGTCGTCGCGCCAGAGGCTGAGGTTGGTCATCCCCTGCGCCGGGCGCCAGGTGGCTCGCAGCCCTCGGCCGTCGTCGTCGACGGCCAGGTAGCGCTGCATCGCCTCGGGCTTGCTGGCTGCTCCGCCCCTCTCCATGCAACGAGTGTCGCGCTCGCCGCAGCCTCCGGCCAGGGG
>JBPPMN010000344.1:0-8898 GCA_051306055.1 Acidimicrobiales bacterium
GGCGCCGACGCACTGCTGGCCGACGTCGGCCCGGCCTCGGGCTCCTGGCCGGGTGCCCTCCGTGGAGAGGGCAACGTCGGCTACAAGGTCAGCCCGATGCTCTCCACGTTCTTCTTCAGCCGCTCGGAGACGATCTGGGGCGGCACCTCCCAGATCCAGCGCAACATCGTGGGCGAGCGCGTGCTCGGGCTCCCCAAGGAGCCCAAGCCGTCCAAGGCCTGAGCGGGCAGCAGCTCAGCGGAGGTGCAGCCCGGTGGAGGTGTGGCCGCCCGTGGCCCGCCCCCACCATGCGAACTCGCCTCCGCCCCCGGCGGCGTACCACGCGATGTCGTCGATGCCGTCGCCGTCGAGATCGCCCGCCACCGGCCAGTAGTCGCCGTTGATCGCCAGGCCCGTCTCCTGACGAGCGGTCGGCAACCCGTCCCAGCGGAAGTCGGGGGCGGTCCCGGGCGAGTACCACAGGAGCTCGTCAGCTTGGTCGCCGTCGAGGTCGAGGGCCACCGGGCGATAGCGGCCGTTCACGGGGACGGCGCCTCCGTCGACGAAGCGGCGCGGCCCCACCTGGCCCCGCCACATCGCCTCGGGTGCCGCCCCCACGCCATACCAGAACACGTCGTCGGCGCCATCTCCCTGGTAGTCGCCCACGACCGGCACGTAGGCACCGTTGACCCGGACAGGAGCGCTGGAGAACGAGCCTCGTGTGGTCGACCCGTACCAGACGTAGTCGCCGCCCGGGCCCGGGTGGTACCAGAGGATGTCGTCGGAGCCGTCGCCGTCGAAGTCCCCCACCTTGGGCACGTAGCCGGTGCTGTGCACCGTGGCCGGACGGATCGACAGGCTGTCACCGCCGAACCAGATCGAGTCGGAGCGGAGGCCGGGGCCGTACCAGAAGATGTCGCCGCAGCCGTCGCCGTCGTAGTCGCCGGCCAGGGGCACGTAGTCGCCGACGATCGACGTCAGCGAGGCCCGGAAGCGTCGGTCGGGGTGACCACGCCACAAGGTGTCGGCTGCGGGCCCCGGTGCGTACCAGAGCAGATCGTCGGCGGTGTCGCAGTCGAGGTCGGTGGCCAACGGACGGTAGGAGCCCTGGACCGTCGAGGCCGCGGGGCGCGCCTCGGCCGGGATGCTCGGTGAGCAGGCCCTTTGACCGCTCAAGGGGCTGGGGTTGCCCCCGGCGAGGTCGCGCACCCGCGCGGCCTGGCTGGTGGGCAGCCCGAGCCGGCTGGCTGCCGAGGCCCACGACTCGCCGCCGCTCAGGCGCACGCAGCGGGCTCGGTCCACCGGCCGGTGCAGGCCCGGTCCGACGGTGAGGGTTTCGGCCGCTCTCCGGGCCACCTCCTCCACCAGCCGGATGTTGGTGGTCTGGTCGCCACCCCCCTCCGTCATCACGGTGATGGCGTAGCCCTGGTGGCCGTCGTCACGCTGCACGAAGCCCGTCGAGCCCACCCGCCAGCCGATCCCTGACGACGGGTAGAAGCCGTTCTTCTGGGCGACCGTCCATCCCCTCGGCACGCCCGCGCTGATGCCCCAGCTCTGCAGCGGGTGCACGTTGCTCATGTAGGCCCACGCGGTGTCGCGCCCCGACTGGGCCAGCCCGCCTCCGCCGTAGAGGAGGCGGAGCGACACCCGGGTGCGGTCGATGGCCGTGCTGCGGGTGAGGCCGAAGGCTGCCGTGTGGCTGGTGGCGGTGGCGCCGAACGGTCCGTCGCTGGCCCGCATGCCGGCGACCCCACCGACGTGGCCGTAGAGGGCGCTGGTCTCGGGGTTGTAGGAGAGCCGGATCATGGGGGCGATCTGCGAGCGCTCCCACGACGTGAGTCCCCGTCCCTCCCGCTGGGCCCGCAGCAGCACCGCCCCGAGGATCTGGGCCTTCACGACCGAGGCGGTGGTGACCTGCACGTTGGGGTTCAGGTGGAGCCAGCAGCCGCTCTGGGTGTCGTACACGGCTGCCGTGACCGTGATCCCCGGGTAGCGGCGGGCCAGGTCGGCCCTGAAGGCGCTGGTGAACGGGCTGGGGCAGTCCGCCGCTCCTGCGGCCGGGGCGGCGGCCACCGTGGCTCCGGCGGCGAGGGCGATGGCCAGGAGGGCCGCGATCGGTCGAGAGGCCGTGCGTGGCGACATGGAAGCGAGTCTGCCGCACGCTCGGTGACTGTCGAGGACGCACCGGTGGTCGGTAGCGTGGTCAGGCCATGCTCGCAGCCGTCACCCCCCGCCGTCGCACCTGGCCCCAGCGCGCCGTGATCCTGATCGGCACGCTCGTGGTGGCCGGTGCCGTGATCGGTGCCAGCACGGTGGGGTACTTCGGGGTCCGCATCGGTCAGATCGAGCGCGTCGACGACGTCGCCCTGCAGGCGGCGGAGGCCGGGGAGCCCACCAACCTGCTCATCGTCGGCACCGACACCAGGGACGGCATCGACGCCAGCGATCCCGACGCCGGTGGCTTCCTCGGCGATGCCGGCTGCGACTGCACCGACACGATCATGCTGCTGCGCATCGACCCCGAGCGGGAAGCGGCCTACATGCTGTCGTTCCCCCGCGACCTCTGGCTCCCGATGGCCGACACCGGCGAGAAGGCCCGCATCAACACCGCCCACGCCCGCGGCGTGCAGGTGCTGGTCGACACCATCGAGGAGAACTTCCACGTCCCGATCAACCACTACGCCGAGATCGACTTCGTGGGCTTCGAGCGCCTGGTCGATGCGGTGGGCGGCGTGCCGATGTGGTTCGACGCGCCGGTGCGAGACCCGAACACCGGACTCGAGCTGTCCGGACCGGCGTGCCAGGTGCTCGACGGCGCCGACGCTCGCCGCTTCGTGCGCTCCCGCCACCTGCAGTTCCAGGCTGCGGACGGCACCTGGAACACCGACGGGACGGCCGACCTCGGCCGCATCACCCGCCAGCAGATCTTCATCCGCCGCGCCGTGTCCAAGGCCGTGAGCAAGGGGCTCACCAACCCGGTGACCCTCAACGAGCTGGTGTCGGCGGGGGTGGCCAACGTGCGCCTCGACAAGGGCATGTCGGCGGGTGATCTCCTCGCCATCGGGCGGGCCTTCGCCGACTTCGACAGCGACGACCTCATCGGGTACAGCATCCCCAGCGAGCCCTACCGCACCGGTGCGGGCGCCCAGGTGGAGCTCCCGCAGTTCCGCGACGCGGAGCGCATGCTGAACGTCTTCCGGGGCCTGCCGGCCGACGCGCTGAGCCCCCGGGCCATCAGCCTGGAGGTGCTCAACGGCAGCCAGGCGCAGGGTCAGGCCGGCAACGCGGCCGGCGCCCTGCAGGCCCTCGGCTTCGAGATCACCAGCGTCGGCGATCACCCTGAGCAGGTGAGCCGCACCACGGTCCTCTACGGCCACGGCGCCTCGGCGGCCGCTCGTCGGGTGGGCCTCCACGTCACCGGGGGCGCCGCCCTCGTGTACGACCCCGAGCTGGGCGCCGGCAAGATCGTGCTCGTCACGGGCGCCGACTTCACGACCATCCACGACCAGCCATCGCCCGAGGGCTCGCCCGATGAGGTGCGCACCACCACGACCACCTCCACCACGGTGGCCACCTCCCCCGGCTCCGACGGCGACGGCACCACGACCACCACCACGGGTCCCACGACCACCACCACCGAGCCGCCGGGCTACGCCACCGGCGAGCCCCCCGACGGCGTCGACTGCGGCTGACCGTCCAGTAGGGCGCCCTCGGCAGGACTCGAACCTGCGCACACGGCTCCGGAGGCCGATGCTCTATCCGCTGAGCTACGAGGGCAAGGGCTGGTGACTGTAGCCCGAAACCCCGGAATCCGGGACTTCCTGGCGTACCTGCACCACTGGGCTCGGGTCCGGTCCGCAAGCTCTGGGTCCTGCCCCAACGCTGCCCCAACCGTCCGTCCATCCGGACCTGCGCCGGTGCCTCCCGGGTGTATCTTTGGTGTATGAGCCGGACCAACATCGACATCGACGACGACGCCTGTCAGAGGGTGATGGACCGGTACCACCTGGCGACCAAGCGTGATGCGGTGAACCTGGCCCTCCGGCTCCTTGCGGCCGAGGCGCTCGACCTCGACGATGCCCGTGCGCTGCGCGGCTCGGGGTGGGAGGGCGACCTCGACGAGCTGGGGGCGAGCCGGATCGCGTGATCCTCGTCGACAGCTCGGCCTGGATCGAGTTCCTTCGAGACACCGGATCGGCGGTCTGCGAGGAGGTCGATCACCTGCTCGGCGGAGACGTCGCGACCTGCGACGCCATCCGCATGGAGGTCCTCGCCGGTGCCCGGGACGACGCACACCTTCGCCAGCTCCGGGGGCTCCTCGCGCGCGCCACCGTCCTGCCGACCGATGGCGCCGACTACGAGGCGGCCGCGCTGCTCTACCGGGTGTGCCGCCGGCAGGGCGAGACGGTTCCGAAGCTGATCGATTGCCTCATCGCCGCGGTGGCCATCCGCCACCACGTCGCCGTCGTGCACGCCGATTCCGACTTCGACGCCCTTGCTCGGCACACCGCCCTCGAGGTCCACGTGCCGTAGCGGCGTACGCACTCCCGATCCTGCGGAAAGGGAGCGAGGCGATCGGCCAGCCAGTGGGGTCGGTCCCCGATGGCAGCGGTAGGTTCCGCTGATCAAACGCCTCCTCGCGCGCCTCACCTTGGGCATCGCCCGCTACCGCCTGGTCAACCGTCCGCCCGACGACGTGCCGGTGTGCGTGCTGGTGGCGGCGCCCCACACCTCCAACTGGGACTTCTTCCTGATGCTGGCCATGGCGTGGCAGAGCGGCCTCAAGGTGCGCTGGCTGGGCAAGAGGCAGATGTTCACCGGACCGATGGCACCGGTGTTCAGGGCGCTGGGCGGGGTGGCGGTCGACCGGGAGAACCCGGGTCCCCTGGTGGCCGACCTGGCCGCCCACGCCAGCGGCGCCGACCACCTGGCCATCGTGGTGCCGGCCGAGGGCACCCGCACCAAGGGCGACTTCTGGAAGTCGGGCTTCTACCGCATCGCCACGGAGGCCGGCGTGCCGATCGTGCTCTCCTACCTCGACGGGCCGTCGCGCACGGGCGGGTTCGGCACCGTCATCCACCCCAGCGGCGACGTGGCTGCCGACATGGACCTGGTGCGGGCCTTCTACGCCGACAAGGCCGGCGTGAAGCCGGCCAACAAGACAGAGCCCCGCCTGCGCGACGAGGGCACGCCCACGCCCGCCGGCTGATTCAGTCGTCGCCGGCGAGGTCGAGCACGTTGCGGGTGATCTGCTCCACTTGCGGGTCGCGCCCGGCCAGGCCGTGGGCCCAGTCGGTGCTGCCGGAGGTGACCACGACACCGCCCGCTGCGGAGGTGTACGTGCCGAGCACCGCGTGGCCGTGGGCCAGTCGCTCGGCGTCGTCGCTGCCCTCGGCGGCTCGCCGGCCGAACAGCCGGGAGGCGATGAACTCCAGCTCCGACGGCTCGTTCGGTGCGGGTGGACGGGTGGCGGTGGTGCGGGTGAAGTGGGCGGCCGGCGCGGTGCCCAGGATCACGAAGTCGGCCGGCGTTCCGTCCTCGCCCGTGGGGTGGGGGAGGCCGTCGCGATAGGTGAAGGCGCAGCCGTCGCACTCGTAGCCCACGGTGGTGGCCCCGGCGCCGAGCAGATCCCCGTAGCCCAGGCCCGTCCCCTCGAACAGCCAGTGGCCAGCCCGGTGGATGGTGTAGCCGCCGGCGCCGGCGGTGGCCCGCTTGCCGATCCGGTGGTAGCCGCCCCGAGCGAAGCTCACGCCGGTCATGTGGTTCTCGGGCCGCTCGATGAGGTGGTCGGACCAGATGCTGGTGAGCTCGGCCTGGCGGTCGGTGCCGTAGACCGGGTCGTCCTTCAGGCGGCCCTTGTAGCCCACCATCGTGGCTGCTGGGCCCTCCGGCGTGGGGTCCTCGAGCCGCACCTGCCAGAAGGCGGTGTTGCCGGAGAAGAAGGCGGCGTGGCCGCCCCGGCCGATGAACCCCTCCACCGTGTCGCGCATGGGCGCCGACCAGTACTCGTCGTGGCCCACCGACAGGTAGAGGCGGTACGGGCTGCCCTCGGCGAGGAGGTCGGGGTGGTCCTCGAGATCGGCGTTGGTGACCACGTCGACGGCGTAGCCCTCCCGCTCGGCCCACTGCAGGAAGGGGAGCTCCCAGTCGGGCCAGCCGGCCGAGCCAGCGTAGGGCGAGAGGTGGTTGAGGCGGAGGTAGCCCACGTGGGCCGCCATCTGCGGGTCGGGCGGGTTGGTGATCGACACCCGGCGGCCCTGGCCCGGCGGCTTGTGCAGGTAGCCGGCCGCCATCGGGCGCTGCAGCGACACGTGGGTGCCGCCGGTGTAGAGGTTGCGGCCCCCGAAGTCGTTGTAGGCGTGCCAGGTGTTGGTGGCCAGGGCCAGCAGGATGCGGGCATCGGTGGCGGCCGGGTCGGGGCGCACCACGAAGAAGGCGTGGCTGCGTCGCCGCTTCCCGTCGACGTCGATCTCCAGGACCACCTCGAAGTAGCCGGAGCGCCACGACGGGTCGACCTCGATGGCCAGCGCCGCCGGCCAGCCGCAGCCGTGGCTGGCCGCGTCGGGCGGCGTGGCGTGGCTGTCGGCCGGCACCGCCGGGTCGGTGAGCACCACCGTGCGCTGCTGGCCCACCCGGGCCACCTCCACCGACACCGGCCGGCCGCCGGACGACGACAGGTGGAGGCCCACGGTGCCGCCGGGCGCCGCCGACTGCGGCCAGCAGTACCCGGTCACGGTCTCGTAGGCCATCGGCGGACCCTACCGCCGGCCCCGCCATCGGGCTTCGGCCGATCTGGGCCCGATGGGTAACCTGCGCCGATGCCGTCCCCCACCGTCCTCATCGTCGAGGACGACCCGGTGATCCTGCGCCTGCTCGAGGTGAACTTCGACCTCGAGGGCTTCACCGTGCTGCTGGCCCACGACGGCGCCGAGGGCATCGAGGTGGCCCGCACCGAGCGCCCCGACGTGATCGTGAGCGACATCATGATGCCCCGGGTGTCGGGCCTGGAGCTGCTGGCTGCGCTCAAGGGCGACGACGCCACCAGCGCCATACCGATCATCCTGCTGTCGGCCAAGGCGCAGACGGCCGACCTCAAGGCCGGCACCGAGGCTGGCGCCGACGACTACGTCACCAAGCCGTTCGAGCCCCTCGACCTCGTCGAGCGGGTCAACGCCCTGCTCCCCCGATAGAAGGGCTCCTGTGATCCGCGACTCCCTCGCCACCGCACTGCGCGCCGCTCTCACCGACGTGGGCATCGAGCCGCCCGCCCAGATCCACCTGGAGCGCCCGGCTCGTCGCGAGCACGGCGACTGGTCGTCCAACGTGGCCATGGCCACCGCCAAGGCCAACGGCCGGGTGCCGCGCGACCTCGCCGGCGAGCTGGTCGAGCGCCTCAACGCCGCGCCGCCCGCCCACGTGGAGCGAGCCGAGATCGCCGGCCCCGGCTTCGTGAACTTCCACCTCCGCGAGACGTGGCTCCACGACGTTCTGGCCGACGTGATCACCGGTGGCGAGCAGGGCTTCGCCCGACCCGACCTCGGGCAGGGCAAGAAGGTCAACGTGGAGTTCGTCTCCGCCAACCCCACTGGCCCGCTCCACGCTGGCGGTGGGCGCTGGGCCGCCTTCGGCGACTCCCTGTGCCGCATCCTCGAGCGCTGCGGCCACGAGGTGCACCGGGAGTACTACCTCAACGACCGCGGCGTGCAGATGGGCCTCTTCGGTGCGTCGCTGGCCGCCCGCAAGGCCGGCACCGCCCTCCCGGAAGACGGCTACGCCGGCGAGTACATCAGCGAGTGGGCGGCCGAGATGCCCGACGACGTCGACCCCGCCGAGTGGGGCTACGAGCGGGTGAAGCAAGACCTGCGGACCAGCCTGGCCGGCATCGGGGTGGAGTTCGACACCTGGTTCAGCGAGCGGTCGCTCCTGGAGTCGGGCGCCATCGAGGCCACCCTGGCCGACCTGCGGGCCAAGGGCGTGGTGTTCGACGAGGGCGGCGCGGTGTGGCTGCGCACCACCGACTTCGGCGACGACAAGGACCGCGTGCTCGTGAAGAGCGACGGCGAGCCCACCTACCTGCTGCCCGACATCGCCTACCACCGCGACAAGTTCGCCCGTGGCCACGAGCTGCTGATCGACGTCTGGGGCGCCGACCACCACGGCTACGTGTCGCGCCTCAGCTCCGGGGTGCAGGCCCTCGGCCACCCGCCGGAAGACCTCGAGCTCATCCTCGGCCAGCTGGTGCAGCTGGTGCGCGGCGGCGAGGAGGTCCGCCTCTCCAAGCGGGCGGGCACCATGGTGCTGCTCGACGACCTCGTGGCCGCGGTGGGCCAGGACGTCGCCCGGCTCACGTTCCTGCTGCAGTCGCTCGACTCCCGCCAGACCATCGACCTCGACCTCATCACCTCGCAGTCCAACGAGAACCCTGTCTTCTACGTGCAGTACGCCAACGCCCGCATCCACTCCATCGGGCGACGGGTGGCAGAGGCCGGCATCGAGCGCCTCCCGCTGGTCGACGTGGACCTGTCGCTGCTCGTCCACGAGCGCGAGCTCGACGTGCTGCGCAAGCTCTCCGAGCTGCCCGAGGTGGTGGCGTTGGCCTGCACCGACCGGGCCCCCCACAAGGTCACCACCTGGGTGCGGGAGCTGGCTGACCGCTTCCACGGCTTCTACCACGACTGCTACGTGATCGGTGACGTGCCGCCCGAGCTCACCCAGGCCCGCCTCTGGCTGGTCGAGTCGGCCCGCACCGGCCTCGCCATCGGCCTCGACCTCCTCGGCGTGTCAGCACCGGAGGCCATGTGACTTCGAGCTCGGCGCAAGCGCCTCGCTCGAGCTTGTTCGGTGCGGCCTTCGGCCGCGCTGAGGGCTTGTGCGGACGGCACGGCAAGCCGCACCGTCCGCTGGTGGGGGGCTCCGGCG
>JBPPMN010000200.1:0-9349 GCA_051306055.1 Acidimicrobiales bacterium
AAGCCGCCGGAGAATCCGAAATCGGTGCGAGCGCGATAGCGCGCAGAGCCGGCCACGATGTCCGACGCTACCCGCGGGCGCCGAGGCACGACCCGCGGCGGGCGCACACCCCCCGCCACCGATGAGCGAAGCGACCGCATACGGGCCGTCTCGCTCATCACAACGAACGCGGCTGACCGTCCGATGAGCGAAGCGACCGCATACGGGCCGTCTCGCTCATCGCAATGGGGGTGATGCTGGTCAGACGGCGATGAGGGTGTGCTGACCGAAGCGGCGGTCGTCGAGATACCAGCCGGCAGGGACCGAGAGACGCGCCGCGTGACGCTCGCACATGTCGTAGGCATGGGGATCGCGTTCGGACGTCAGATCGTCGAGCCACACCTGTGAACGGCCGTAGTGGTAGGTCAGCGTGACCGCCGCGCGTTCCGCGCATCCGGAGCGTGAACACTGGCGAACACCGACCGCAGCCCGTTCCATGCGATGCATGCTCCAACGCTAGATCGCGAGTTGGCGCCCGTGGCGGATACCCCCTCGCTTCACCCGTTGCCCACCCGGTCGTCGAGTCGGCAGCACGACCTGGCATCGCTCGGGATCCTGCGTAGCATGGATTCATGAACGATCTGCCGCCGCCCCCGCCGCCACCGCCTCCCGGTCGCGGCCGGAAGCGCTCCGACGATCCCGCCGATCGCCGCCACGGTGAACGGCCCACAGCCAACAAGAACAAGTCCAACGAATTCAACGCCGATGGCACGCCCGCCGGCGGCCGGGGACCGGGCAGTTGGCCGCGTTGGACCATCTGGGTGCTGGTCGGCGTGCTCGCCGCAGCCTTCCTCGTGCCGAGCCTGTGGCCGAGCGACAGCGGCGAGTCGCTCGAGTACTCCGAGTGGCGCACGCAGGTGATCGAGGGCAACATCGCCACCGCCGACATCAATGCGTCCGGCAAGATCACCGGCGAATTCACCAACGGCGACGAGTACACGACCGCCGGTGGCGGCCCACGAGGCGTGTCCGAGGCCGACGAACAGCTGCTGGTCGACAACAACGTCGCCTACAACTTCACCCCTGCCAGCAGCAACTGGCTACTCGGGGTCCTGTCGATCTTCCTGCCCGTGATGCTGATCATCGGGTTCTTCGTGTGGATGCAGCGACGCGCCCAGGGCCAGATGGGCGGCGTCATGTCGATCGGCAAGAGCAAGGCCAAGGCCTACGACGCCGACCGACCCTCGACCACGTTCGACGACATCGCCGGCTACGCCGGCGTCAAGCAGGAGATCACCGAGGTCGTCGACTTCCTGCGCATGCCGGAACGCTTCCGCGAGATCGGCGCCCGCGTCCCCAAGGGCATCCTGCTGGTCGGCCCTCCCGGCACCGGCAAGACGCTGTTCGCCCGAGCAGTCGCCGGCGAAGCCGGCGTCGGCTTCCTCAGCGTCACCGGCTCGGACTTCATGGAGATGTTCGTCGGCGTCGGCGCCAGCCGCGTGCGCGACCTGTTCCAGAGCGCCCGCAAGATGGGCAAGGCGATCATCTTCGTCGACGAGATCGACTCGATCGGTCGCAAGCGCGGTGCGGGCCTCGGCGGCGGCCACGACGATCGTGAGCAGACGCTCAACCAGATGCTCTCCGAGATGGACGGCTTCGAGGCCACCGAGGGCATCGTGATGATCGCGGCCACCAACCGGCCCGACATCCTCGACCCGGCCCTGCTGCGCCCGGGTCGCTTCGACCGCCAGGTCGTGGTGCCGCTGCCCGAGGTGAGCGAGCGCGAGGCCATCCTCAAGGTGCACGCCAAGTCGAAGCAGATGGACCCCGACGTCGACCTCGAGGTGGTGGCCCGGGGCACGCCCGGCATGTCGGGCGCCGACCTGGCCAACCTCGTCAACGAGGCGGCCCTCTTCGCCGTGCGCGCCGGCCGCGACAAGGTAGCCATGGAGCACTTCGAGATGGCGCGGGATCGCGTGCTGATGGGCGCTCGACGCGAGTCCATGGCACTGGCCGACCGCGAGAAGGAGGCCATCGCCTACCACGAGGCCGGTCACGCGGTGGCGGCCGCCGTCCTCCCCAACGCCGACCCCGTCCACAAGGTCACCATCCTCCCCATGGGCATGGCCCTCGGCGTCACCCAGCAGCTCCCGGTCGACGACCGCCACCTCTACCGCCAGGACTACATCGAGGACAGCCTCGTGGTGCGCATGGGGGGCCGCATCGCCGAAGACCTGGTGTTCGGCGTGATCTCCACCGGCGCCAACAACGACCTGGTCGGCTCCACCGAGCTGGCCCGCAAGATGGTCCGTGAGTGGGGCATGTCCGACCGCATCGGGCCGATGGCGTGGGGCTCGCAGGGCGCTGTGTTCCTCGGCGACGACCTGATGCACTCCCGCGACTACTCCGATGAGACGGCCCGGGTGATCGATGAGGAGTCGGAGCGCATCCTGCGCGAGCAGGAGGAGCGATGCCGCCAGGTCCTCACCGAGCACCGCAACGGGCTCGACCTCGTGGCCCGTTCGCTGCTCGAGCACGAGACCATCGACGGCTCCGAGGTCTACCGCCTCGTGGCCCTCGGGCGCGAGGGTCGCACCGCATTGGAGGAGTTCGGTGCCTGGCACGCCACCGACGGCCGGGGCGAGGGCTCCGGCTCGCTGGCCGACGACACCACCGTCGCCCACGCCACCACCGACACCCAGCCCACCTGACCCACCGTCCCGGCCTGCCGGCCGCTAGTGGCAGGCGTCGGGCGTGCTGCCGGGTTCGCGCGCCTCGGCCACCGCGGCCCACAGGTCGGTGGCCGTCACCGAACCGAGGAAGCTCTTGCTGACGACGCCGTCGGCGTCGACCACCAGCGTGGACGGCACCGCCTCGATCTCGTAGCGGTCGTGCAGGTCGCGCTGGGCGAGGTACTCGATCTCCTGCACAGCCACGGCCTCGCTCTCGAGCGGCTGGGCCCGCTCCCACACACCTCCGCAGGCGTCGCAGGTGGACGAGGTGAACACGGCCACCAGCCACGGGGCCTCGGGCCGGGCAAAGTCGGCCCGGTCGAGCTGCTGGGGCACGGTGTAGCCGGTGCGGACGGGCGGAGCGGGCCGCTGGCGGCGCTGGAGCAGCGCGGCCACGGCCAGGGCCACCAGGGCCAGCACGACGGCGAGGGCGATGCGCTCCACCCCCCGAGCATGCCGTCCCGACCGCCCGGCCACCACCCGGGCGGCTTCGGAGCCCCTAGCCGGCGCTCACGGGGGGCGGGGTGAACAGGTCGACCGCGAGCGGGATGCCCATCGACTGCGAGATGCCCCGCCCGTCGACTCGATACAGGCCCCGCTCCACCACGATCGGGCCGTCGGCCGACACCAACAGCGGCAGCACCTCGCGGTCGATGTGGTCGCTCAGGCGGATGGCCAGGCGGCCCCCCGCGGCCAGCTCGCGCCCTTGGAGGTCTTGCACGGCGATGGTCTGGCCATCGGCCAGGGCGGTCACCGAGAAGGTGGCGATGTCGTCGGGTGAGGCGTTGAACAACGTGATCCACTGGTCGCGCTCCGCGCTCACCCCGCCGCCGGCCAGATACCACGTGGGCGCGGCGACCGGAGCCCCCACCGTGACGCCGATGCCGAGGTTGGTGGCCGGCGCCCCCGCCGTCACCACCCGCTCCACGGCGAGCGGGACGCCGTTGAGGGACCGCACGATGGTGGAGTGGGCGATGCCGGCGGGCACCCGCTCCTCCGCGTGGAGGTCGAGGATCGAGAAGCGCAAGGGAGCGATGGTGAGCTCGAAGGCCTCCGGCAGCTCGGCCAGGTCCTCGGCCTGGGTGGCGTCGAGGCGGACCTCCACCTCGACCTCGGCCACCTCGTCGGTGGGGTTGAACACCACGATCTGCTCGGTGAGCCCCTCGTCGACCAGGCCGTCGGGGAACATCCAGGTCTCCGCGGGGGTGGACACCCCGAGGCCAAGGGTGATGCCCTCCCGGGCGTCGGTGCCGTCGAAGGTCTGGATGCGCTCCACCACGATGCGACCCGAACGAGCCTCCACGTGGGCCGACACCTGGGCCCGCCGGGTCACGTCCTCGTCGATGTAGGCGCCGACCACCGAGCGGCCAGGCACCACGAACCCCTGGAAGCGGAGCGTGTCGCGGGTGCCCTCGTCGGTGGCGAACTCGATGTCGATGGTGGCGTCGTCGGGGAACGGGTTCATGAACACCAGCAGCTCGCGAGCACCGCGCTCGGTGACGCCCCACGGCACCGACCACTGCGTGGCGGCGTCGGTGGCGCAAGGTGCGGTGGCCCGACCGCCGTCGCCGGTCACCTGGTGGTCGACCGCGATCTGCCCTCCGTCGACCTCCACGACGGCGCCGGCCAGCTCGGCGTCGACGATCTCGCTGAGCGCCACCTCGATGCGGCTCTGCGCCGGGAGGTCGACCACCACGGGGTCGGGTGCCGGGGGCGGAGCCGTCGTGGTCGTGGCCTCGGTGGTCGTGGTGGTGGTCTCGGCCGGCTCCTCGCCGTCGAGGGTGTCCTCGGCGACGGCGGCGGGGGCGATCGAGCCGGGCAGCGCGGTGACGGTGGCGGTGCGGTCGTCGTCGGTGGGGTTGGCGATGAGCACGACGTGGTCGGCGAAGCCGCCCTCCGCCGCGGTGCCCGCCGCGCAGAACCACGTGGACGAGAGGTTGGAGGCTGGCGCCGCGGCCGGCATCGGCACCCGGGACAGGGCGGGAGCATCAGCCTGGGGAGGGGGCGGACCCTCGGCAGACTCCAGCACGAGGCCACCCACGATCGCTCCGAGGAGCAGGACGAGCGCCACCAGGCGCGCCGACCTCACGCCGGACCACCGCTCGCGTCGAGGGGCATCGGGTTCAGGCGGGAGCGGATCACCGTGCGCACCAGCCACAGCCAGACCAGCGCCTGGACGGCGAGGAGGAGGTAGCGCACCGGCGAGGTGACGTGGCGCAGCGTGGCCTGGCCGCCCTCGGGCACCTCGAAGCCGGTGGCCCAGCCGAAGGGCTTCGTGCGCTCAGCCGCCTCGCCGTCGACCGTGAGCTCCCACGCCTCGCTGTGGGCGGCCGACAGCAGCACCGAGGCGCCGTCGTCGAGCGGTCCCGTCCACCGGAGGTGGCCTTCACCGTCGGGCAGCACGGCCGGCACCCCGGTGAGGTCGAGTCCGAGGGCGGCGGCGATGCCGCCAGCGTCGAGGTCGACGTCGGCGAGGTCGGCGCGAGTGGGTGCGACGGCTTGGTTGCGGAAGACGGTGAGCCCTGCGGGCACGTCGAGCGCCTGCAGGTCGAGCTGGGCGGCGAGGGTGGCCGACAGCTCGGCGGGCACCGGCAGCTCGGCGGTGGCGAAGGGCGCCGGCGCGAGGCGCTCGGGCACCACGACGTAGCGGATGCCCATCGGAGCCAGCAGCCGTCCCAAGCGGGCCGTCTGCCCGGAGCGGGCCAGCTTGACAGCATCTGCGATGAGGCCGGTGGCGCCGTCGTCGGAGCCCACCCACAGGTTCTCGATGCCCGGGGTGCCGTCGTCGGTGGTGGCGTAGCCGACGCCGTCGTCGAGGGCCCAGCTGGCCAGCGGGAGCGCCTGCGGGTCGCCCAGCCAGAGCACCCGGAAGGGGAGCTCGTCGTTCTCGGCGTCGATGAAGGCCAGCGAGCGGGTGTGGTCACCGGCCGGCATCGACCAACGACCGTCGAAGGCGGCGCCCAGCACCGGCACGGTGGCCACCGCCACCGCCACCGCGGCCAGGGCCGATGCGGCCTGGCGCCACCCGAACCGGTACCCGGGCAGGTCGACCTCGAAGGCCACCACGCCCATGGCCGTGGCCAGGGCCAGGCCGGCAGCGGCCGGCGCGAGGAGCACCTCCACGGGAGGGAGGGCGACCGGCAGCGTGCCCCGCTGGGCGGCCCAGGCGGTGGCGAACGACACGACGGCCAGCGTCCAGCCTCGCACCGCCCAGGCGTGACGGTCGCCGCGGGCGATCAGCAGGGGGAGGATGGGGGCCACGAGGAGGCTCCACCCGACCGGTGCGCTGCCCAGCGGGCCGAGGTCGAAGCGCAGGAGCGCTCCGAGGTCGGAGGCCTGTTCGGGCCGCTCCGCGCCCGTGAGCGCGGTGAGCGGGGTGCCGGGCAGGAGGAAGTCGAGGCTCCAGGGGAGGTGCAGCACCACGGCCAGCACCGCGCCACCCAGCCCGGCCAGGAGCAGGCGCAGGCTGCCCCGGGTGCTGAACGCCAGCAGCCCGCCCAGGACCAGCGCCAGCGCCATGGCCAGCACCACCGCGACAGCCACCGGCAGCACGGACGCCACGAGAGCGGTGGTGAGCCCCAGACCGGCCACCTCGTAGCGGCGGGGCCGGGCTCGGGGACCTTGGCCGAACGGGGCCAGGCGGCTGGCGCGCGCCAGTGAGCCGAGCAGCGCGGGAGCGGCGGCGTAGAGGGCCAGCCCACCCCACTGCCCTGCAGCGAGGGCGTTGTACGGCAGCGGGTTGCAGACGTACACGAGGAGGCACGCCAGCTGGGCCCGACGGGAGCCGGTGGGAGCCGGCAGGCGATAGGCGAGGAAGGCGCCGAGGGGCAGCAGCCCGACGGTGAGCACCACGCGGAGCACGCCCATGGCCCCGCCGAGCAGCGTGCCGAGGACGGCCAGCAGCCCGAAGGCGGTGGGCGCCGGGGACGCCGAGCCGAGGCCGGCCGTGCGCCAGCCGCTGGCCCACTCGCGCACCAGGTCGATCGGGGAGGCCGTGAAGGGCACCATCTCCCCGATGGCGGGCACTCCGCGCGTGATGAGGTGACGGCTGCCGGCCAGCAGCACGAGGCCGATCACCGCCCACACCCCGGCAGCTCCCCGCAGGGTGCCGGCCCCGAGCGAGCCGGCGGCGTCGCGCCCCGAGCGGGCCAGCCCGGAGAGGCGGTCCTCGCCGCGCCCGATCTGCCCTCGCAGGAACTGGCTCAGGCGGGCGCTGCCGCGGACCATGGCCTGGCGCACCTCGCGGTCGGCGACGTGGCGGAACCCCTTCACCTGGCGCCGGGCCGCCCGCACCTCGCCGAGACGGCGGAGGTTCCACGTCCAGGCGTGCACGATGGCCCCGATCTGCTCCCGCCGCCCGGCCAGCAGGGCGTACAGCACCTCGAGCACGTGCACCACGACCATCTGGGGCACCGCGCGAGCGACGCCGAGCGGTCCGTAGCAGCTGAGCACGATCCGCAGGCGATGACGGGCGGCGTGGCGCCGGCCGTCGATCAGGTCGGTGCGCTCCCCCGCCGCTTCCCGGTGGCGCACCCTCGAATCGGGCGCCACCACGACCCGTGCGCCGGCCACCCGAGCCCTCCAGCAGAGGCTCACATCGTCGAGGTGGTGGTCGATGCCCTCGTCGAAGCCGCCGATCTCGGCGAACAGGTCGGACCGGACGAGGAGGCAGGCCGCCGGGACGGTGAAGACGTCGCGAGCGGCATCGTGCTGCGCCTGGTCGAGCTCCCCTCGCTCCACCAGGGGGACCTCGTAGCCGATCCGGTCGAGGCCCTGACCCACCTGCAGGAGGCGGCGGCGGTCGTCCCAGGCGACCAGCTTCGGGCCGACGACCGCGGCGTTCGAGCGGTAGGCCTCCTCCACCAGACGGCGGACGGCGTCACGCTCCAGGGCGACGTCGTCGTGGCACAGCAGGTAGAAGCTGGCGCCGTCGACCACCTCGAGCACCTCGTTGGCCGAAGCGCCGTAGCCGGCGTCTTCCTCCACCCGCCGCACGAACGCCCCCGGGGCGGTGGCACCCACACGGGGCTTCACCGGTTCGGTGCTGGCCGCATCGACCACGAGGATCGACAGGTTGGGATAGTCCTGGTCGGCGATCGACCCCAGCGCCTCCTCGAACCACGGGCCGGGATCGCTCGCGACGACGACAGCCACCACCGCAGGGGCTACCGGCGGCGTGGCGATCGACTCGGCGGGGGGCGCGTCGGCACCAGGGGTCGGGGGCTCCACGGGGACCCGAGGGTAGCCCGGCGACACCCCCGCTCCCTCCACCCCCCACACGACCGGAGCCGGTCTGTTGCTTGGGAAACCATGCGCGAAGGTTGCAGGAGTTTGCATTGGGCCCTACCGTGCGGGGAAGCCCTTCCGTCCCCCCGAGGAGCCCGGTCATGGCCCGTCCCCAGATCGATGATGTCGCCAGCGTGGTGAAGGACGCCGCCTTCGTGTCGGTCGGCCTTGGCGTGATCGCCTTCCAGCGGCTGCAGGTGCGCCGCAACGAGCTGGCCAAGTCGCTCACCGGGTCCACCGACGGCGCCAAGGGTGCCCTCGACGCCGTGGGCTCGATCGTCGGCGAGCAGCTGAAGGTGGTCGAGGAGCGGGTCAGCGCCGCCCTCGAGCGCACCCCTCGCCCATAGCCGGAGCCGGGAGCCCCGGCCCCTACGCTCCGGGGATGGCCATGCAGGTGCGCGCCGTCGTCCTCTGCTGGAACAACCGGGAGGTGCTGCCCCGCACGCTGGAGCACCTGCTGGCCACCGACCACCCCGCCGACGCCTTCGAGGTCGTGGTGGTCGACAACGGATCCACCGACGGCTCCGTCGACGGCTGGGCCGCCCGGTACCCCGACGTCCGCCTCGTCGAGACCGGGGAGAACCTGGGGTTCGCCGGCGGCGTCAACGCAGGCCTCACCGACCTCGAAGGCCTCGACGCCGTGGCCCTGGTGAACTCCGACGCCTTCGTGGAGCCGGGCTGGCTCTCACCCCTGGTGGCGGCGCTGGAGGCCGATCCCGAGGTGGGGGCGGCCTCGCCCAAGATCCTCTTCGCCGACGTCGACCCACCCACCATCAACAACGTGGGCACCCAGATCGACCGGTCGTGGGTGCCCGGCGACCGCGGCTACGGCGAGCCCGACCGCGGACAGTACGACCAGGAGGAGGACGTGTGGGGGTGGTGCGGGGCGGCCGTGCTCCTGCGGCGCTCGTACCTCGACGACGTGGGCCACTTCGACCCCCGCCTCTTCATGTACGCGGAGGACACCGACCTGTCGTGGCGGGGGGCCAAGGCCGGCTGGCGGTACCGCTACGTGCCCAGCTCGGTGGTGCACCACCTCCACCGCGCCAGCTCCGGCGGCGAGCGAACCCCCCTGCTCGACCACCTCAACCGCCGGAACCGGCTCGTCGTCGTCACCCGGCACGGCGGGCTCCGCGGCGCCCTGGGAGCCTGGACGCGGGCGCTCGGCGGGATCGTGGCCGCCATCGGCACCGATGTGCTGGCCGACCTGGTGCGCGGGCGACGACCCGACACGGCGCCGCTGCGGAGGCGCGTGCGCGCCGCCCTCGACGCCGCCCGCCTGCTCCTGGGGGGCTCCCCCGGGCTTCCGCCCACCCCGGCTGGCCGGCGACTCTAGGTGGGAGGGGGCGTCG
>JBPPMN010000011.1:0-7210 GCA_051306055.1 Acidimicrobiales bacterium
GTCCTGGTCGCGGCCCGGGCCGACGACGAGGAGCGTGATGGGCACCCCCACCTGGTCCTCGAGGAACGAAACGTACGCACGGGCACGGGCGGGCAGGTCGTGGGGCTCGGTGACGTCGCTGAGGTCGCTCCCCCATCCGGGGAACGTCTCGTAGACCGGGGTGACCCGGTGGAGCACCGACTGGTTGTCGGGGAGGTGGGCCAGCCGCTGGCCGTCGACCTCGTAGGCCACGCACACCTTCACCTCGTCGAACGCATCGAGCACGTCGAGCTTGGTGATGGCCACCTCGGAGAGCGAGTTGAGGCGCACGGCGTGGCGCAGCATCACGGCGTCGAACCAGCCGGGCCGGCGCTGGCGCCCGGTGTTGGTGCCGAACTCGTGGCCCCGCTCCACGATGGCGTCGCCCACCTCGTCGGTGAGCTCGGTGGGGAACGGGCCGGCGCCCACCCGGGTGACGTAGGCCTTGGCCACCCCCACGACGCGATCGATGTGGAGGGGCCCCACGCCAGCGCCGGTGCACGCCCCGCCCGACACCGGGTTCGACGAGGTCACGAAGGGATAGGTGCCGTGGTCGAGGTCGAGGAAGGTGGCCTGGGCGCCCTCGAAGAGCACGTGCTGGCCGGCCTCGAGGGCCTCGTGCACGAGGTTGATGGTGTCGGCTACGTAGGGCTCCATGCGGGGCGCCAGGTCGCCCAGGTACACCTCCGCGATCTCGTCGACCGTGGGGGCCAGCTGGTTGTAGACCTTGGCCAGGTGCGGTGCCTTGTCCTTGAGGACGAGGGCCAGCTTCTCCCGGAAGATGTCGGCGTCGTAGAGGTCCTGCACGCGGATGCCCACCCGGGCCGCCTTGTCGGCGTAGGCCGGGCCGATCCCCCGCCGGGTGGTGCCCAGCGCGTTCTTGCCCAGGTGGCGCTCGGTGACGCGATCGATGAGCTGGTGGTAGGGCAGGATCAGGTGGGCGTTGCCCGACACCTTGAGGTTGGAGCAGTCGATGCCCCGGCCCTCGAGCATGGCCACCTCGGCCAGCAGCACGGCCGGGTCGACCACCACCCCGTTGCCGATCACCGGGGTGATGTGCGGGTAGAGCACACCGCTGGGGATCAGCTGGAGGGCGAAGGTC
Organism: Acidimicrobiales bacterium; assembly: GCA_051306055.1. GTDB lineage: Bacteria > Actinomycetota > Acidimicrobiia > Acidimicrobiales > VFJN01 > VFJN01. The sequence continues at coordinate 1,121 of JBPPMN010000011.1, forward strand.
TCGCCGTCGACCACCAGGGTGTGGCCGGCGTTGTGGCCGCCCTGGTAGCGCACCACGAGGTGCATCTCCTTGGCGAAGAGGTCGGTGAAGCGACCCTTGCCTTCGTCTCCCCACTGGGTTCCGACGATGATGGTCGCAGGCACAGGCCCGCCTCCTCAGGTGATCACGGGACGGTCGGCGAGCCTACTTGGCCGGGCGGCGGCCGCTGACCGGCGCGGGCGCGCCGGGACCGCCCCGACTGGGGCGGTCCCGGTCAGGGTCGGCGCTGGGTCAGCGACTGCGGAGAGCCGAGCGGCGGCGCCGGCCGGCGGTCAACGACTCGCTGACGAGCAGGATCCCGCCGAGGACCATCGAGAGTCCGGCCAGCAGCACCAGCTGGTTGGTCTCGGCACCGGTGGTGGGAAGGGTGACCGACCCCTTCACCTCCTCCGGCGGCGCCGGCGGCACGATCACGTTGGGCTCCACCTCCGTGGGCCGCAGCAGGGGCGTGTCGTCGGTGTCCGCGTTGTCCTCGGGCGTCGGGTCGTCGCCGTTCTCGCCGTCGTCGGCGATCACCACGACGTTGTCGAGCTCCGTCTGGCCCTCGGCCACCGGAGCCACCAGCACGGTGAAGTCGATCTCACCGCTGTCGCCCGCCGCCAGATCACCGATCTCGACGGTGCAGGTGTCGACCACGCAGGTCCAGTCGTCGGGGCCCACGAAGGTGGAGCCCGACGGGACCGTCTCGGTGAGCACGACGCCGGTGGCGTCCTGGTCGCCGACGTTGGCGTAGACGATGGTGTAGGTGACCTCGTCGCCCTCCTCGGCGGTGATGCCACCGTCGTCCTTGGTGACGATGAGGTCGGGCGCCGCGTCGAGCGGTGTGTCCTCGTCGTCCTCGTCACAGGAGGTGACGCAGACGTCGTCGTCGATGCTCACGGTGTTGTCGATCACCTCGACGCCCGCCGGCACGGTGTCGTCGACCTGCACCACGAAGGTGGTGCTGCCGCTCGCGCCGCCGGCGAGATCGCCGACCGCCAGGGTGCAGACCGTGCCCGCCGGATCGCCCAGCTCGCACGACCAGGCCGCCGGACCCACGAACGTGGTGTCGGCCGGGACCGTCTCGGAGAGCACCACGCCGGTGGCCCCCTCATCGCCCTCGTTGGCGTAGTCGATCGTGTAGCTGATCGTGCCACCGGGAGCGACGGTCACGCCCGCATCGTCCTTGTCGACGGTGAGGTCGGGATCGGCGTCGAGCGGGGTGTCGTCGGTGTCGCTGTCACCCGGGACCTCCGGGTCGTCGTCGTCGATGGACACGGTGTTGACCACCAGGTCGACCCCGGCGGGCACCGGGTTCAGGACCTGGACGGAGAACTCGACCGAGCCCGTCGCACCTGCGGCGAGGGTCCCGACGGCGATGGTGCACACGGTGCCGGCGGGATCGCCGACGCTGCACGACCAGGCCGCCGGACCGGCGAAGGTGGTGTGGGCGGGAACGGTCTCGGTGAGCACCACGCCGGTGGCGGGCTCGTCACCCTCGTTGGCGTAGTCGATGTCGTAGGTGACGGTGCCGCCGGGCGTGGTGCTCACGCCGCCATCGTCCTTCTGGACCGTCAGGACGGGCTCCGCCTCGACGGGGGTCTCCTCGTCGTCGGTGTCGCACGGGCCCTGGCAGTCGTCGGAGTTGATGTCGACGGTGTTGTACAGCTCGTCGACCTGCTCGGTGAGCGGGTCGTCGACCACCACCGTGAAGGTCAGCGTGCTGTAGACGTCGCTCACCGGCAGGTCGCCGATGGCGTAGGTGCAGCCCACGATCGTCGGCAGGATCTCGGCGCAGGACCAGCCGGCCGGTCCCACGAAGGTGGTGTGCTCGGGCACGATCTCCGCCAGCGTCACGCCGGTGGCGGTCTGGTTGCCGGTGTTGCGGTAGCTGATCGTATAGGTGAGCTCATCGCCGGGCGCCACGGTGGCGGCGTTGTCGGTCTTGAGCACCTCGAGCTGCGGCGCAGCATCGACCGGCGTGGTGTCACCGGCCTTGTTGGGCAGGTCGCCAGGCGGGTCGGTCTCGTTGGTACCCGAGATCTCGACCGTGTTCTCGATCTCGGTGACGCCCGCGGGGAGCGGGTCGACCACGTTGACCGCGAAGGTCACGCTGGCGTAGCCGGCCGACGGCGCCAGGTTGCCGATGGCAATGGTGCAGGTGCTGCCGGCGTCGCCGTCGGGCACGCAGATCCAGCCGAGCGTCGAAGACGCCACGTTGAACGTGGTGTGGGCGGGAACCGTCTCGGTGAGCACCACGCCCGAGGCGATCTGGTTGCCCACGTTGCGGTAACCGATCGTGTACTGCACCGTGCCACCGGGCACGGTGCTGACCCCACCGTCGGTCTTCGTGACCTCGAGGTCGAGCCGGGTGGTGAGCGGCGTGTCCTCGTCGTCGCTGTTGTCGGAGGGGTCGAGCTCGGTGCCCGTCCCGCCGATCGTGATGGTGTTGTCGATCACCGTGACACCCGCGGGGAGGGGGTCGACCACCTCGACCACGAAGGTGGCCACGCCATCGTCACCGGGAGCGAGGGAGCCCACGGCCAGCGCACAGGTGGAGCCGGCCGCCGCGCCGTCGGCGCAGGACCAGGCGCTGGAGCCGGCGGCCACGTAGGTGGTGTGGGCGGGCACCGTCTCGGTGAGGACCACATCGGTGGCGGTGGTGGTGGCCAGCGCCTTGTTGCCGTAGGCGATGTCGTAGGTGATCGTCCCGCCGGACGTGGTGCTGGTGGGGTCGTCGACCTTGTCGACGTAGAGGTCGATCACGCCGACCACGCTGGTCTCGTCGTCGTCGGTGTTGTTGTCGGTGTTGGTCTCGTCCTCGTTGCCGTCGATGCTCACCGTGTTGTCGATCACGGTGGTGCCCGCCGGCACCGGGCTGGCGATGGTGACGGCGAAGGCAGCCGAGCCGCTGCCGCCGGCAGCGAGGTTCCCGATGGCCAGCTCGCAGGTGGTGCCGGCCAGCGCGCCGTCGGCGCAGGTCCAGCCGGGAGTGGAGCCGGCGGCGTGGAAGGTGGTGCCCACGGGGACCGTCTCGCTGAGGACCACGCCGGTGGCGCCCACCGAGCCGAGGTTCTCGTAGTCGATGTCGTAGGTGAGGGTGTCACCGGGGTCGGCCGTCACCAGGCCGTCGTCCTTCTCGACCGCGAGGTCGACGAAGCCGGCGGCCTGGTTGCGGAACTCGCACTGGATCCGCTCGGTGGGATCGAGGGTCACCTGGATGCCGTTGGGGACCGCGGTGAAGTCGGTGAAGGCGACGTCGTCCTCGTCGACACAGGTGACCGGCAGGAGGGTGAAGCCCTCCTGGGGGGCCTCGGTGATCGTGGCGGTCTCCTGGGCGACCGAGGTCCACTGGAAGGTGACCTCGCCGTCGGCGCCGGTGATGCCGTCGTCGGGCGTGCTGAACACCGAGGGCGGCGGGCTGGCCAGGGTGCCCGCGAAGGCCCAGCCGGCAGCCGGGGCGAAGGTGTTGGGAGCCTCCGTGGTGGAGGCGAGCTTGGTGACGGTCACCGCGCTGCCGCACACAGCGGTGGCGAACTCCCGCAGCGAGGTGGCCAGGTCGTCGAACGAGGTGGTGAGGTAGTCGGCCTCGTCGATGTTGGAGCCGTCGAACGGGGTGTCGCCGGAGATGGTGCGCAGCCCGTTCACGGCCACGCCGTCGCCCACGCCCACGGCCAGCACGCGGATGCCGGCCGCCTTCAGGAGGTTGGCGGAGAGGATGCCGCCGGCCATGTCGGCGTTGTTCACCGTGCCGCCGGAGCCGGAGTCGTCGGCGTGCACGGTCGGCTGGCCGTCGGTGACGACCACCATGAGGTCGGGCTTCGGCACGGCGAGGCTGCTGGCCTGCAGCGGCGCGCGGAGGCCCTCCTCCCAGTTGGTGGACACGTTGGACACGATGTCGAGGTCGTCGTCGATGAGGTCCTTGAGCGAGGTGACGTTGGCGGGCACGTCGACGTCGACCATCTGGTGCCACGGGTAGTCGCCGGGGTTGGTGTCGGAGGCCTTGCTCCCGAACGACCACAGCCCGATCTTCGAGGGGGTGCCGGCGAACTCGTCGATGAGGGCCTTCACGCCGTTCTTGTAGTTGGTGGCCTCGCCTTCGTCGGCGATGGAGCCGGAGCGGTCGATGATCACACCGATGTCGATGCCACAGGCGGGGTCGAGGGTGGGGTTGGCCGCCGGCAGGTAGTCGTCCCAGCTGTCGTTGCCGTTGGGCGGCCAGAAGCCGGGCCAGGTGGAGCTCCAGCCGTCGCCGCTCACGTTGGGGTCGGGCACGGCGTTGGCGGGGAGCATGGCGCCCACCACGCCGAAGAGGACGCCCAGCGCCAACAGGAGCTGGCCGAGCGTGCGGCGTCGCCGCCGGGAGGCTGCGGGGTGCTGCAGGAGCCGACCGCCGGGTCGACCGGTGTGGGATGACGTCGCCATGTTGATCCGCCTCGAAGCTCAGGGTGCTGGTGCACGGTGCTCCGGGACCGGTTTCGCTCTGGCTCCCCGCCGGGCATCAGCGACCAACTTCGCCCGACGGATCGTTGCCTCCCCGTGGTTCTGCTCCGCTCCACCTGCGAGTCCGCCGCCTGTGGTCACGTAGCGTGAGAAGGTGTACCACCGACGGTGACGAAGCGTCAACCCACCCGTATCCCCACGGGCCGGGCCGACGATAGCGACACGCTTCGTGGTGCAGGCGCGGGCGAGGCCGCCCACCCTCGGGCGACCTCGTCCACTCCCTCCAAGGAGATCTGTCGGCGACGGAGGGAGAGCGCTCCGTCACCCGTTGCCGCGGCGGGGTCCGGCGCCGAGCGCCAGACCCCGTGCGGCAGTGCTGTGGTTAGGCCAGCTCGACCTGGCGACGGCCACCGAAGGCCAGCGCAGCGCCGGCGAGGAGCAGCGCTCCGGCCAGGGCCAGCAGGCTGCGGGCGTCGCTGCCCGTGCGGGGCAGCGTGGTGGTGCCCTCGACCTCGGTCGGGGGGTTGTTCTCGCTGCCCTCGACCTGCTCGCAGTCGCGGGTGAGGGTGTCGTCGAGGAGGGTCTCGCCACCGGAGGTCACGACGACCTCGGTGGAGGCATCCTCGGCGACCGGGATGAGCACCGTCTGGGTGTCACCGGCCTCGAGCACCGCCTCCGTGCTCCCGTCGGCCAGGGCCGGTGAGGTGATCACGAAGGTGGCGGTGTCGTCGCCGGTGTTGCGCAGGATCACGCCCAGCCCGCCCACGGCGCAGACGACGTCGTCGTCGACCGAGGGCTCGGGAAGGTCACAGTCGTAGGTGCCTTCGACGATCTGCTCGATGCCGTCGCCCTCGACCGTGAACGAGTAGTCCTCGTTCTCCTCGATCTCCACCAGGATCTCCACCGTCTCGCCGGCGGGGATCTCGTGGTCGATGCCGTCCACCGTCACCGTGGTGGGGAGGTCCCCGTCGTTGGTGATGACCACGACCACGCCACCCTCGGCGCACTCGATCTGGATGGACTCGACCTGCGGGATCTCGCAGTCGAGGGTGCCGCTGACCTGCTCGCTGAGCTCGTCGCCCTCGACGGTGAAGTCGTAGGCGGCGTTCTCGGCCACCGGCACGAGGACCTCAGCGGTCCCTCCGGCCGGCACGACGACCTCGTCACCATCGACGGTGACGGTGGTGTCGCGGATGCCGGTGTTGCTCAGCACCACCACCACGCCACCCTCGGCGCACTCCACGAGGGCCGAGACGAGGCCCGGCTGCTCGCAGTCGCGCTCACCGGTGATCGTGCTGGTGGAGCCGTCGATGACGATGTCGAAGTCGTAGGTGGCGTTCTCGGCCACCGGCACGACGACGGAGGTCTCGCCACCGGCCGGGATGACCACGACGTCGCCGTCGACGGTCACCGCAGCAGGAAGCTCTCCGGTGTTGGTGAGGGTCACGACCACGCCACCCTCGGCGCAGTCGAGCACCGTGGAGGCCAGACCGGCCTGCTCGCAGTCGCGGGTGCCGCTGGCGCCCACGTCGAGGTCGTCATCACCGGTGACGGCCACGTCGTACGCAGCGCCCTCGGCCACCGGGATCACCGTGTTGTACGGCACGCCCGGGTGCACGACGACAGGGT